>NZ_JAMYPT010000021.1:0-92934 GCF_040320505.1 Mesorhizobium sp. M0678 | reverse complement strand
GGCTGCTGTAATACCAATAGGAAGTCTCGATACCGAGGCCCGCACCGCCGACGACAATCGGCAAAGACAGAGCAAAAATAGTAGCAACGTTGCCGCTCTCGCCGATCGGTCGCATAGCGCGGAAAAAACACCTAAAAATGCGGGCACGCCAGTCCATTTCCCTATCAAAGCAGGATTGCATAAAAGAATGACTAAGAATTTCCGTACATTTCTTGGCTGCGATCCATCCAGGCTTAACGGCCCGTTCCGCCGCTTCAACGCGGGCCTTTGGCGCCACAGGACCCTCGTTAGTCCTTCGGCCGGGTGCATGTCTTCATAGGAACAATTCTGGTTTCCGGGGTCATGCGCAAGAAAAGACCGCCGCGGCCGGTTTCGATTGGCAATGGGTTGCCGTTCCCTGCTATTCCCGCTTCAAATCAAAAAGCAGTGGACGTTTCCAGTATGACCAATGTCGCCTTGACCGGGCTTGCCCGCGATCTTGCCAAGCGCGCCGCGGAAGGCCGCCCGGTGCGCATCGGCGTTATCGGTTCGGGCGAGATGGGCACCGACCTGGTGACGCAAGGCATGCTGATGCCGGGCATTTCGGTTTGCGCGATCTCGACGCGCCGCCCGCATACGGCGCGTGACGCCATCCGCATTGCTTATGGCGACCAGGCGATGGCAGCCGAAGCGGACAGCGCTTCGAAGGTCAGCCAGGCGATCGAAAGCGGCAAGATCGCCGTCACCTCGAACGAAATGCTGGTCACCAATCCGCTTATCGATGTCGTCATCGATGCCACCGGCAAGCCCGGGGTCGCCGCCGATTTCGACCTGATGGCGATGCAGCACGGCAAGCATCTGGTGATGATGAATGTCGAGGCCGACGTCACCATCGGCTGTTATCTGAAGCAGCAGGCCGACCGGCTCGGCGTCGTCTATTCGGTCGGTGCCGGCGACGAGCCGTCGAGCTGCATGGAGCTGATCGAGTTCGCCTCGGCGCTCGGCTACACCATCGTCTCCGCCGGCAAGGGCAAGAACAACCCGCTCAACCACGACGCCGTTCCCGACGACTACCGCGAGGAGGCGCTGCGCCGCAACATGAATCCGCGCATGCTGGTCGAGTTCGTCGACGGCTCGAAAACCATGGTCGAGATGTGCGCCATTGCCAACGCCACCGGGCTGGTGCCCGACGTTCCCGGCATGCACGGCCCCAAGGCCGATCGCGACGAGCTGGTCAAGGTGCTGATCCCGCGCGAGCAGGGCGGCATTCTGTCGAAGAAGGGCGTCGTCGACTACACCGTCGGCAAGGGCGTGGCGCCCGGTGTCTTCGTCATCGTCGAGGCGACGCATCCGCGCATCATCGAGCGCATGGACGATCTGCATATCGGCCACGGTCCCTATTACAGCTTCTTCAGGCCCTACCATCTGACCTCGTTGGAAGTGCCGCTGACGGCCGCTCGCATCGCGCTTTACGGCAAGCCCGACATGGTGCCGCTGCCGCGGCCGGTGGCAGAGGTCTGCGCGGTGGCCAAGCGCGATCTGGCGGCAGGCGAGGTTTTCGACGCGATCGGCGAGACCTGCTACCGCTCCTGGACCATGACCGTCGAAGAAGCCCGCGCCCATCGCGCCGTGCCGGTCGGTCTGCTCGAAGGCGGCAAGGTGCTGAAACCGGTGAGGAAAGGCGAATTGCTCACCGCCGACAATGCCGCGCCCGACCCGACGACCGGGCTGTTCGCCTTGCGCCGGCTGCAGGACGAGATGCTGTATGGGCGTGACGCTGTCGACCGGTGAGCTGTCGCGGTGGCCTTTGGCCGGGCCTACTGGCATTGTCATTACAACTCTCTATATTGTATTGACGATGAAGGCGGAGGCGATCACATGAATCTTCAGATCAGGGACCCGCGCGCACGCGAACTGGCGCGAGAGCTTGCTGCCAAACGCAAGATTTCGATGACCGAAGCGGTCATCGAAGCGCTTGAATCCGAGTTGAAGCGGGAGAGCGGACGCATTCCCCTGGCTGAGCGGCTTGCTGCCATTGCCAACGACTTCAAGGCCAAGGCAGGCCAAGGTGGTCGGGCTGTGACGAAGGATGAGATCGATGAGATGTGGGGCCATCCCTGATGTTCATCGACACCTCCGTGGTTGTCGCGATTCTTTCAGGCGAAGAGGATGCCCGCGAGTTGAGTAATCGCATTGAGGCAGCGCCCGCGAGAATAACTTCGGCGTTGGTGGTGCTTGAAGCGGCGATGCGGCTTTCGACGATGCTTGCCGTGCCGCCGGTTGTCGCCGGAGATGCGATAGAGGCGTTTCTTCGCGAGGCCGAAATCGAAATTGTGCCGATCGACGCCAGCGATGCCAAGCTCGCGATCCAGGCATTTTCAGACTACGGAAAGGGGCGCGGACATCCCGCCCAGCTCAACTTAGCCGACTGCCTTTCTTATGCCTGCGCAAAAAGTCATGGCTCCGCACTGCTCTACAAGGGCAACGACTTTTCGCATACCGACCTCGCGTAATCCGCAACCGGCTGTTACTTCCCGAGCTCGATAGACCGCAGCCGCGCCGCTTCCACCGCCTCGGTGAGCAGGCGCGTCAGACGGTCCTCGCCCATCAGCACGGCAAGGGCGGCAGCCGTGGTGCCGTTGGGGCTGGTCACCTGCTGTCTGAGCACGCCGGGCTCCTCGCCGCTTTCGGCGGCCAGCGAGGCGGCGCCGTAGACCGTCTGCATGGCCAAGAGCTTGGCAGTCCCCGTCGGCAGGCCGGCTTTCTCGGCGGCCACGGTCAGCGCTTCGATGAAATGGAAGATATAGGCCGGCCCCGACCCGGAGACTGCCGTCACCGCATCCATCAGGGCTTCGTCGTCGATATCGGCCACTTGCCCGCTCGCCGAAAGCAGGTCGGCAACAAAACGCTTGGTGTCGTCGGAAACCAGGCTGTTGGAAAACACCACCATCATGCCCTTGCCGATCGCCGCCGGCGTGTTGGGCATGCAGCGCACGATCGGCGCGCGGTCGCCGAGAATACCTTCGAACGTAGCGACGGGTGTCCCGGCGGCGATGCTGAGGAAGGTGGTCCGGCCATCATTGAAGCGGATGTAGCCGGCCGTCACGTCGCGGATCACCTGCGGCTTGACCGCAATGACGACGAGGGTCGGCACGGCGTCCGCCGGGATGGCGCCGGCATCCGCGCCGGCAGCGCAGCCCAGCGCTTCGGCACGCTTGCGCAACTCGGCATTGGGCTCGACCACAAACACCGCAGCCGGAGCCAGCTTGCCGGCTTTCAGCCAGCCCGAGAGCATGGCGTAGCCCATATTGCCGCAACCGGCGAGAACAAGCCTGATCGTCATCGAAAGCCTCCCATAGAGATGGCTTCCCATAGACGTTCGCGGCAGGGCGGGGAAGCCCCTGTTGGGACTGTGATCACGCGGAATTCCCGGACTGAGATCGGTCGCAACGATACTTGCTCAGGCCAGCAACACCACATTATCAATGAAGAAATCGCCGGGACAGATGTTCTCCTTGCGGTTGGGATGCGCATGTAGTCGCGCAGGGGTGGGCCGACCAAATTAACCTTTTATTTCCTATGCCTGTTTAGCATCGCTTAACCAGGAACGGTCGCTACGTCCCAGCCCGAGGGGAAAGCTCGAGGAATCATGGCTTACAGGGATAATCGTGAACACCGGAGGAACGAGCGGTCCTTGCTGTCGCTCGTCGAGGCGGTGCGCGGCGAGGACGAAGCATCGCTGGTTTCGCTAGAGGACCGCGCAGGCCGGTTATGGCGCGAGGATGCCGCCACACGCCATCGTCTTGCCCGCTCGCGCCGCGAAGCGCGTGCCAGCACGATCCTGTTGGCAGCCGCCGGCATTACCCAGCCCCGTCCTGATGAGCCAAAGGCCGGCACCATGCTGATGGAAGAGGCTGCAGCTGCCGATCGGTTTTTCGTCCCCGCTGGCTCCCTTGGCGGCCCCGATGCCGGTTCCGCCGATCGCCCAGCATATCGGGCAGCGCCGCCTCCTGCTCTGCCGGTCGAGATCGCGCGTACCAAACGTCCTGGTCCGATCGGTGCCGTGTTGTCGGCGCTGAGCCGGCTCATGCCTGGCAGAGCGCCGGAGGAGATGGCGTCCGGTGAGACTTCCGCCGCGACAAATTCCACCGCAGCGATGCCACCTGCGTTCCACCCGCAGCCGCTCTATGCCGGTCGGGCACCTTATCCGCAGCAACCCACGCCGCCGCATTCGGCCCATACTCAGGCCTGGTCGAGGAAGGCAAATCAGGCCTCGGAAGCCGCCGATCAGCAAAGCCAGATCGAGGAAATCCGCGCCAGCCTGCGCGAATTCCGCGAGGTCGTTCGCGAGCTCACCGAAAACCGCGCGCGCCGCCGCTATTTCTGAGCGTCGAATAAAACATGCCGGTTTCGAGTTAACGGCATGGGACGGCGCATTGACGGGATTGCCCGGCTCGATTTTCGTGAAAATGCCGCGCTGCATGTCCGCCCGCAGCGCATGGTTCTGGGCAACGGCCTGCATAAAAGATATCTGGAGCGCGCCGCATGGATGTTTTAACGCGGCAGGCTTACGCGATAGGCGTCGAGGGTGGTTCATGGCTGAGTTGATTGACGGAAAAAGCGTCGCCGAAGACGTGGTGCGGCGGGTCAAGGCCCTGACCGCCGAACTGGCGGAAAAGGGTGGACGGCAGCCCGGTCTCGCCGTGGTCATCGTCGGCGAGGATCCGGCGAGCCAAGTCTATGTCGCCTCCAAATCCCGCACCGCCAAGGAATGCGGCTTCCATTCGGTTCAGCACACGCTGCCGGCCGAAACCTCCGAGCCGGACCTGTTGAAGATCATCGGCCAGCTCAACGCCGATCCGGCCATCAACGGCATCCTCGTGCAGCTTCCGCTTCCCGGCCATATCGATTCCGGCAAGATCATCCAGACCATCGCGCCGGAGAAGGATGTCGACGGCTTCCACTTCATCAATGTCGGCAAGCTCGGCACCGGCGAACTCGAGACCGCCTTCGTGCCTTGCACGCCGGCCGGCTCGATGCTGCTGATCGAACGGGTGCGCGGCAAGGACCTGTCCGGTCTCAATGCGGTCGTCGTCGGGCGTTCGAACATCGTCGGCAAACCGATGGCCAATCTTCTGCTTGCCGCCAACTGCACCGTCACCATCGCACACAGCCGGACCAGGGACCTGCCGGCGCTTGCCCGCACCGCCGATATTCTGGTCGCCGCCGTCGGCCGGTCTGAAATGGTCCGCGGCGACTGGGTCAAGCCTGGCGCCACCGTCATCGATGTCGGCATCAACCGCGTCGCCGCACCTGAAAAGGGCGAAGGCAAGACGCGCCTCGTCGGCGACGTCGCCTTTGCCGAGGCGGCGAAGACGGCCGGCGCCATCACGCCGGTGCCTGGCGGCGTCGGACCGATGACCATTGCCATGCTGATGGCCAACACGCTAGCTTCCGCCTATCTCGCAGCCGGATTGGAACGGCCTTCCTTCTGACCAGAAAGCAGCGTCCTTGCCGAACCTCACTGTTCCCTTAGAACGGCCGGTCACCAATGATCCCGTTCAGGGCGGGCGGCAGTTCGGGTTTCTGTTGGTCGACAAGTTCTCCATGTTCTCGCTGGCCGCGGCAATCGACACGTTCCGGTCGGCGAACCGGCTGCTCGGCCGCGATTTCTATGGCTGGACTACGGTGTCGGCCGACGGCGACGCCGTCATGGCGTCCAACGGCCTGCCGCTCAAGATCGACTACGCGGTTGCCGATCTGCCGCCGGTCGATATCCTGTTCGTCTCGGTCGGGCTGACGACGGAATTTCCCGGCAAGAGCAAGGTGCTGGCAGCGCTGCGCAGTTGGGGCCGGCGCGGCAATGCGCTCGGCGCGCTTTCGGTCGGCTCCTATTTGCTTGCCGAAGCAGGCCAGCTCGATGGCTATCGCTGCACCATCCATTGGGAAAACCGCGCCGGCTTCCTCGAACGCTTTCCGGACATCAACTGCACCGGCAACGTCTTCGAGATCGACCGCAAGCGCTACACCTGCGCCGGCGGCACCACATCGATCGACCTGATGCTGGAGATCGTGCGCGGTGATTTCGGCTCGAGCCTCGCCAATGGCGTCGCCAACCAGTTCCAGCATGAGCGCATCCGCTCGGCCGGGGACCGCCAGCGCGTCGGCCCGGAACGCGACCTGACCGGCAAGTCGGAGAAGCTGCGCCGCATCGTCGAGCTGATGGCCGACCATCTCGACGAGCCGCTGTCGGCGGTGCAACTCGCCAAGTCGGCGGGCCTGTCGGTGCGCCAGGTCGAGCGCCTGTTCCTGCGCCATCTCAGTGTGACGCCCGGGCGCTATTATATGCGGCTCAGGCTCGAGCGGGCGCGCGAATTGCTGCGCCAGACAAACATGCCGATCCTCGACGTGGCAATCGCCACCGGCTTCACCTCGCATTCCTATTTTGCCCAGAGCTACCGGCTGCAATTCGGCCGGCCGCCTTCCGAGGAACGCCGCACGGCGTATTGAGGGTTTGGCAGAGAGGCGACGCAGCTTCGTACTCCGTCCGGGCTTGTGTCGCGACCCGGCGTCAAATAGCTTTCCGGCGCCGAGCGGCGGCGACTGACGGGGGAGATTTTTGATGGCGGGATTTGTGCAGAGCGTCGCTGCGGCCGCCCTGTTGCTGTGGACGACGGGGTTCGGCTTCGCCGCCGATCGCGTCATCGTCATTCTCGATGCCTCCGGCTCTATGTGGGCGCAGATCGACGGCAAGCCCAAGCTCGAAATCGCCCGTCAATCGCTGCGGAACGTGCTGCAATCGGTCCCGGCCGAGGAGGAAATAGGCTTCATGGCCTATGGCCATCGCGAGAAGGCCAGTTGCGACGACATCGAACTCATCGTGCCACCGCAGGCAGGCTCGGCAAGTGCGATCTCAGCCGCGGCCGACAGCTTGAAATTTCAGGGCAAGACGCCGCTGACCGCTGCGGTCAAGCAAGCGGCGGAAGCATTGAAATACACCGAGGACAAGGCGACGGTCGTTCTCATCACCGATGGCATCGAGACATGTAGCGGCGATCCCTGTGCGCTCGGCAAGGAACTGGAGGCTGCTGGCGTCGACTTCACCATCAATGTCGTCGGCTTCGGCCTGACGGCGGCCGAGGGCAAGCATGTCGGTTGCCTCGCCGACAATACCGGCGGCAAATATATCGAAGCGTCGGATGAAAAGGCATTGCAGGACGCCCTCGTCGAGACCGTTGCGCCTCCGCCACCCGCCCCTGAACCGACTCCCGCCCCGCAGCCTGCTCCCCAGCCGGCGCCCGCCCAGCCGGCGGAGTCCAATTTCGTGCCCACCGTCGCGCTTGCCGAGGGTGGCGATCCCGTCACCGACGGCAATGCCTGGGAGATCTACAAGGCGAATTCCGACGGCACGCGCGGCGATCCCGTCACCACCGAATATGGCACCTACAAGGGCAATCTGGAGCCGGGCGACTATATCGTCGTCGCGCGTGCCGGCGAGGCCAGGGCCGAACAGAAGATCAAGATAGAGCCTGGCCAGGTCGCCAAACCGCACTTCAACCTGAATGCCGGCACGCTGGTCATCCACCCGCGGCCAAGCGAAGGAGCGGACGTTGATGACGGCGCGGCTGTCGTAATCGGCTATCCCGGCGTCGACACCCCGCCGACCTATTACGGTGACACGAAAGTCGTGCTGCCGGCCGGTGACCAGAAGGTGACGGTCACGATCGGCCAGGGCATGGTTATCGAGACGATCCCGCTTGCCGCCGGCAGGGTCATCGACAAGGACATTATCGTCGGCGTCGGGCGTATCGTCGCCAACGCCTATTATGCTGCCGGCGGCGACAAGGCCGAGGGTTCGGGCGTTGGCTTCAAAGTGCTCCAGGCGAAAAAGAACATCGACGGAACCAGGCAGGAGGTGACTTATGCCTACGGTCCGGACAGCAAGTTCGATCTGCCGCCCGACGATTATGTAATGGTCGCGACGGTCGACCTTGCGGTGGCCGAGCAGCCGTTCAGCGTCAAGGTTGGCGACCATCAGGATCTGAAGATCGCGATGAACGCCGGCATGCTGACGATAACCGCGCCAGGGGCCTCGAAGATCGAGATATTCGAGGCCAGGAAGGCCATCGACGGAACCCGCAAGTCGGTCGGCTACGCCTACGACCAGAAGTATCAAGCCACTCTGTCGGCCGGCGACTACGCGGTGGTTTCGGAGAAATCGGACAACAGCTCGAGGCAAGGCACGGTAACGGTCAGGGCCGGCGCGCGAGCCGAGCTGACCGTTCAGTAGATCTAAGGGAGAGCGGCCACCAGCCGCTCTTCCATGGTCGAAAAGTCACGCCGTACCGAAGGCGCTGGCGCCATGGTCGGCGCGTCCCACCAACTGCCGGAACCCGGCGAAAAGCTCGCGGCCGAAGCCGAATTCATTGCCTATGAGGTCGCTGTCCGCGGGGCGGCGCAGTGCGAAATCGCCGGCTGGCACCAGTACCTCCAGCGTCCCGGCCTCGGCGTCGAGCCTGATGATATCGCCGTCATGGATCCTGGCGATAGGCCCGTCCTCCGCCGCTTCCGGCGTCACGTGAATCGCCGCTGGCACCTTGCCTGAAGCGCCCGACATGCGGCCGTCGGTGACCAACGCCACATGCTGGCCGCGGTCCTGCAGGATGCCGAGCACGGTGGTCAGCCTGTGCAATTCCGGCATGCCGTTGGCCTTCGGTCCCTGGAACCGAATGACGGCGATGAAGTCGCCGGTCAGCGACCCCGCCTTGAACGCCTCGTTCAGGCCTTGCTGGCTGTCGAACACCTTGGCCGGCGCCTCGATGACGCGCCGCTCCGGCTTGACCGCCGATGTCTTGATGACGGCGTGGCCGAGATTGCCCGAAAGCACTTTCAGACCGCCGCTCGGCTGGAACGCCTTCTTGAACGGCGCCAGCACCTTCTCGTCCCCGCTCTCGCGCGGCGAAGCCTCGCGCACGACGCCGCCGTCGGCGCCGAGCCTGGCCTCGACCGCGTAGGGGCGCAGCCCTTCGCCCCACACCGTCTGCACATCCTCGTGCAGGATGCCTGCGTCGAGCAGTTCGCGGATCAGGAAGCCGAGCCCGCCGGCGGCGTGGAAATGGTTCACATCGGCAAGGCCGTTCGGATAGACCCGCGCCAGCAGCGGCACCGCTTCCGAGATGTCGGAGATGTCCTGCCAGGTAATGGCGATGCCGGCCGCCGCTGCCATAGCGATCAGGTGGATGGTGTGGTTGGTCGAACCGCCGGTGGCGTGCAGGCCGACGATGCCGTTGACGATCGAGCGCTCGTCGATCATCCGCCCGACCGGCGTGTAGGCGTTGCCGAGCGCGGTGATCGCCAGCGCCCGCTTCGTCGCTTCCCTGGTCAGCGCGTCGCGCAGCGGCGTGCCGGGATTGACGAAGGAAGCGCCAGGCGTGTGCAGGCCCATGATCTCCATCAGCATCTGGTTGGAATTGGCGGTACCGTAGAAAGTGCAGGTTCCCGGCCCGTGATAGGATTTTGATTCGGCTTCGAGCAGTTCGGCCCGCCCGGCCTTGCCCTCGGCATAGAGCTGGCGGATCTTGGCCTTTTCGTCGTTCGGAATGCCGGTCGTCATCGGCCCGGCCGGGATGAAGACCGCCGGCAGATGACCGAAGGTCAGCGCCGCGATCACCAGCCCGGGCACGATCTTGTCGCAGACGCCGAGATAGACGGCGGCATCGAACATGTTGTGCGACAGGCCGATTGCCGCGGCCATGGCGATCACGTCGCGCGAGAACAGCGACAGCTCCATTCCGGGCTGGCCCTGGGTGACGCCGTCGCACATCGCCGGCACGCCGCCGGCCACCTGGGCGATGCCGCCGGCCTCGCGCGCCGCATCCTTGATCAGCGCCGGAAACGTCTCGAAAGGCTGATGTGCCGACAGCATATCGTTATAGGAGGTGATAATGCCGAGATTCGGTACCCGGTCCCCGCCAAGCGCTACCTTTTCGGAAGGGCTGCAGACGGCAAAGCCGTGGGCCAGGTTGCCGCAGGACAGCACGGCCCGGTTGGCGGTGCGGTTCGAGGCTTCGGCGATGCGGCCGAGATAGGCCTCGCGACCGGGCTTGGAGCGCTCACGGATGCGCTGGGTGATGGCTTCGATATCGCGTCTTGCGGTCATGGCGGTCGGTCCTTTCAGGCGAGGTCCCGCAAACACCTTCCGGCTGTTGCCGGGACCTGCAGCCAAGTTGAGATCAGGGTGCCCAGAAAACCTCTACGGGCTTTTGAGTGGCATCGAGCACGGCGCGAATGGGCTTTCGTGCTCCAACTCCAAGCGCGGCCTCGAATGCGGTGCGTTTTTCCGCGCCCTCGATATGCAGCGCGATGAAGGCGGCATTGATGATCCGCGCCAGTGACAGCGTCAGCCGTGGCTCGCCGGCACTTGCCGCGTGAACCGGAAGCACGATCCTTTGCGACGACGGATCGAGCAATCTTGCCAGGTTGTCGGCATCCGGAAAGAACGAGGCGGTGTGGCCATCAGTTCCCATGCCTAGCACAACAACGTCGAGTGGCCAGGGCAGCACTTGCAGCGCCTCACTGTCGGAGACCGCTGCACCCTCGATCGTTGCCGCGGCGTGGTAGAGCGGCACGAAATTCGCGGCGGCGGCCGCGTTCTGCAGCAGGTTGGCGGCAACCAGGCCGGCATTGGAGCGCGGCGATGAGGGCGGCACGAAGCGCTCGTCGACCAATGTTATCGTCACCTTTTCCCAGGCGATCGGAACGGTCGAAAGCGCCGCGAAGAATTTCGCCGGCGTCGTGCCGCCCGAGACCGCAAGCAGCGCCATGCCGCGCTCGGCGATCGCCTTTGAGAGACGGCCGGCGACGTGGCCGGCAAGCGCTGTCGCCAACTCCTGGCGTCCGGCAAATTCGTGCCAGTTGTAGGCGCCGCCTAATTGCTCTCGTGCCATGTCCGCCCGTCGCGTTCGATCAGCGCAATCGAGGCCGAGGGGCCCCATGTGCCGGCGGTGTAGCCTTGCGCCTCTTGCCTGCCGCTTTCCCAGGCGTCCTGGATCGGGTCGATCCATTTCCACGCCGCCTCGACCTCGTCGCGGCGCATGAACAGCGTCTGGTTGCCACGGATGACGTCCATGATCAGCCGCTCATAGGCATCGGGGGCGCGGCCGTCGAAGGATTGCGCAAAACTCATGTCGAGCGGAATCTGGCGCAGCCGCATGCCGCCCGGCCCCGGATCCTTGATCATGATGAACTGCTTGACGCCCTCGTCGGGCTGCAGCCTGATGACCAGCTGGTTGGCGGAGATCGGCCCGGCGCTCTCGCCGAAGATCGAATGCGGGATCGGCTTGAATTCGATGACGATCTCCGAAACGCGCGTCGCCAGCCGCTTGCCGGTCCGGAGATAGAACGGCACGCCCGCCCAGCGCCAGTTGCCGATCTCGGCTTTGAGCGCAACGAAAGTCTCGGTGTTGCTGTACTTGCCGAGCTCCTCGACATAGCCTTTCACCGGCCCGCCGGCCGAGGCGCCGGCACGGTATTGTCCGCGCACCGTGTGCTTCGGCGCTTCGTTGCCGTTGATGCGCTTCAGCGCCCGCAGCACCTTCAGCTTTTCGTCACGGACGGCATCGGCGTCCATCGACGACGGCGCCTCCATGGCGACGAGGCAGAGCAGTTGCAGCATGTGGTTCTGCACCATGTCGCGCAATGCGCCGGCCTTGTCGTAATAAGTGACGCGGTCTTCCAGGCCGACTGTCTCGGCCACGGTGATCTGCACATGATCGACATTGGCGGAATTCCAAAGCGGCTCGTAGAGCGCGTTGGCAAAGCGCAGCGCCATCAAATTCTGGACCGTCTCCTTGCCGAGATAGTGATCGATGCGGAAAATCTGGCTTTCATGGAAGTCGTCGCCGACCAGGTCGTTGAGCGCGCGCGCCGAAGCTAGATCGCGGCCGATCGGCTTTTCCAGCACGATGCGCGAATTCGGCGTGATCAGCCCGTGCTCCTTCAGCTTGTGCGAGATGTCGCCGAACAGTGCCGGCGCCACCGCCAGATAGAAAGCGCGGATGTGTTCGCTGTCGCCGATCGCCTTCTTCAGCCTGTCGAAGCCGGCACCTGTGGTTGCATCTGCCGGGACATAGGAAAGCCGTGCGAGGAACGTCTTCAGTTCCGTGGCGTCGATATCTTCCGGCTTCACGTGGTCGGCAATCGCCTGCCTGGCGAAAGACTGGAACTCCTCGTCTGTCATCTTCGAACGCGATGTGCCGATGATGCGCGTCGGCTCGGAAAACTGGTGGTCGCGCTGGCGGTAGTATAGCGACGGCAGAAGCTTGCGTTCCGACAGGTCGCCGGTGCCGCCGAAAATGATGAAGTCGAAAGGGTCGACGGGAATGATCTGGCTGGTCATGGTCTGTCCGCTGTGACGCCGGTCGCGATAACGCGGCTGATATAATCTAATCGATTTAAACTTGCCAGTGCCATTGCGTCACATCCGCGTGTGCTCTTGACACCGGCGCTGGCCGGAGGCTTGTCGGCAAGCGATGCTTCCGGGGGCGTTCGCAGTTGCAGCATAGAGCCGGATGGCAGCGAAAGCCAAAGGAGAAATCGTCGATGGACGCACATCTTTCGATGGCCATCGCCAAACGCGTTTTCGATCGTCTTCAACGATGAGTGAGAAAAGCATGCGCCTCAAAAACAAGGTCGCCATCATCACCGGCGCTGCCTCGGGTTTTGGCGAGGGCATGGCCAGGCGCTTTGCCGAGGAGGGCGCGCGCGTAGTCGTCGCCGATCTGAACGCCAAGGGCGCAGAGCGCGTTGCCGGCGAGATCGGCGAAAAGGCGATCTGGACCCAGACCGACGTCTCGCTGCGGTCCGAATTCGACGACATGGTCCATGCTGCAATGAGCGCCTTCGGCCGCATCGACATCATGGTCAACAACGCCGGTTATACCCATCGCAACGGTGACATGCTGGAAGTCGACGAGGCGACCTTCGACCTGATCACGTCAGTCAACATGAAGGCGATCTACCACGCAGCGCTTGCCGTGGTACCGGTGATGGAGCGGCAAGGCGGTGGCGTCATCCTGACGACGGCCTCCACGGCCGGTATCAGACCGCGGCCCGGCCTCACCTGGTACAATGCATCGAAGGGCTGGGCGATCACCGCGACCAAATCGATGGCGGTGGAACTCGCGCCGAAGAACATCCGCGTCAACTGCCTCTGCCCAGTTGCCGGCGAGACCGGCATGCTCGCGAAATTCATGGGCGCCGACACACCCGAGATCCGCGAGAAGTTCCGCGCGTCGATCCCGCTCGGCCGGCTTTCGACGCCGCTCGACATAGCCAATGCCGCGCTTTGGCTCGCTTCGGACGAGGCGGCTTTCATCACCGGCGTGGCGCTGGAAGTCGACGGCGGGCGTTGTATTTGAACGGTCCGGTTATCCGGCGGAGGACCGGCTGATGGCGAGCGACCCGCAATCGCTCTGCCGGCCTACGCCCCGGTTTTGACGTAGCTCTTGTAGATCCAGCCGCGCTTGCCGTTGTAGACGATTTGGCACCATTGCTTGCAGCTCATCACTTGCACCGATGTCTTGGCCGGCACGGTGAGAATGGCGGCCGCATTCTTTTTTGGGCCGGTGCGCATGGTGACGGATCTCAGGATGCGTCCGGTACCGGCAGTATTGGCTCTTCCGGATTTTGCCTTGGTGCTGTTGTCGTCTTCGCTCGCGGTCTGCGTCGGCAGTTGCGGCTTGGGCGTGGGGATGGCGGCGGTCTGCGCGCCATCGGGCCCGCTGTTTTTCGTTGAGCTGCCGGGAGCCGCGACCTTGGCAAACAATGCCGCAGCGTCGGGTTTTGCTGCCGGGTCGGCGAATGCCACCGAAGCAGACGATTTATCGGTCGCCTGCTCGGTCTGGCTTGCCAGCTGGTCGGATGCTGCCGTGGCGGCGGCCGATGCCGTCTTTGGCCCCGTCCAGCGCGGATCGTTGGGAGCCAGCGCTGGTATCTCGGCTTCCGCTGCGGCCACCGCTGGGGAAACCGCATCTGCCTCGCCCGTCGTCCGCGGCGCCGCAGCAACCTTGGCAGGCATGATCTTCGTCGTCTTGACCGGGATGGTCGGAACGATCTGCTCAGGACTTGCGGCCGCTTGTCGCTCATTTGCCGGCAATGCCAGCCACAGTGCCACCGCGGCAACGCCGAGCAGTGCGGCCGTGCCAAGCGCGGCTATCACCAGATGCGCGTTCGACCGGACCCCGTGCCAGAACGTCGGCCGCATATCGTAACCGAATTGCATCGCAAGGCGCCGTCGTTCCGGCGCGCCGAAACTGAAGGGCTCTCTCACACTTGCCACCTCCATTTGCGGGCCGATGTTCTTACGACCCATGCCGGAGAGCCGGCATTTCGATCGGCATCGGTCCCAAACCAAAAGCGGGCAGGCCCGCAAAAAATTCCCCGTTCAGCTGCCCACGAGCATCATCTTTCGCCCGCGATTGTGGCATCACTGCGCCCTTGGCGGCAATTCTGCGCCCTGGTTAAGGATTCTGCAACGTCTGGTTAGATCCTGTCCCGCAACGCGTACCAGTTGAGCGCAAGAAAGAGCAGTGGCGCGCGCAAACGCCGGCCGCCGGGGAAGGGTGGAATTTTCAGGTCCTCGATCAGCTTCAGCCGGTCGCGGTTGCCGGCGACCGTCTCGGCATAAAGCTTGCCGAAAAAGTTCGACAGCATGACGCCGTGGCCGGAATAACCGCCGATCGAGGTCACATTGGGCATCACTTCGCGCACGAACGGCTTTCTCGGCATGGTGATGCCGACATAGCCGCCCCAGCCATGCGTGATCTCGACGTCCTTCAGTGCCGGATAGATTTCGGCGATCTGCCGGCGGATGTGGATGTGGATGTCCTTGGGATCGTTGACCGCATAGATCTCGCGGCCGCCAAACAGCAGCCGCCCATCCTTCGATTTGCGGAAATAGCGCACGACGAAGCGCGAATCGTCGACCGCCTCGCCACCCGGCAACACTTTGGAATCGGCTCCCAGCGGTACCGTCGCGCCGATGAACGAGCCGATCGGCATGATATGCGCGGCACTCACCGGTTCGAGCGTGCCGCCATAGGCATTGACCCCGATCAGGCATTTAGCGGCGGCGATCGTGCCCTTCGGCGTCGCAACCCTGACCTTGCCGCCGCCGGAGGTGATGCCGGTTGACGACGTCTGCTCGAATAGCTTTGCGCCGGCCTCTGCCGCCACCTTTGCGGTGCCGATGACCAGTTTCAGCGGATGGATGTGGCCGGTGCCGGTGTCGCGGGTGCCGCCGAAATAATGCGTCGAGCCCAGCCGCTCGGCTGTCTCCGCGGCATCCATGAATGAGATGTGCGGATAGCCGAAACGGCTCGCCATGATCTCGGCATGCGCCTTGTAGTCGTCGACATAGCGCTTCTTGTGCGCCACCGACATCTGGCCGGGCATATAGTCGATCTCGATCTGGTGCATGGCGGCAAAGTCGAGCAGATGCGCCTTGGCCTCTTCGGCCAGGTCGAACAGCGCCTTGGCGCGGGAAAAGCCGTATTCCGCTTCCAGTTCCTCTGCCCAGGCCCGTTGTCCGGTGCCGAGCTGGCCACCATTGCGGCCCGATGCGCCGTCACCGAAACGATGCGTTTCGATAAGCACGACATCCGCGCCTGTCGTGGCGAGATGAGCCGCCGCCGACAGGCCGGTAAAGCCGCCGCCGACAATCACCACATCGCATGTCCGGTCGCCATCGAGCGCCGGATATTCGGGCCTTGGCCCGGCCGTGTCTTCGTACCAGGAGCGGCCGGGGGAGATTGGGGATTGGTAGGTCATGATGCTTGGCTAGGGGAGTAGGGGAGTAGGGGAGTAGGGAAGTAGGGAAGTAGGGGAGTAGGGGAGTAGGGAGCTAGTCGGGTGACAGTTTGCGGATCAGGAGGCGAAGAAGCTTCCCAACGCTTTCGGTACTCGCCAACAATGAAGCCGCCGTCGCCTTCGGCGCGATGCCGGTACGCTCGGCGATCAGAAGCTGAGTTTCCAGTTCCTTCAATGATCCTTGAGCGATACGGAGAAATTGTTGATAGGAACCTCGGATCTCTCTGCCATATCCCTCCGCAATGTTCGACGGCACCGAGCTTGCAGCGCGCCGCACTTGGCTGGTGAGTCCATAAAGTTCTTCCTTGGGCCATGATTTCGCCGCGCCGTAAACGGCCACAGCAAGGTCCATTGCCTGCTGCCAGACTATCAAATCCTTGTAGGAACCCGTTTTCTCAGCCATTCGTCCCTACTCCCCTACTCCCCTACTCCCCTACTCCCCTACTCCCCTACTACACATTCAGCAGCAAATACTCCCTCTCCCACGGGCTGATCACTTCCATGAAGGTCTCGAATTCCGCTCGCTTGATCGCCGCATAGGTGGCGGCAAATGACTTGCCGAGCAGCGTGCCGAGTTCTTCGTCAGCCTCGAACAGGTCGACGGCTTCGAGCAGGCTGCGCGGCAGGTCGATCTGGTCCTCGTTGGCGGTCGTCAGAACCGGCGGCTCGGCCTTGATCTTGTTGGTCATGCCGATCAGTCCGCAGGCAAGCGATGCCGCCAGCGCCAGATAGGGGTTGGCGTCGGAGGAGGGGATGCGGTTTTCGACGCGCCGCGCCGCCGGGTCGGAGCGGGGCACGCGGAAGGCGGTGGTGCGGTTGTCGTAGCCCCATTTGTTGTTGACCGGCGCCGAGGCCGACTGCGTCAGCCGCCGGTAGGAATTGACGTAGGGCGCAAACATCACCAGCGCGTTGGGCACATGTTTCTGCATGCCGCCGATGAAATGGAAGAAGGCCTCGGTCTCCGAGCCGTCCTCCGCCGAAAAAACGTTCTTGCCGGTCTTCTTGTCGATGATCGACTGATGGATATGCATGGCCGAACCGGGCTGCCCCTGGATCGGCTTGGCCATAAACGTGGCGTAGATCTCGTGCTTGAGCGCCGCCTCGCGGATGGTTCGCTTGAACATGAACACCTGGTCGGCGAGCTCGATCGGATCGCCGTGACGCAGATTGATTTCGAGCTGGCCGGCGCCCTCCTCGTGGATCAGCGTGTCGATCTCCAGGCCCTGGCTTTCGGAGAAATGGTAGATGTCGTCGATCAATTCGTCGAATTCGTTAACCCCGGCGATCGAATAGCCGGCGCCGCCGCCGATCGGCCGTCCCGATCGACCTACTGGCGGGGTCAGCGGATAGTCCGGATCGGGGTTCTTGCGCACCAGGTAGAACTCGATCTCGGGTGCCACGACCGGCCTCAGCCCACGCTTGTCATAGGCGGCAAGCACGCGCTTCAGCACGTTGCGCGGCGTGAACTCGACCGAGCGGCCGTCCTGGTGGACGAGGTCGCAGATAACCGCCGCGGTAGGGTCCTCCTCCCACGGCACCACCGTCAGCGTCGAGAGGTCAGGCATCAGCTTGAGGTCGCCGTCGTCCTCCGGATAGTGGAAGCCGTTGCCGTCCTCCGGATAGCCGCCGGAAATCGTTGTCATGAACACCGCCGAAGGCAGCGCCAGCGAGGTGTTGGAGGTGAACTTCTTCGATGGCATCATCTTGCCGCGCGCAACCCCGGCCTGGTCGGGTGTGATGCATTCGATATCTTCGATGCCGCGCCATTCCAGCCAGGCGCTGACTTCCTTCCAGTTCTTGACGCCACGTTGGTTTTTCACGAAGGCAGGCGTGCGGGCGCGTCCTCCGCGGCTCGACGGACGGACTTCCTTTTTTGCAGGCGGCATCAATCACCAGATTTGTTGCAGATTGTGGAGTATAGCCGTTGCCGACGACGAAAGGGAAGGGGAGCCGGCTGGCGTGCGCCTCGATAACCGGGGGAACACAACGACTTCCGGATAAAAGCCTCCTGGTCTAGGGTCGGCCTCCCGCAAGGCTGCAATTAATGGTCCCCATGCAACACAGCCGCAAACTGACGACGATCGGCTTCGACGCCGATGACACGCTGTGGCAGAACGAACAGTTCTTCCGCGTGACCGAGAAGCGCTTTGCCGCACTGCTCGCCGATCACGCCGAGGAGGACCGGATTTCAGCAAGATTGCTGGAGGCCGAGAAGCGCAACCTCGCGGTCTACGGCTTCGGCATCAAGGGGTTCACGCTGTCGATGATCGAGACGGCGATCGAGGTCACCAACGGCCAGGTGCGGGCCTCGACTATCGCCGAAATTCTCGCCGCGGGCCGCGAGATGCTCAACCATCCGATCGAGCCGCTTCCCCATGCGCGCGAAACCGTGGAAAAGCTGGCCGGCGCCTACCGCCTGGTGCTGATCACCAAGGGCGACCTGTTCGACCAGGAACGCAAGCTCGCGCAATCCGGGCTGGGCGAGCTGTTTGATGCCGTCGAGATCGTCAGCGACAAGAGCGCAGCCACCTATAGCCGCATCTTCAGCCGCCACGGCGACGGCCCGGAAAAGGGCATGATGGTCGGCAACTCGCTCAAATCGGACGTCGTACCGGCCATCGAAGCCGGCAGTTGGGGCATCCACGTTCCGCATGATCTGACCTGGGTGCTGGAACATGTCGAGCCGCCGGTCTCGGCACCACGCTTTCGCCAGATAGCCAATCTCGGTGAACTGCCGGGCTTGATCGAGCGTATCGGCGAGATTGATTAATCAGGTCTGCAGTCGACGCGTCGCGGTAGAAGTCAGTTGCGGCCGACCCCGACCAGCCGGTCGATCACCGGCTGCAGCCGTTCGGTGGTGATCGGCTTGACGACCACCGCATCGATGACGCTCGACAGGCCCAGGGTCTCCGGAGTGCCGGTCTTGACTGAAAGCAGGATCACCGACGGAAGCGATTTGCCTGACGCCCTTCGCAGTGCATCGATACCCGACAGCAAAGCGTCGCAGTCCCCGTTCTCCGCTCCGCCGTCGAGAACGACAGTGCCGGGAACCAGTGCGTGCAAGGCCTTTGCCGCGGTTTCTGGCGTTTCCGAGATCGGTTTGAGGCCGGACCGCTCGACGATCTTTGAAACCACGACCCGGTTGATCGGTGATTTTCCGACCACCAGCACACGCGAGAAATCCGGAAGTATGCCGGTCTCCACGTCCCGGCTACCGAAAGCCAGCTGTTTTGCAGTCTCGATATCGCGATTCGCTGGGCACATGGCGGGGGCAGGCCGTTGTTCAATGTTTCAATGCAGGGTTGAAACTTGGAGGTAATTGGCGTGAGATCGCTGCTCATGTCAAGCTGAAATGGCATATCAGGAGAATATCGCAAGAAACATTAAAATTTAAATTAAGTGCTTTTCTTTGCCGCCGCTCGAAAGGAGAAGTCGCCATTGCAACTGGGCAGGCTTCAGCGAAGTTTGGCTGTGCAGCGCGAACGCATCAACTCGCAGCCATAGCCGGATTGACGCAGGTTGGATGAAGGCGAGGCAAGTCTGTCGCGAGCTTGTCGCACCGTCTCGCTGGACTATCCTTCCTCGTTGGCTAAGCACGTCTCTTTGGGCGACGGGAGATGACAATGGAACTCGTGACTCACAAGAAATTTAAAAACGGCCGGTTGATGCCATGGGGAAAGGGTACGGTCGTTACCGGCGCAAAGGGGTTTGTCTACCTTTCCGGAAACACCGCGACGGCCGACGACTACGATCCGATCGGCAAAAGCGGTGGCGGCGCCGTTGGAGATGCCGCGGCGCAGTGGCGCAAGATTCTCACCAACATCAAATCAGATCTGGAAGAGCTTGGCACTGCGCTCGAGCATCTCATCAGGCTGACCTTCTTTGTTAAGGGGCCATTTCCCGATGGCGGTGTTCTGAGCTCTCCCAATTTCCGCCTGGACGTCTTGGACGAATTCTTTGCGGTGCACTGCCCGAAGCACTGCAGCTACAACAACCCGCCGCCCTCGGAAATTATTGGCGTTGCAGCGCTTGCGCAGCCTGATCTTGTCATTGAAATCGTTGCATTAGCGGCTCTGCCGGATTAGGCAAAGCCGCGGCGTGCAAGGTGCGATAGCATGCGCTCAAAAGAGGCGCGGTGCGGTAGAATTCATCAGTCGTGGCTCCGTTGCGTGACGATGACCGGGATCAGCAGATCGCCCCAGTTGCCGTCGCCGCCATGGTGTCGTGCCGAGCGCACCAGCTCGACCGAGACGCCGGCCTCGACCGCCTTCATTACCGACTGATTGAGCCTGTGCAGATCGTTCGCCAGCATGCGGATGGTCGCCTGCTGATCGACATTCATGCTTGTGGCCTGCTCTTCGGCCCGTTCCTTGACGCGGCTTATCGATGCCATTGGTCTTCTCCCTGTGTTGCCATGCCTGTTGTGTTGCCATGCCCGCTTGGGCGTTCCCTCTGTTTGTCTGCTGTTCCGCTATTCCGCCGCCGGCCTGAATTGGGCGTGCTCGGTCGATCCATGCATGGCCGTGGTCGAAGACTGGCCACCGGTGATCGCCATTGAGACGGCGTCGAAATAGCCGGTGCCGACCTCGCGCTGGTGCTTGGTGGCGGTATAGCCATTGGCTTCCGCGGCGAATTCCGCCTCCTGCAGTTCCGAATAGGCTGCCATCTGCCGCTCCTTGTAGCCGCGGGCGAGCTCGAACATGCCGAAATTGAGCTGGTGGAAACCGGCCAGCGTAATGAACTGGAACTTGTAACCCATGGCGCCGAGTTCCTTCTGGAATTTCGCAATCGTCGCGTCGTCGAGATTCTTCTTCCAGTTGAAAGACGGCGAGCAATTATAGGCAAGCAGCTTGCCCGGATGATGCTTGCGCACGCCGTCGGCAAACGTCCTGGCCTGCGCCAGATCGGGCTTGGAAGTCTCGCACCAGATCAGGTCGGCATAGGGCGCATAGGCGATGGCGCGGGCGATGCAGGGCTCGATGCCGTTGCTGACATGGTAGAAGCCCTCCGCGGTGCGGCCGGCGTCATAATCGACGAAGGGCCGGTCGCGTTCGTCGATATCGGAGGTCAGGAGCTTTGCCGCTTCCGCGTCAGTGCGCGCCACGACCAGCGTCGGCGTACCCATGACGTCGGCGGCAAGCCGCGCCGCGTTGAGGTTGCGGATGTGTGCGGCGGTCGGGATCAGCACCTTGCCGCCGAGATGGCCGCATTTCTTCTCCGAAGCCAGCTGGTCCTCGTAATGGACGCCGGCCGCACCCGCCTCGATGAACGCCTTCATGATCTCGAAAGCGTTGAGCGGCCCGCCGAAGCCGGCTTCCGCGTCGGCGACGATCGGCGCGAACCAGGTGTCGACCGACAGCCCCTTGCCTTCGGAGGTCTCGATCTGGTCGGCGCGCTGTAAGGTGCGGTTTATGCGCTTGACCAGTTCGGGCGCGGCATTTGCGGGATAAAGCGACTGGTCCGGGTACATGGCGGAAGCGGTGTTGGCATCGGCGGCGACCTGCCATCCTGACAGATAGATCGCTTTCAGCCCGGCCCGCACCTGCTGCATCGCCTGGTTGCCCGACATGGCACCCAGCGCGTTGACGAAATCCTCTTCATGGATGAGCTGCCACAGCCGGTTTGCCCCCATTTCGGCGAGGCTCTGCCGGATCTGCACCGAGCCGCGCAGCCGCTTCACGTCGTCCGGCGAATAGGGCCTTTCGATGCCATCAAAGCGGCCTTGCGGCGCCGACGGGACGAGGTTGTAAAAGTCGGTCATTGATCACTCCAGGCGGTTTTGATGCCGGTTTAGGAAGGCGTCGCAGAGGGAAAATATGTGCGCCATATGTGTGACACCATTTACACGTCGGCACGACGCAAGCGAGGTAAACCTCCTGATCAGTCATAAAATAAGGGAAAACCTGTGTTGTGTTTGACTGATGAGAGCTGTAAATCTGTCATGATTGTAAAGACAGCCATGCCATCGGTGGATGTAAATTTCTGTCAAGGAAACTCGATTGGCCGACCACAAAATCTTTGCCGGGCCGCGCATTCGTCGCATCCGCAACGCCAAGGGGCTGACCCAGACGGCGATGGCCGAAG
This sequence comes from Mesorhizobium sp. M0678, assembly GCF_040320505.1. Lineage (NCBI taxonomy): Bacteria > Pseudomonadati > Pseudomonadota > Alphaproteobacteria > Hyphomicrobiales > Phyllobacteriaceae > Mesorhizobium > Mesorhizobium sp. M0678. Next base: position 71,004 of record NZ_JAMYPT010000021.1, on the reverse strand, counting down.
GGCTCGGCATCTCGCCGTCCTATCTCAATCTCATCGAGCGCAACCAGCGGCCGCTGACGGTGCAACTGATCCTGAGGTTGGCAACCGTCTACAAGGTCGACCCACATGAATTGCAGGGCGAGGCGAGGGGGTCGGTCGCCGATTTGAAGGAAGTGTTTTCAGATCCGTTGCTGGCCGGCGAACTGCCGGGCGACCAGGAACTCATCGAGCTTGCCGAGGCGGCGCCCAACGCTTCCGCCGCTGTCATAAAGCTGTTTCGCGCCTATCGCGAGCAGGCCGAGCGATTGTCGGATATCAACGAGCTGCTCGCGCGTGAGGGCAAGGCCACCGCCCTCTCCGGTGCCAGGCTGCCGATCGACGAGGTGCATGAGATTTTCGAACGCCGGCCGAACCATTTTGCCGCGCTCGAAGAGGAAGCCGAGGCATTCACGTCGGTGCTCGATCCCGGCGACGATCTGTTCAGTGCGTTGAAGGCTTGGCTGCGGCGTGAATTCGGCATCGTCGTCAAGGTGCTGCCGGTCGCCACCATGCCCAACTGGCGCCGTCGCTACGACCGTCACTCGCAGCGCCTGTTCCTGTCCGAGCGGCTGTCGCCATTCGATCAACTACGCGAGGTGGCGATGGAGGCCTGCCTGATCCGCATGAGCGTCGCTGTAGCTGCCGAGATCCAGGTGCTGAAGCTGACCACGGACGAAGCCCGCCGGCTGGCGCGTTTCGAGCTCGGCCGCTATGCCGCGCACGCTCTGATGATGCCCTATCAGCCTTTTCGCGCCGCTGCGGTCCGTGCCCGCTATGATATCGACATGTTGCGGTCGCGCTTCGGCGTCTCTTTCGAGCAGGCGGCGAACCGGCTGACCACGCTGCAGCGGCCGGGTGCGTCGGGTGTGCCGTTCTTCATGCTCGAGGTCGACAGTGCCGGCAATCGGTTCCGCAAGGCGGGCAGCCACGGCTTTCCGCAAAGCCGCTTCGGCGGCGGCTGTCCGAAGCTGCCGGTCCATGCCGCCTTCGCCCAGCCCGGCCAGATCCTGGTCGAGGCAGTGGAAATGCCCGACGGTGCGGCGTTCCTCTGCATGGCCCGCACGCTCGAAGGGCCGCAGGGCTCGTTTGCCGAGCGCCCGCGGCGCACGGCGCTGTTGCTCGGCTGCGACATCAGTTTTCGCGACGAGGTCGCCTATGGAGCGGCATTGCCGGGGCCGGCCGCCATCGGCAAGACCGGACAGAGCGCCGCTGCGCTGGCGACGCCGGTCGGCCCTGCCTGCCGGCTGTGCGAACGCATCGGCTGCCTCGCCCGCGCCGAGCCACCCGTTACACGTCCGCTCGGCCTCGACGAGATGGTCACGGGACTGTCGGCGTTCGATTTCCAGTGATTCGGCTCCAGCAATATTGCGGCTGAATCTTCGACCAAAGGACCTCATCTGTTCCTGCGGCGGCAACCAGTAAGCTGGTTCGCGGTTGCCGGCCAAAATATTGGTTCAGCCAAAATATTGATTCAGCCGAATATTGATTCAGCATTGACGGTACGGTATCAAAAAAAAGAACTGCGCAACGGTCGGGGGATCAATGATGGGCAGGACAGTTTTTTGGCTTGGCTTGGCGCTCGCGTTTTCGGCCGATCCCGCATTGGCTGAAAAGTCCTCGGATTTCTTCAATTCCTATCAACACTATAATGATGCCGGCAAGGCGTTCCTGGACAAGATCGATCCGAAGACCGGCGCGATAAATCTTGCCGAAGGCATCCATCTCGACCTCAAGGACAAGTTCTATTTTCTGGACAAGAAGGACACGCTCTCCGTCCTCACCGAAGCTTGGGGCAATCCGCCCGACTCTGGTTCCGATGCCCTCGGCATGATCTTTCCAGTCTCCCATGATCCCATTGCCGACAACAATTGGGGGATAGAGCTGCGCTGGGAAAAGATCGGTTACGTCGACGACAGCGACGCCGCGTCCATCGATTACAATGAACTGCTGCGCAACATGCAGTCAGACACTCTTTCCGGCAACGATCAGAGGGTAAAGGATGGCTATGCGCCCATTACGCTGATCGGCTGGGCGTCGCCGCCGGTTTATGACGCGGCCCACAAGCGCCTGCACTGGGCCAAGGAGCTGCAATTTGGCAACGATGCCGCCCATACGCTCAACTACGACGTCCGTTTCCTTGGCAGGGAGGGCGTTTTCGTGATGAGCTATATCGCGACGGTGGAACAATTGCCGGAGATAAGGCAAAGCCTGGATGAAGTGCTTGGCCTCGCGGACTTCAATACCGGCAAGACATACGCCGATTTCGTGCCGGGCGTCGATACGGTTGCGGCGATTGGCGTCGGTGGCCTGATTGCCGGCAAGCTGGCGGCGAAAGCAGGTTTTCTGGTCGTGGCGCTGATCGCGCTGAAAAAGTTTGGCCTGCTCCTGCTGATTCCGCTGGCCGGTCTCTGGCGTTTTATCCGCGGCAACAAGAGCACCTCGTAACGCATCATCGACAGGTCGCCTCGGATCATCGCCGGGCGAGGGGCGAGGCGCGCTCATCAGTGCGCCAAACGGAACATCGAACTGGATCACGCCCGGCCTTCTGCTTTGCGTTACGCGAATTAGGCACGTCTCTGTCGTCCATTGCACATCGTGCTGCTCCGAATTCGCCGACAGTCGTACCCATGACCGATACCGCATCATCTCCTGTTGCCGCTTCGCCGATCGTGTCGCCGCAAGGGGAACGCGTCGGCTTCCTGCTGGTATTCCTGTCGGCGTTGATGTGGAGCTTCGGCGGCAGCATTGCGCGCTTCATCGACAACGCCGACAGCTGGACGGTGGTGTTCTGGCGCTCGGTCTGGGCCGCCGCCTTCCTGCTCTGCTTCATGGTCTGGCGCGACGGCTGGCGTGGCACGCTGAAGCTGTTTCGCGGCATGGGCCTGGCCGGCCTTGCGGTGGCGTTCTGCTTCGCCACGGCGTCGACCTCTTTCGTCGTGGCGCTTGCCTATACCACGGTCGCCAACATCCTGTTGATGCAGGCCGGCGTGCCGCTTCTGGCGGCGCTGTTTGCCTGGGCGCTGTTTCGCGAACGGGTGGCGGTGGCGACCTGGGTGGCGATCGCCGCCGTCATTGTCGGCGTCGCCATCATGGTGTCGGAATCGCTCGATGGCGCGGTGTCGCCGATCGGCGACGGGCTGGCGCTGCTCATCGCTGTCATGTTCTCGATCGCCACCGTCATCACGCGCCGCTTTGCCCATGTGCGCATGACGCCGGCGACCTGTCTCGGCACGATGCTGGCGGCCGCCTTTGCGGCATCGCAGGCGTCGGCGCTGGGCGTCTCCAGTCACGATATGGGCTTCCTCTTTGCCTTTGGCGTGATCAATCTGGGACTCGGTCTCGCCTTCTTCGCCACCGGAGCCCGGCTTGTTCCGGCCGCCGTCGCGGCGCTGCTCGGCACGTTCGAACCGATCCTTGGCCCGATCTGGGTCTGGCTCATCCATTCCGAGGTGCCGTCGGCGCGCACCATCGTAGGCGGTGCGGTCGTGGTCACCGCGCTGCTCGTCCATATCGGGCTCGAGTTCAAGCGTCAGACGCGGCCCGCGCGAGCGGGCGTCACCGGTGTGCCGTCACCTAATTGATGCAGTGCGCGCGTCAAAGCGAGATGAACCATTGACAACGTCGCAGCCGCGCGGGCAGGCTGCGATCACGGCAACAACAAGACAGGCGTATCTTGCCAAGTCTCCATGCCGGCCGCATCGAGGCCGGACAATATCGTCGTCTCCCTGCCCGCGCCGTAGCGAAAGCTTCCGACGGCGTCGGAACACCACCAACGCCACGCCAGGTCTTCGCTGTCGGCTCGCCGCCGAACGATAATGGCGCCGGCAATTCGCGCTTGTCGCCTGCCTGCAAGCCCAATACCTTGAAGCAAATGCCCAGCCGCGCGGACGCCGCGACGAACTGGCGACGGAACACTCATCAAAGGAGAATAGCATGACCCGCAAAGCGCTCTGGCTTTCGGCGACTTCGGCGTTTCTGGCAGTTTTCACCTTGGGCGCGCATGCCGAGGATCGCGTCGTCAACGTCTTCAACTGGTCGGACTATATCGACAGTTCGATCATCGACGACTTCACCAAGGAAACCGGCATCAAGGTCGTCTACGACACTTTCGATTCCAACGAGATCCTGGAAACGAAACTGCTCGCCGGCGGCAGCGGCTACGATGTCGTCGTGCCCAGCGGCAATTTCCTTGCACGCCAGATCCAGGCGGGTGTGTTCCAGAAGCTCGACAAGTCGAAACTGCCGAACATTTCAAATATGTGGGACACGGTCATGGAACGGACCGCCAAATATGATCCCGGCAACGAATATTCGATCAACTACATGTGGGGTACGGTTGGCATCGGCTACAACATCAAGAAGGTGCAGGCAGCGCTCGGCACCGACAAGATCGACAGCTGGGACGTGTTCTTCAATCCCGAAAGCCTGGCCAAATTGAAGGACTGCGGCGTCTATGTGCTGGATTCGCCGGCCGACATCATACCGGCGGCACTGAAATATCTGGGCCTCGATCCAAACAGCACGTCGCCCGATGAGATTGCCAAGGCCGAAGAAACCTTGCTGAAGGTCCGGCCCTATATCCGCAAGTTCCACTCTTCCGAATACATCAACGCCCTTGCCAATGGCGACATCTGCCTGGCGGTCGGCTGGTCGGGTGACGTCTTCCAGGCCCGCAACCGCGCCGACGAAGCCAAGCAGGGCGTCGAGATCGGCTACTCCGTGCCGAAGGAAGGTGCCCAGATGTGGTTCGACCAGATGGCGATCCCGGCCGATGCGCCGCATGTCGCCGAAGCGCATGAGTTCCTGAACTACATGATGAAGCCCGAAGTGATCGCCAAATCGTCGAACTATGTGCTCTATGCCAACGGCAACAAGGCTTCGCAGCAGTTCATCGACAAGGCGATCCTGGAAGATCCGGCGATCTATCCGGATGCAGCCACCTTGCAGAAGCTCTACACCGTATCGCCTTACGATCCCAAGACCCAGCGCATCATCACCCGCACCTGGACCAAGATCGTCACCGGCCAATAGCAATCTGACCAGGCCCCGGCAGCCGTTGCCGGGGCCGCTTTCTCATGGGGCAAGCAGCAGGACGGAGTGGGACATGAAATCGCTTGGCAGCATCCGCAGGGATTTTGCGCCATGGAACGATCCGAACGCCAAGCCATACATCCAGTTCGACAACGTCACCAAGAAATTCGGTGAGTTCACAGCGGTCAACAATCTGTCGCTGACCATCTTCGAACGCGAATTCTTTGCCTTGCTAGGGGCCTCAGGCTGCGGGAAATCGACGTTGCTCAGGATGCTCGCCGGCTTCGAGGAGCCGTCCGCCGGCCGCATCCTGCTCGATGGCCAGGATCTGCGCGGCATTCCGCCCTACCGGCGGCCGGTCAACATGATGTTTCAGTCCTACGCCTTGTTTCCGCATATGACGGTCGAGAACAACATCGCGTTCGGCCTCAAGCAGGAAGGCATGGCCAAGGCCGATATCGACAAGCGCGTCGCCGAGATGCTGAAGCTGGTCAAGCTCGAGCAGTTCGCCAAGCGCAAGCCGCACCAATTGTCGGGCGGCCAGCGCCAGCGCGTCGCGCTCGCCCGCTCCGTCGCCAAGCGGCCGAAAGTCCTGCTGCTCGACGAGCCGCTTGGCGCGCTGGACAAGAAGCTGCGCGAGGAAACCCAGTTCGAGCTGATGGACCTGCAGCAGAACCTCGGCCTCACCTTCGTCGTCGTCACCCATGACCAGGAAGAGGCGATGACGATGGCCGACCGCATCGCCATCATCGACAAGGGCGAGGTGATGCAGGTGGCGACGCCGGCCGAGGTCTACGAAGCGCCGGGTTCCCGCTTCGTCGCCGGCTTCGTCGGCAATGTGAACATGTTCGACGGCAAGATCGCGGCTGGCGAGGCCGGCAGTGCGAGCATCGATGCCGGTAACGGCATCACCATCCGGACCGAAAATGCCGGCAGTGCGGCCGCCGGAACATCCGTCACCTTCGCCATCAGGCCGGAGAAGATCAAGGTGTCCTCCACGAAACCGGCTGGTGCCGTCAACGCCATCGAGGGCGAGGTCTACGACATAGCCTATCTCGGCGACATGACCGTCTATCACGTCAGGCTGGATGACGGTCAGGTGGTGCGGGCAAGCACCATGAATGCGGCACGCCTCACCGAGGACCCGTTGACCTGGAACGACCGCGCCTGGGTTTCTTTCCGCCCCGACGCCGGCGTCGTCCTGACACGGTAGGGACTGATCATGTCCGCTGTCACCGCCGCAACAAGCTCTCCGGCAAGCGCTGCCGGCAAATCCGCCTTGGTCAGGCTGGGAGCGGCCTTCGTTAGCCGGCTCGTCATCATCATCCCCTACCTCTGGCTGCTGTTCTTCTTTCTCGTCCCTTTCATCATCGTCTTCAAGATTTCGCTGTCGCAGACGGCGATCGCCATGCCGCCCTACACGCCGGTGCTCGATTTCCGCAGCGGCATTTCCGGGTTTATCTCGGAATTCGGCGCGCTCAATTTCGACAACTATACCTGGCTGACGCAGGATGCGCTTTACTTCAATGCCTATGTGACGAGCGTCATCGTCGCCGCCATCTCGACGGTCCTGACATTGCTGGTCGGCTATCCCATAGCCTATGGCATGGCGCGCGCTCCGGCGACGATTCGCCCGACCTTGCTGATGCTGGTGATCCTGCCGTTCTGGACCTCGTTCCTGATCCGTGTCTACGCCTGGATCGGCATCCTCAAGCCCGAGGGCCTGCTCAACCAGCTGCTGCTCGCCACCGGCATCATCAGCCAGCCGCTGATCATCCTCAACACCTATACGGCGATCTTCATCGGCATCATCTACTCCTATCTGCCGTTCATGGTGCTGCCGCTCTATTCGTCCTTGGAGAAGATGGACCATTCTCTGATCGAGGCCGCCAAGGATCTCGGCTGTCCGCCGACCAGCGCCTTCTGGAAGATCACCTTCCCCCTGTCGCTGCCCGGCGTCATCGCCGGCTGCCTGCTGGTGTTCATTCCCGCCGTCGGCGAGTTCGTCATTCCCGACCTGCTCGGCGGCTCGCAGACGCTGATGATCGGCAGAACGCTGTGGAACGAGTTCTTCGCCAACCGCGACTGGCCGGTGTCGTCCGCCGTTGCCGTCATCTTGCTGCTGCTGCTGATCGTGCCGATCATGCTCTTCCAGCGAGCCCAGGCGCGCGCCCAGGAGCAGGACCAATGAACGCGACCTGGAGCCGCTTCAACATCATTTCGATCGTGCTCGGCTTTGCCTTTCTTTACCTGCCGATCGTCCTGCTCGTTGTGTTCTCTTTCAACGAATCGAAGCTGGTCACCGTCTGGGGTGGCTTCTCGACGAAATGGTACGTGTCGCTGTTCCACAACCGGGGTCTGATGGACGCCACCTGGGTGACGGCCCGCGTCGGCGTCATCTCGGCAAGCGTCGCGACCGTGCTCGGCACGCTGGCGGCGCTCACCTTGACACGCTACACGCGCTTTCGCGGCCGGCTTCTGTTTTCCGGCATGGTGTTTGCGCCGCTGGTCATGCCGGAAGTCATCACCGGCCTGTCGCTGCTGCTGCTCTTCGTCGCCGTCGGCCTCGACCGCGGCTTTCTGACGGTGACGCTTGCCCACACCACGCTAACCATGTGCTTCGTTGCGGTGGTGGTTCAGTCGCGCCTGATCACTTTTGATCGTTCGCTGGAAGAGGCCGCGATGGACCTCGGTGCGCCACCGGTGAAGACCTTCTTCCAGATCACGCTGCCGGTTATCATGCCGGCTATCGTCTCCGGCTGGATGCTGGCCTTCACGCTGTCGCTCGATGATTTGGTTATTGCCAGCTTCACCTCGGGACCCGGCGCCACGACGCTGCCGATGAAGATCTACAGCCAGGTCCGCCTTGGCGTGACGCCGGAAATCAACGCAGCGTGCACCATCCTGATCGCGGTCGTCGCAGTTGGCGTGATCATCGCTTCGCTCGCAAACAAACGCCGCGAGGTGCAGCGCCAGCGCGACGAGCAGGCGGCGCAGCGAGGTTGAAGGCTCGCTACTCTCCCGAAACGCCGCGGCTTATCGGCGAGATGAACGGCGTGCTCCACGTGCCGCCGACGAAGAACGACGACTGCTTGGGCGGCTGGCCATTCGTCTGCGTGGCAGCCTGGCTCGGCTGGACGATGCCGCCGGACAGCGCCAGCCCGCGTCCGGCATAGGATGCGATGCCGGAAAGCCAGATCTTGTATTGCGCGGAATTCACCTCGGCCTTGTCGATACGCGCCACGCCGTTCGAAACGCTCGCCTTGAGCTCGGCCCCGTCGATCGGCAGCGTTCCGTCCGAGACGTCGTCCAGCGCGAAGAATCCGCCCTGTTCGGTGTGCTTGAGGAACGCCGGCAGGTTAAGCCGGCTCAGCGCACCCGCGCCGAACGTCGCGGACAGCGAGCCATTGGCGTTTTCGAAAATCGAGTCCCAGGTTCTGCCAGGCCCCTTGAGGATGACCGAAACGGTTCCAGTGCCGATCGGCACCAGCCGCGTCATCCCGGCCGCGGTGCCGAAAGCGCCGCCGTCGATATCGGAAGCAAGCAGCCGGATCTCGACTTCCGTGCCGGCGGGCTTGCGGTCGAAACGGACGCTGCTCTGGACGTTGCCGCCAAAGGCGGATGCATCCGAGATGTCGAAGACGGCAAGGCCGTTCTTGACCTGGGCAGTGGCAGCGACGTCGGCAAGCTGGATGGCGCCGGCGGTGGCATGCGCCGCCGACAGCCTGAGATCGAGATTGATCCGGTCGGCGAAGCTTGTGTCGATTTCGCCCGGGCCGGTGCCGCCGGTGGATGGCACCGGCGTAAAGGCGGAGAGAAATGATCTGAGGTCGAGCGTATCGAAGGCAAGTGTGCCGGAGATCACCGGCAGTGCCTCACCATAGGTGAAGTCCAGCGCACCCATTCCGGGGTTATTGTCGAGGGTCAGGGCCGTGTTTTCAAATTTGACGCGCCCGGCCGTCGCCGTGATCTTGCTTGAAACCGAGATCGAGCCGATTGCGGCACCGGGCGCGATGCCGGCCTGCGACCATTCGAGCACGCGTCGGAGCGAAGGTGCGGCGAATTTTGCCTGGCCGTCGAAATAGCCGTTCTCCGACATGCTGGCGCGGCCGTCGAACGAAAAACTGGCCGGTGCCGCCTTGAAGGAAAATGTGGCCGGTGCTGTGCCGCCACCGAACAGCACGAGCGGGTTCGGCGATGCGGCGTCGATGGCAACACTTTCGCCGCGCCATATCCCGGTCGCCGACAGCGTCGCATTGCTGTTCATCGCGGCCCAGTTCGCCTGGCCGCTCAGGCTGCTCAATATCTCCTGGTCCTTGCCGCCGATGGCAGCCACTACGCGGCCGTCCCTGAACTCGACTGTGCCGAACGGATCTGTCGGCAGCTTGCCGAGATCCGGCTTGGCGGGATTTGTGTTGATCACCGCGCGGGCAGCATCGATCGAACGCGTAATGCGCCCACCGCTGGGAATCGCAGGCAGGAAAAACCCGCTCGCGGTACGCTGAACCCGGATCGTCGGTCGTACCAGCCGCGCCGTCGAAAACACCACATCGCCACGCAGCGCCGCCATCGCCGAGAGGTCGACCTCGACCCGTTCGGCCTCGACCACGGGCGGCGCATCCGTCTCCGTCCATTGCGACAGCGTCACGTCGCTCAGGATCGCCCGGAAATTCGGCCACACCTCGATACGCGGCGCGCCGTCGATGGTGACCCGGAAACCGCTCCACGCGCTCATTTCCCACGCGATACGGTCGCGTACGATGCGGGTCGAGGCGATCAACGGCAAGGCTGCGACAACCAGCGCGATGACGATGACGGCTGCGCCGATCGCCCATATTCCGCGTCGGATCAAAGGTGATGGCATATCGCCCCGTATGCTTCCATTCCGACAAAATCGCCCGACGGGTGTAACCGACGGCTGACGCATTTCAAGTCTTTATGGCCCGGCGATGGCATTTGCGCACACCCTGACCGGCGCGGTCCAACAAAATCTTGCTCTGCTGCATCGCGATATGCATAAGCGATGCCAATGCATGTCGCCCAAAAGTGCGCAGCGGTTTTGGGATAAACGACATGCATAAAGACAAAAGTTTAAAGCGCGTCGCGTGAATCTCTTCAAACGTGACGTGCTTTAAGGAGAAACAATGATGGCTGACGACGCACCGCTCTGGATCCCGACGCAAGAGCAGATCGACGCAGCGCCGATGACCGCCTTCATGAACGCCGCGGCGAACATGGCCGGCAAGGTTTTCTCCTCCTATGCCGACCTGAATCGCTGGTCGATCGATCATCGCGAGACCTTCTGGAGCCTGGTCTGGGACTTTTGTGGCATCGTCGGCGACAAGGGCGAACGCATGCTGGTCGATGGCAACAAGATGCCCGGCGCGACCTTCTTTCCTGAGGCAAAGCTGAACTTCGCCGAGAATCTCCTCAAGAAAACCGGGCTTGGCGACGCAATCGTCTTTCGCGGCGAGGACAAGGTCGAGCGGCGGCTGTCCTGGAACGAGCTGCATGCGCTGACCTCGCGCCTGCAGCAGCTTTTCCTGTCGCTCAAGGTGAAGAAGGGCGACCGCATCGCCGCGATGATGCCCAACATGCCGGAGACCGTTGCTGCGATGCTGGCGGCCGCCTCGATCGGCGCGGTCTGGTCGTCCTGCTCCCCAGATTTCGGCGAGCAGGGGGTTCTCGACCGGTTCGGCCAGATCGAGCCTGTCGTGTTCATCGCGCCGGACGGCTACTGGTATAATGGCAAGGCGATCGAAGTCGCCGACAAGATCGCGGCCGTGGCGGGCAAGCTCGCCACCGTCCGCAAAGTCCTCATTGTCGACTATCTCGGCACCTCGCTCGACGTCGCCGCGACCATCGGCAAGGCGGCTGCGCTGGAAGAGGCGCTGTCACCCTTTGCCGCAAGGCCTGTCGCCTACGAAAGGCTGCCGTTTTCGCATCCGCTGTACATCCTGTTTTCATCGGGCACGACCGGCATTCCCAAATGCATTGTCCATTCGGCCGGCGGAACGCTGATCCAGCACGTCAAGGAAGAACGGCTGCATGCCGGCCTGCTCGACGGCGACCGCTTCTTCTACTTCACCACCTGCGGCTGGATGATGTGGAACTGGCTGGTGTCGGGCCTGGCATCGGGCGCCACCTTGCTGCTCTACGACGGCTCGCCGTTCTACCCGGACGGCAATGCGCTGTTCGACTTCGCCGATGCCGAAAAGATGACCTATTTCGGCACCTCGGCCAAATTCATCGATTCCGTGCGCAAGGCCGGCCTGAAGCCGATCCACACGCATGATCTTTCCAGCGTGCGCACCATCTCATCGACCGGCTCGCCGCTATCGCCGGAAGATTTCCGCTTCGTCTATGAAGGCATCAAGAAGGACGTGCATCTGGCTTCGATTTCCGGCGGCACCGATATCGTCTCCTGCTTCGTGCTCGGCGTGCCGATCGAACCGGTATGGACCGGCGAGATCCAAGGGCCCGGGCTCGGCCTTGCCGTCGATGTCTGGGACGATGACGGCCGCCCGCTCCGCCAGGAGAAGGGCGAGCTCGTCTGCACCAAGGCGTTTCCGGCGATGCCGATCGGCTTCTGGAACGACCCTGACGGCAGGAAATACAAAGCCGCCTATTTCGAACGTTTCGACGATGTCTGGTGCCACGGCGATTTCGCCGAATGGACCGTCCATGGCGGCCTGATCATCCATGGCCGTTCCGACGCCACGCTCAATCCGGGCGGTGTCAGGATCGGCACGGCGGAGATCTACAATCAGGTCGAGCAGATGCCGGAAATCCTCGAAGCGCTGTGCATCGGCCAGGATTTCGACAATGACGTGCGTGTCGTGCTGTTCGTGCGGCTGGCGGCCGGCGTTGAGCTCGATGCCGAGCTGGAAAAACGCATCCGCGCGAAAATCCGCACCGGGGCGAGCCCGCGCCACGTGCCGGCCAAGATCGTCGCCGTCAGCGATATTCCGCGCACCAAATCGGGCAAGATCACCGAGCTCGCGGTACGCGACGTGGTGCATGGCCGCGCCGTCAAGAACAAGGAAGCGCTCGCCAATCCCGAAGCGCTCGAGCTGTTCCGCAACCTGCCGCAGCTTGCCGACTGAGCCGGGTTCAAGGTGGGAGCTGTTTTGAGGTCTCCGGTATCGTTAACGAATTATCTCTTCGGAATTTACCTAGATTTCATGAGTGGTACACATTGGTAAATTTTCCGGCGTGCCGGTAAGGATTTGTTAAGGCCCGGCATCAATAGTCGTGCGTAACTTGAGGGAGAAATCCCGTTCCTCTTAGCCCCGAGAGGATCTGATTCGCTCAAGCCCCGTTGTGACAGCAATTCCAATTTCTCAAGGCGTCCTGTTGGACGCCTTTTTTCTTTGCGCAACCATAGCTAACCGGCGAGCACTCGGGTCGAGGGAAAGGCGACTTCGACAAGGGTTCCCTCGCCGGGCGTCGAGTTGATGGTGAACCGGGCCCGGTTCGCTTCGACCATCGCCTTGGTCAGCGGCAGCCCAAGACCCGTGCCGTCGCCACGGCCGCGCTTCAGCGCATTGATCTGCTTGAACGGCTTCAGCGCCTGCTCGATCTCGGACTGGCTCATGCCGATGCCGGTATCGCGAACGCGCATGACGACATCGCCGGAGATCTCGTAAGCCGTCGACACGATCACCTGGCCGCCGGCCTGCGTGTAGCGGACGGCGTTCGACAGGATGTTGAGCGCGATCTGCCGCACGCTGCGCAGATCGGCCACCACTTCCGGCAGCCGCGAGGCGAAGCTGGAGCGGATGATGACGCGTTCCCGGTTGGCTTGCGGCTGCATCATCGCCACGGTTTCGGCAAGCGTGTCGTTAAGCGACACCGCCTCATAGGCCATCTCCTGCTGGCCGGCCTCGATTTTCGAAATGTCGAGCAGGTCATTGACCAGATCGAGCACGTGGTTGCCCGAACGGTTGATGTCGCGCAGATAGTCGCGATAGCGGTCATTGGCCACCGGCCCGAATTTCTCGTCGACCATCAGCTCGGAAAAGCCGATTATGGCGTTGAGCGGCGTTCGGATCTCGTGGCTGATGCGGGCCAGAAAATCGGTCTTCTGCGACGAAGCGCGTTCGGCGACCGCGCGCGCCTGGGTCAAGTCCTCTTCGGCCCGCTTCCACTGGGTGATATCGCGCACCACCGCACAGAAGCCGCTGTCGTTGGGCAGCCTGCCGATGGTCATGAACAGCGGAATGAAACGCCCCTGCGCCTCGCGCCCGATCACCTCGCGGCCATCGTTCATCACGCTTGCAACGCCGGGCTCCGACAACCCCTCGAGATAGTCACGCGCCGCGCGCTGGCTTTCGATCGCAAACAGCGAGACGAACGGTTTGCCGGTCACCTCGTCGCTGTCGAAGCCGAACAGCGCTTCCGCCGGACGGCTAATTGAACGGATCGTTCCGTTACGGCCGATCAGCACGACGCCGTCGGTGGCGGTGTCGATGATAGTGCGCATTTCGGCAATGCGTGCCTTGAGCTCGGAAACATCCGGCTGCGTTTGGTCTTCGGCGGCGCCATGTGGAATGGCTGCTGCCTCGTCGTCGCCGGAACGACGTACGACCAGCATCAGCGCCTTGCCGTTTCCCCAGGGCACGGAGCGTAAAATCGCATCGATCGGAAACTCCTGACCTTCGCGCGTTTTCAGCCGCAGAGCGCGGTCGCCGCCATCCGAACTGCCGTCGTCGGCATAAGGGTCGGCAAACAGCGCGCCGAGCCCGCCGGCCTCGTCCAGGGCATTGAGCGTCGCATAGCCGGTCAAGCCGAGGAATTCGTCGTTCGCGTAATGCAGCTGGTCGCCGGAATGGATAAGCACCGGCACTGGCAGCTTGCCGAGGATCGAGGTATCCGGCCCCTTGTTGTCCTCTCCGGCAAACGCCGACGGCACGAAGCCGTCGAGTTTGAGCGGTGGTGCCTGCGGCCGCGCGATGGGCGGCACCTGGCCGGCAGCGTCGGCTGCGGCTGCGCTGTCCTCGGACCAATCCTCGCTGTCTTCGGCGTCACGGAAGTCTTCGGCCGTCATGCTGTCGTCGTCGCCATCCCGCGGCGCTTCGGCGACGATCGTTCGACGGTTCGTGCTGGGCTCAACGCCTTCCTGCGCCTCATCGCTGGGTTCGCGGTCGGCATAGTCGAGCAGCGATCCGGAAACAGGGCGTGTGACGGGTTCGCCGGCTTGCGCCTCTGCTTCCACCTCATCCGGCTGCTCGCCGTCGAGCCGGGCAAGATCCTTCTGGTCTTCGGCATCGGCCTCGGGCGGTTCGGCGGCAGCCGCCCCGCTTTCCGGACCTTGTGCCGGCATCTCACCCTTGTCCGTCGGGCCGGCTTCTTTCAGCTTTGGCTCGTCGGCCTTGCCGGCTGCCTCGACTTTCTCAACCGGCTTCTGCTTTCCGGCGCTGGGCTGTTTTTCGGCCGGGGTGCTGTCCTTCTTGAGACGCTCGCCAATCTCGCGAAACGCGCTGCGTTCCAGCGTCGACAGGCCCTTGTCGTTGGCCGGCTGCCGGTGCTCGGCCAGCCGGATCACCTTGTCGGCAAAGCGCCGCTCGGGTTTTGGCACGATGGTCAATGCCGGCACTTCGCCCCTGAACGGATCGGCGGGTTTAGGTGTCTCGGGGAGAGGTTCGACGGCTTTCGGCCCGATGGTCGCGGCAGGTTTCTCCTCGGCGACAAGGGCCATGCCGACGGCATCCGGATCGACCACCGCATCGCCGCTCCTGGCCACGCCGAAACCGCGAAAACCTTCGAAAACGCGGCTGCGGCTGTAAACCGGGAGCGCCGCCAGATCGACGGGTATCTTCAGATCGGTGCCGGCGACCGGCCACAGCACGGAGCGGCCGGACCAGGTGTCGCGCCGTTCGAGCAGGCCGGCAATCTCGCCAGAAGCATCGAGGCCATAGGCGGCCGAAACATCCTCGAAGCGGCGGCCGATCACGTCGGCGGCAGGCTTGCCGACGAGCTCGGCAAATTCCGGCGAAAGGGCGCTGAAATGGCCCTCCGCGTCGGTACGCCAGACGAAACGCATGGGCGCGGCGGTGCGATCGATCGCCGAAGCGCGGTGTTCGGCCGGCGATGCGGCTTTGGTGGCTTTTGCGGCGCTTTCCGGCGAAGTATCCGCGCCGGCCTGCGAAGCGTCCGGGCTGGTCTCGACTTTGCCGGACGCAGCTGCCCCGGGCGGGACCTGCGCGTCGTCGCCGGCATTGAAGTACCAATGGTCATGCTGCGTCGGCGTTTCGCCAGCCGTGCGGTGATCGCCGGCCGCGTCGGCAGGTTCGTGCTCCGCCGATGCCGAGGTGCCTTGCATCGCTGCAAGGTCGATCTCCGCCGCGCCGGTGCTGGCGATCGGCTGCTCGTTGTCCTGATCCGTTGGCTGGGGAAGATCGCCACCTCTCAGTGCCGCTGCCGCCTCGGTTTCCCCGCCGGCGCGCTCGCCATCGGGGGCCTCGCCGTCAAGCCGGTCCTCGTCGATCACCACCAGCAGGTGCCGCTCTTCCGTCAGCCGGGCAAGGCCCGCGGGATAGGAGCTGGACCCACCCGGAACCAGGCGCTTGACGATGCGGTCGCTCTCGTTCGCCACGTCGGCGACAAGCGCGGCCAGCGTCTCAGGCCGGATGCCGAGCGCCGAAAAGCCGTCCGATGCGGCGTCGATATTGCCCTTGGCATCGACAAAGGCGATGTAGTGGCCGTCTTCCGCAAAGCCACCGATGGCGCGGTCGGCGATCTCGGCGGCGCTTCGCGAGCCGGTCTGCGCCGCCGGCAGCGCCAGCATGATTGCTTCCTCGCCATCGGGCATGGTCACCGCGCTGGCCAGGAAGCCGACGGCGCGGCTGGTCAGGCCAGTCGCCAGCCGGACCGTGATGGCACGGTCGCGGCCGATCTGCGGAAAACCGCTGGTTGCCATGATCTGGCGCCTGGCGATCAGCGGCAAACCTGCCGAGGCGCCGATGATCGCGCCGATGTCGGGATAGCCGAATACCGCTGCGCCGGGGCCGTTGGCCCAGATCACCTGCTCGAGATCTGCCGACAGAATAGCGATCGCGTCGCCTGCGGCGAAGCGCAGGCGGACCGCGTCGAGCACGGCGACATCGAGGAAGGAGTAGTTTTCAGCCGGCATGCGCTTGGCGACCCTCACAGAGCGGGCAATTTGCGGTTAACGCTTTGTTAATAAAAGCCGACGGCGCGAAGGTCCACAAGTCATAGCGTGCAACCAGCGGAATCTCTAGGCGCGTGGTTAACGCCGCGAACCAAATATTTTATGGTGCGATGCAACAAACATGTTGCAATGCACAAAATTTGCCTTTATATTGCCATGATAGATGAACGAGACGGCATTTTGTCAAAGCCGCTGCCGCTGAAAAGGATGGAAAATGTCCAGGACCAAGACCGCTGAAACGATCGAAAACGTTGAATTCCCGAGCTTCGACGCTTCGAAGGCCACCGACCAGATCCGTGCCTTCGCCGAAAAGGGCGTTGAGCAGTCGAAAGAGGCCTATGCCAAGCTGAAGACCGGCGCCGAGGAGACCCAGAAGGCTCTGGAGTCGACCTACGAGACCGCCAAGTCCGTTTCCAGCGACCTGTCGCTCAAGACCATCGCCGCCCTGCGCGCTAATGCCGAAGCCGGCTTCTCGCATTTCGAAGCGCTGATCGGCGCCAAGTCGCTGTCGGAAGTCGTCGAGTTGCAGACCGCTTTCCTGCGCAAGCGCGTCGAAATGACCGTCGAGCAGGCTAAGGACTTCCAGGCGGTTGCTGCCAAGGCGGCCGAGGACGTATCCAAGCCGATCAAGACCGCCTTCGAGAAGGCCGTGAAAGAAATCAAGATCGCCTAATATTTGCGCACAGTTTGACGATGCATCAAAAGGTCGCATTTCGTCAGACAAATAGATGTGCGATATAGTGGTTTAAGTGAATACCCGGCGGGTGGAACCTCCTCCCTCTGCTCACCGGGGTGACCAGCCAGCACCTCCTCCCGCTGGCTCGTAACAGGAAAAGGCCGGCACCTCCTCCCGCCGGCCTTTTCTTTTGTCCGGCGGAAAATGACGCGATGCCGGAGCGAGCTTTTGCCTTGCCAAAAGCCTTGAATTAAACTCCGATAGCCCGTATGGACGCATCGCCGAACGACAGAGCGGGTCCCGAACGTTTCATCTCGATCCCGCTCAGGCAAACGTGCCGTTGTAGCTCAGATGGTTAGAGCGCCGGATTGTGGATCCGGAGGTCGCTGGTTCGATCCCAGCCAACGGTACCATTCAGCTTTCAGCCAGGTTTCTGACCAATAGCGCCGAGCGTTCACTACGATCCCGTAGCGCTCACCCACGGTCCCGCGCCTGACGCGCGCCGCGCAGGTGATCCACGAGGGCTCTCAGCTTCGGCGCGATATTCCGTCGGCTTGGGAAATAGAGATAGAAACCCGCAAACGGCGGAAAATAGCCGTCGAGGATTGGCACGAGCTCGCCGCGGTCGAGCCAGGGGCGGAATGTATCGGCCATGCCGAACGTGATTCCGGCGCCTGCAACGGCCAGCCGGATCATCAGCCACATGTCGTTGGTTGTGATCTCGGGCGCAACCGCCACGTCGAACTCGCGCCCGTCCTCGCCGAACTCCCACCGATAGGGCGAAACTCCCGGCGCCGGCCGCCAGCCGATACATCGATGAGCCACAAGCTCGCGCGGATGGGCGGGTGCTCCGAACTTTTCGAGATAGCGCGGGGCGCAGACGGCCATCTGTCGCTGATCGCCCGATACCGGCACGGCAATCATGTCCTGCTCGATCACTTCGCCGAGCCTCACTCCCGCATCATAGCCTTCGGCAACGATGTCGAATTCCTCGTCGGTGACCACAATATCCAGATGCACCTCGGGAAACCTTTCTGCAAAGGACGCCAGCAACGGTCCTGACAGAAAGGCCTCTGCGATCGACGAAACCACGATCCGCAGGCGGCCGCGCGGGCGGTCCAGAAACTCCGTGGTGGCTTCGATTGCCGCGTTCACGTCGGCGATCGCCGGTGCGACGCTCGCCAGCAGGCGCTCGCCCGCTTCGGTCAGGTTGACGCTGCGTGTCGTGCGCTGCAGCAATGCGATGCCAAGGCGCTGTTCAAGCCTGAGGATGCTCTGGCTGACCGCTGAGCGCGTCACGCCCAACCGGTCTGCCGCAGCGCGAAAATTGCGTTCCTCGGCCACGGCGACGAAGACGGCAATTGCATTGAGATCGATGTCCCATTGGTTAGTCAAACTTACCATCGAGGTTAACGGCAGGCGGGTTATCGCGACAATGCCATGGCTCTATCTCTGTCGCAACGGCAAGAAGGCTTGATCCTCCTGATCCAAGCCGAAGCCGACCAACAAGGAGATATCCCATGACATCACTCCCTTCCTCCTGGGACCTGGATGGAAAAGTCGCCCTCGTGACCGGCGCGGCACGCGGCATCGGCCGCTGCGCGGCGGAACTGCTGCGGGCGCGGGGCGCCCGGATCGTGGCAAGCGATCTCAGCGACAGCGTACGCGAATTGGAAGCCGAGGATGTGGCGACCCTGGTCGGCGATGTCGCCGACGAGGATCTGGCCAGACGCTCGGTCGAACTCGCCGCGAAGCGCTTCGGTCGACTCGACATCGTCGTGAACAATGCCGGTCGCACGCTCAACAAACGACTGACTGAGACCTCGGTCGACGACTATGACCGCATCCTGCAGATCAACGCGCGCGGCAGCTTCGTCACTGCCCGTGCCGCAGTGGAATTGATGGCCGCCGGCGGTAGCGGCGCGATCGTCAATGTCTCGTCGATCTCGGCCGTCGCGGCCTTCGAGACGCAGGCGGCCTATGCCTCCTCCAAGGCGGCTGTCGCACAGCTGACCAAGGTGATCGCGATCGAATACGGGCGCATGGGCATTCGCTGCAACGCCGTTGCCCCTGGCGTGATCGAAACCGACATCATGGAAGGCGTGGTGGAGAATGGCCGGGAGATGCTGCGCAGCTTCGGCGGCGCGCATCCAATCGGCCGGATCGGCCAGCCGCAAGAAGTTGCCGAGGCCATCGCCTTTCTTGCCTCGCCGGCATCCAGCTTCATCACCGGGGCCTTGCTTCTGGTCGATGGCGGCTACACCGCCCAGTGAGCCCCCCAAATAGGGCCGGCGCGCCGCGGGAGCTCACCCGCACCCAATCCCTTCACATCGTGAAAATAATCATAGAACCAAAAGGATCATCTCGATGACGATGAACAGAGTTGTTCTGATCACCGGTGCCTCCAGCGGCATCGGCGCTGGCATTGCCCGCGAGCTTGGCGCGGCAGGTGCGAAGCTGATGCTCGGCGCACGCCGCACCGACCGCCTTGAAGCGCTTGCGGCCGAAATCGAGGCAGCTGGTGGAACGGTTCGCGTGCGAGCGCTCGACGTCACCAGGAGGGCGGATGTCGCAGCATTCGCCGACGCAGCCCGGGCCGAATGGGGCCAGGTCGATGTCATCGTCAACAATGCCGGCGTCATGCCGCTGTCAGCCATGGCAGCCATGAAGGTCGACGAGTGGGAGCTGATGGTGGACGTCAACATCAAGGGTGTTCTGTACGGCGTCGCGGCGGTTCTGCCCGAGATGACGGCACGCGGCTCCGGTCACATCATCAATATCGGTTCCATCGGCGCACTGGCCGTCTCGCCCACGGCCGCCGTCTATTGCGCAACGAAATACGCTGTCCGCGCGATTGCCGATGGGCTCCGCCAGGAGAGTGACGATATCCGCGTAACCTGCATTCATCCTGGCGTGGTGGAAAGCGAGCTGGCGAACACGATCTCCGACGAAGCCGCTGCCGCCGCCATGAAAACCTGGCGTGCTATTGCCCTGCAACCCGATGCCATCGCCAGGGCAGTGCGCTACGCAATCGAACAGCCCGACGATGTCGACGTCAACGAGATCGTCGTGCGTCCGACGAAGGCGGCGCATTGATGCGATCCACTTTGGCCGCAGTGCTTACGCGTATTGCCGTTGCTGTAGCTCCAACCGGCCTGACCCTTCCTTCAACTCCAATCCTCGCGGAAGAACCAATGACGCACCAAGATCATCCCTATGTCGGAATGTGGGTCACCGAGGATCGCCATATCAGGCACGAACTCCTGCCGAACGGCCGTTATGACGAAGCGCGCGGTGACCGCGAAAGCGCCTACCGGGGACGCTATGAAGTGCACGGCAACCACATAGAATACTGGGACGATACGGGCTTCACCGCGGATGGTGAGTTCGTCGAAGGCGTCCTCTATCATGCCGGCATGATCCTTTACCGCCGGCGGTAGAGAGCCACCCTGAGACAAGCACTTCAGGATTCCACAAGACGCTATTGCATGCCTTGCATGAGACGCTCGGCAGCTTGCACTGCAAGGCCCGTCACACCACATATCTTCACGCAAGCGCGGCGGAAAGAAGCAGGATCGCGAGCAGAGTCGACATTGCAAATGGTTGTCACTATATAGCGGCGGCTTTGACGGCTCGCCTCTTACATGGTGCCGGCGAGAGCGCGGTAAATGTGCTAGTCATTGTGACATCTATTGTGATCTAAAACGGCTTGAAAATCGAAAAAAAGCAAATAGAAACAATAGCGCGGGTCGAACGAGTTTCGTCGAGAGAATCAGTCCTCAAGAACTAGAACGTGCTCCTTGAACCCTCCATTCCCTTCAGCTCTGTGGACCTCGGACAAGTTCGGCTTGCCGGGCGAAGCCGACTCGGCTCGAATGGCAGCACGCATCTTTTCGAAGATGCCGACGTTTATGATTACCAACCGGCATAGCCGCTAGGGAAACAGCAGTATGAGTGAACACGCGATCGAGTTCTTGCGCGGGTGGATTGGCGAAAAAGTCCACTGCCAGCCCTCGCCAGCCAGAATCGAGAAGCAGGCCGAGACCCTCGCCAGGGAATGTGCGGCCAAGGCTGCCGAGGCCGGCATACCCCTGGAGGATATCCAGGAAGAGGTCGGCGACATTCAGGAGCTCATTGCTTCGAGGCTCGAAGAGGCGGCCGAGGCCGACCAGGACGAGCGGAATTCCAACAAGCCTGCCGGCTGACGGACCGCCTCCGGCAAAACCTGCCGGGCGAACATTGCCTGTCTGATGCAGTTGCGCGGTCTTATCGCCGCGCAGCTCTGCCAAATCTCTCCTTAAGCCATGTTTTCGGCAACGCCGGCACGAAATTGCCGTCGCGCCCGGTCATGTCTTCATTGGCGACCAGCGCGTTGAGGATTGCTTCCTCCACGCTCTGAACGACGGCGTCGAAGAACGGGTTGATATCGGCATCCGGTATGTAGCCGGCGCTGACCAGCTTGCCGGCCGCGCCGCGCGCCGCGTCGGGATTGGCCGTGCTGAAGGCCAGAAAGATATCGCCGGACGAATTGTATCCATAGCCGCCGGTTAGCGCCACGCCGAGCGGCACGCGTTTCGCCAGCCGTTTCAACTGATGCGGCATGAATGGCGCATCGGTGGCGACGATCGCGATGATCGAGCTCTTCTCCGCTCGCGGCGTGTTGTCCCGGGCCGCCGGATCGGCGAGTTCCGCTCCGGCTCTGATGCCACGGATCACGAGGTTTCGCCGTGCACCGAAATTCGACTGGACGAAGCAGCCGATCGTTAAACGCTTTCCATTCCAGTCGACGCTGCGCGAGGATGTGCCGGACCCTGCCTTGAAGCCGAAGGTGATCATGCCTGTGCCGCCGCCGACGCTGCCCTCTTCGATCGGCCCGCTATCAGCCGTTTCGAGCGCGGAAAACACGTGCTCGAAGCTCACATGGTGGCCGTTGATATCGTTCAGGAAGCCGTCGTAAGTCTCGCCCGCCACCGGCAGCGCCCAGGCGCTGTCGAGCGATTGCGGCAGCACCGTCTGCATCCAGCGCAGCGTTGCGTCGCGGCTGACGCCGCAGGAATGCGTGTTGGTGATGGTGATGGGAAGATTGAACGCTCCGAGCTCCTCTATCAGATGCGAGCCGGTCAGTTCGCCATTGCCATTGGCGCTGAACATCCCGGCAAACGCCGGGACGGCCAACTCGTCTCTGGGCCGTGGCAGGATCGCGGTCACGCCGGTGCGTACCGGACCCTTGCCGACGACGAGCGGCCCATCCCCTGAGATCAGCGTGGTATAGCCGACCGTCACGCCGGGCACATCGGTGATGGCATTGAAGCGGCCTGGCGTGCCATCGAATGGGATCGCGAAGGCGCGGGCGCGCAGTTTGCCCGAGGGCGTCGCAAGATGCGGGTCGGTCATTTTTTCCTCAGAAAAGCGAACCTTGGCCGCCCGGCGCCTTGAGCTTGGCCGCGGGCTTGGCAACCGTCTTCGGCCGCGCCGTGCCACTGATGGCGACTGCATCGGCGGTGCCGTCGGCGAACTCCAGCGAAAGCGCCATCCCCGACACAACTTCTGCCGCGTGCTTGACCACCGCGCCGTCCGCATCCTTGACCAGCGCGAAGCCTCGCGCCAGCACGGCCTTGTGCGAGAGCGTCGCCAGCAGCCGGTCGGCCTGCGTCAGTTTTCCACGCAGACGGTCCAGCCGCCGCGAAATCGCCTGGTCCTGCCGCCGCGTCAGTGCCAGCAGGGCATCGCCTTGCAGTTTCTGCCGTCTTGCGATCGGCGCCGGTGACAGTCTGGTCGCCGTGCGCGAAAACCGCGCCCGACGCTCGCGCACGATGGCGAAGAAAGCCGCTTGCGCACGGGCGAGGTCGCGGCGGGTCAGAGTGCGGGCTTCGTTCATGCGCCGCGACAAAGTCGCCGGCGTCAGCCGCTGCCCCAGAAGCCTGGCTCGCTTGCGCTCGACGCTGACCGACAGCGCCCGGCCGAGCCGGCTCGTCGCCTCGTCGAAGCGCCGCCGCGGCAGCGCCAGCAACTGGTCGGGCGAGGGCAGCGCACGGGCGGCCGCGCGTGCCGCCTGCCGCTTGCGTTCGAAATTGCGCGACAGTGCGGTCTTCAACCGCGCGCCAAGGCCGGCAAGCGTCGCTTCGAGGTCGACCTTGACCGGCACGGCGATCTCGGCGGCGCCTGTCGGCGTCGGCGCCCGCACATCCGCCGCCAGATCGATCAATGTCCAGTCGGTCTCGTGGCCGACCGCGGAAATCACCGGAATGCCCGAAGCGGCGACGGCCCGGGCAAGCGCTTCGTCGTTGAACCCCCACAGATCCTCCAGGCTGCCGCCGCCGCGCGCCACGATCAACAGATCGGGCCGCGCGATGGCGCCGTCCCATGGCAGTGCGTTGAAGCCGTTGACGGCAGCGGTCACTTCCGCACCCGCCGTCTCGCCCTGCACCCGCACCGGCCAGACCAGCACGTGCAGCGGAAACCGGTCCTTGATGCGGTGGATGATGTCGCGGATGACGGCGCCTGTCGGCGAGGTGACGACGCCGATGACGCACGGCATGAACGGCAGCCTGCGCTTGCGCGCCGCGTCGAACAGGCCTTCGGCCTGCAGCCGGCGCTTGCGCTCGTCCAGCAGCGCCATCAGCGCACCGGCACCGGCCGGCTCGAGATTGTCGATAACGATCTGGTAGTTCGACTTTCCGGGATAGGTGGTGAGCCGGCCGGTGGCGATCACCTCCATGCCTTCCTCTGGACGGAATTTCAGCCGGCTCATCGTGGTCTTCCACACCACGGCGTCGAGCCGCGCGCGATCGTCCTTCAGGCAGAAATAGGCATGGCCGGAGGAATGCGGTCCGCGATAGCCGGAAATCTCGCCGCGCACCCGTACATTGCCGAAGACGTCCTCGACCGTACGCTTCAGCGCGCCGGAAATCTCGCTCACCGTATATTCGGTGGCGTTGGTGCGTGATTCGGATGCTGCGTCGCTCATCGGCCGATTGGGGGACGATTGCTGGCCGGCGTCAAGGCGGCCGTGTTCGATGTCCGCCCCAAACGCGCGATCACCAGCCCGGCAGGATCTGGTTCGGCTTGGTCCGCTTCATCTTGGCGAAGGCGAGGGCGGCGAAATCGAACGTGCCGGTCTCCTCGCCGAGTGGCACGGAAATATTGTCGAGGCTCTCCGAAATGTGGCGCGCAAGCGCGTCGACGATCTCCGGCCGCGAGGTCTGACCGCGCATGATACCGATGCGGCAATCGGGCAGGGCGCCGAAACCGTCGGCCTCGCCCAGCACCCGCATGCCGGGCCGCAGCGCGCATTCCGGCAGCACCGAGATCGCCAGACCGGAAAGCACCGCGGCGGCGATGACGGTGGCAGAGAAGCTGGTGAACAGGATGCGATAGTCGCGGCTCTGCTGATCGAGCACGTCGGCGGCGGCCCGCCGCCAGATGCAGTTCGGCCGGCCGAAGGCCATCGGCAGGATCGGCTGCTCATGCGTCGCATGGTTGGCCGAGGTAACCCACAGCAGCGGTTCGCGCCGCACCACTTCCGACTGGCCGCGCGCGTCGTTGTGCGTCACCAGCGCCAGGTCGAGATTGCCGCGCTTGATGTGTTCGACCAGTCCCGGCGTCGGTTCGCAGATAACGGTCAGTTCGACATGCGGGTTGGAACGGGCAAACCGCGCCATGATCTCTGGCAGGAAGCGATCGGCATAATCGTCCGGCGTGCCGATGCGGATGGTGCCTTCGAGCCGGCGGTCGTCGAAGGCGGCCAGTGTTTCCTTGTTGAGATAGAGCAGCCGCCTTGCGTAGGAGAGCAGTCTGTCGCCTTCCTCGGTCAGCCTGTTGGTGCGGCCGTCTTTTTCGAACAGCGGCTTGCCGATCCGTTCCTCCAGCCGCCGCATCTGCATCGACACCGCAGACTGGGTGCGATGCACCGCTTCCGCCGCGCGGGTAAAGCTGCCGGTGTCGACAATCGAGATGAAGGTCTGCAACTGATCGAGATCGAGCGGCGCTTTCATTGGCCTAATCCATCATTGATGCTGATGCTAAAGATTAGAAACATTCGTTGGATTAATCAATCGGGCCATGGCAAATTCCGATTGTCCACATGAAGGCATGTGAATCGAAGCCGGAACGGCCGCTGTCGCCAGCGCCCGATCGACCGGTTTCGCCCGTTCGAATGTGAAGGAGACCGACATGGCTACGTTTGATTTCGCTACCGAGACCTCGCGCATCACCTCGCGTCCGGCCGTTGCGACGCGCGTGGCCAATGCCGCTGCCAATGTTTACCGCGCCTGGAGAAACCGCCGCGCCTTTTATCGCCTCGGCGAGATGTCGGATGCCGAGCTCGCCGACATCGGCCTGACCCGCGCCGACCTGCACGTCGCTGTCGGTGTACCCTTTGGCCGCGATCCGACAGAAAGGCTTCGCGTCATCGCGGTCGAGCGCGCCGAAACGATCGAGGATATTGCCCGCAAGGTGGTGTGATCGCGTGGTTTCGCCGTTCGGGCGCGTTGAACCTTTTTGAGGCACGACGCCACTAAGTTACGCAGGCTCCCCACTCCCTGCCGGATCCCCCCGGCCAGCCTGCGCGCTGCCCGGTCCTCCCAGGACCGGGCTTTCTTTTTTGGGCGGCACTGATGATTGGTTGCCGGTGTCTGGTCTACCGCCGGCCCATGCCCTGCTTGAACTGGTCGAAGATCGACTCCATGCCTTTCTGGTAGTCGTCGCGCTGCTGGGCGCCTGTCTCGAACATCTTGCCGAACAGGTCGTCGAACGGATTTCTCGGCCTGCCGCTCGGATTGGCCTGCGGCTGCGGCGCCTGGGGTTGCTGCGGCGCCTGACGCGGCTGAGACTGTTGTGCGCCACCGCCGAACATGTCCTGCAGCACTTTGCCGAGCGGATTGTCACCATAAGGGTTCTGTGTCTGCTGGGGTTGGTTCTGCGGCTGCTGTGGCTGTGGTGCACCGCCGCCGAACATATCCTGCAGTACCTTGCCGAGCGGATTGTCACCATAAGGGTTCTGTGTCTGCTGCGTCTGTTGCGGCTGCTGCCCGCCGCCGAACATGTCCTGCAACACCTTGCCCAGCGGGTTGTCGCCGTAAGGGCTCTGCGTCTGTTGCGGCTGCTGCCCGCCGAACATGTCCTGCAGCACCTTGCCGAGCGGGTTATCCGTGGGGCCTGCAGGCTGAGGGGCCGGTGCCTGGCCGCCGCCGCCCCCCTGCCGCATCATCTGCTCGATGAGCTCGCCGAGCGGATTGCCGCCGCCTGCCGCATGCATCTGCCCGCCTAACTGGTTGGTGGTCTGCTTGAACAGCCCGCCCATCATCATCGAGGCGATTGCCGGCAGCATCTGCTGCAACACCTGCTGGCTGACGCCGCTCGCCTGCGCGGCCTGGTTGGCGACGGCCCGCGACAGGTCCTTCGAGCCGAACAAATGGCCGAGAATACCGTTGCCTTCATCGAGGCCCTGCGGCGAGAAGGCCCGGCTTGCATCCTCGAAATATTTGGCGTGCTGGCCGCTTGCCATCGCCGTCATGAAGGAGCCGAGCCCATAAGGGTCCGCCGTGTTGCGCTTCAGCCCCTGCGAAAAGGCCGGCAGCAGCGCCGCGACCGCTGCCTGCGTCTGCTGCTGCGAAAGCCCGAACTGCTGGGCCAGCGCCTGCATGCCGTTGCCGTTCTGGGCCTGTGCCAGAATATCGAACAATGAAGGCATTGTTTTCTCCTCCGGGAAAATCCGCGTTGGAGAAGCCTAGTTCGTTTCCATCACTGATTGAAGCGAATTTGCCGGACCATCGGCCAAGCGGATAGCGAAGCGTTAATACGCGTATTCCATGAACACCGGCTCGATCGAGCCGCCCCAGCGTGTGTGGTAGGCCGAGAGCATCTCTTCGGCGCTGGTGGTGCCACGCGCGACGACCTCGTCCAGCGTGTTGAGGAACGACGTCTCGTCGTAGCCGTCGCGGTTCTTGCGGCCGCGGTTCTTCAGTCCCATGCGCGAGATGACGAGCACGTCGCGGGCGATCTCGCGCAATGTCGTGTTGCGGAAGGGCGCCGAAATGCCCTGTTCCGGCACTGCGTTGCGCATTGCCAGCACTTCGTCGTAGCTCCAGCTCGAGGTCAGCGCCTCGGCCGCGTCGAGCGCAGCCGCATCGTAGAGCAGCCCGACCCAGAAGGCCGGCAGCGCGCAGATGCGCCGCCACGGCCCGCCATCGGCGCCGCGCATTTCGAGAAAGCGCTTCAACCGCACGTCCGGGAACAGCGTCGACAGATGGTTCGCCCAGTCGCCCATCGTCGGCAGCCCGTCCGGCAGTTCGTTGCGGGCGGCGCCCGCCATGAACTGGCGGAAGGTGATGTGCGTCATGTCATGGTACTGGCCGTCGCGGATGACGAAATACATCGGCACGTCGAGCGCCCATTCGACATAATCGGCAAAGCCGAAATCGGGCGAGAAGCAGAACTCGAGCAGCCCGGAGCGCTGATTGTCGGTGTCGCGCCAGATCTCGCCGCGCCAGCTCTGCAAGCCGTTCGGCCGGCTTTCGGTGAAGGGCGAGTTGGCAAACAGCGCCGTCGACAGCGGCTGCAGCTTCAGCGACACCTGCATCTTGCGGCGCATGTCGGCTTCGCTTTCGAAGTCGAGGTTCACCTGGATCGTGCAGGTCCGGTACATCATGTCGAGACCTTTGGTGCCGACCTTGGGCATGTAGCGGGTCATGATCTCGTAGCGCGATTTCGGCATCTTCGGCGTCTCGGCCAGCGACCATTTCGGGCTGCCGCCAAGGCCGAGAAAACGAATGCCCATCGGTTCGGCGATCTCGCGCACCTGCGCCAGATGCGCATTGCCTTCGCGGCAGGTCTGGTGGATCGTCTCCAGCGGCGCGCCGGACAGCTCGAACTGGCCGCCTGGCTCCAGCGAGATCGCGCCTTGGCCGGTCGGCTCGACCAGGCCGATGATGCGGCCGGCATCCATGATCGGGTCCCAGCCGAGTTTGTCCTGCATGCCTTCGAGGATGGCGCGGATGCCGCGCTCGCCACCATAGGGCACCGGCGCATTGCCGTCGACATAGAACGGGAATTTCTCGTGCTCGGTGCCGATGCGCCATTTGTCGCGCGGCTTGTTGCCTTCGGCCAGGTGCTCGACGAGTTCGTCGACGCCTTCGATCGGCCGGAAATCGGTAGTATCGCGCGCCATAGGAGCCCTCCGCACATGACCCTGAAAATCGGCTTCGATTTTCGGAAGGGATCAGGTGCCCAATCAAATGCTACAGCGTCCTTTGCGCGCCCGAAAGGACACGCGGCCACTGCCGGCGCTAGATGGACGAAATGTCAGTAGCCGATCAAGCGAAAAATCCTGAGCCAGCGGGTAATTGGAATTGATCACCAATCGCCGATTGTCGCCTGGATCAGCGCCAGTGCCGCCACCGCCGCCGTATCCGCTCGCAGGATGCGCGGCCCGAGCGGAATCGCGGTAACGAAGGGCAGCGCTCTCAGCATCCTGCGTTCCTCGTCGGAAAAGCCGCCCTCCGGTCCGACCAGCAGACCGAGCTTTCTCTCCCGCACCGCCTGCAATGCCGGCAGGGGATTGTTGGTCGATGCATCCTCGTCGCAGAAGATCAGCCGCCGCTCGCGGTCCCAGTCCGCCAGCAGGCGCTCGAATCTTTCCGCTTCGCGCAGCTCCGGCACCGCCAATATGCCGCATTGTTCGGCCGCCTCGACGACATTGGCGCGCAGGCGCTCGATGCCGGGCTTTGCCACCTGCGTATGCTGGG
This sequence comes from Mesorhizobium sp. M0678, assembly GCF_040320505.1. Lineage (NCBI taxonomy): Bacteria > Pseudomonadati > Pseudomonadota > Alphaproteobacteria > Hyphomicrobiales > Phyllobacteriaceae > Mesorhizobium > Mesorhizobium sp. M0678. Next base: position 42,362 of record NZ_JAMYPT010000021.1, on the reverse strand, counting down.
TGATGACCGGCTGCAGGATGCCGGCGCCCATCTCGACCACCTTTTGCACGAGGTAGTCGAGCCGCCCCTGCTTCAGCGGCGCGAAGCAATAGACGAGATCGGGCAGCGGCGGCTGCGAGCGCTGCAGCTTCATCACCTTCAGGTGCAACGCCTTCTTCGACTTCGCGGCGATCGCCGCCGACCATTCGCCGTCGCGGCCGTTGAAGACCAGAATTTCGGCGCCTTCGCCGAGCCGCAGCACGTGCGAGAGATAATGGCTCTGCTGCGGGCCGACGTCGAACTCGATGTCCGGTCCAAGCCCGTCCGGCACGAACAGCCGCTGCATCTTGTAATTGGCGCGCATCGCCGAGGAATGCGGCAACGTCACCCTCGGCGTCAAGCCTCGGCGGAAGGATGCCAGACAGGCTCGTAGCCTTTCTGCAGCACCGAAACAGTTGTCGCTGGCGTGAGCAGGCGGATTGGACTGTCGGTAAAACCGCCGAACCCCACCGGTTCGCCATAACCGCCGAAACTCCAGGGCAGCGCGGCGCCATCAAACAGGGCGTACGCCCTGTTTCCTGACGAGATCATCGTGCCGTCAGGCAAGTCCGCAAGCGCTTCCGGTTTCAGTCTCGTCGCTCGTCCGCCCGGGGCCAGGCGCTCCTTGTGCAGGCGCTTGTCGAGCTGCGGCGCGCGTGGCTCGGCAATGCCGAAGGCGTCGCCGAAACGCCGGACAAAATCCCTGGCCCGCTCGCGCCGGCAGAAGAAGCAGGGACGGTGGCCGGCGGCAAGTGCCGTCACCTCGTCGAGGAAAAACAGCTCGGTCCAGCCGGCCTTGCCGCCAGCCCGGTTGCGCCCCATCGGCTCGCGCCGCACGTTGCCGAATTCGCAGACGCAGATGATCCAGGCTTGCAGCGCCCAGCGCTTCCTCAACAGCGTTCTCGTCTCGGGGTCGTGAATGATGCCGCGATTGCCCATGAACAGGCCGCGCTCCGGCACGGCATGGATGGCGCCGAACGGGTCGACCCGGTTTTGCAGTGGCATAGGCGTTCCCTGTTGGCTGCAATGCTGGTGCCATGATATCGCTCGTTGCATCAATTTCATGTCAGCAGGTTTCGATGCGGGTCTTGGTTGTCCAGAACTTCGACAATGAGGGCCTTGGCCAGATCGGCGCGGCCCTTGTCGAGGCGGGCGTCGATATCGACCTGCGCCGTCCCTACTGCGGCGACGCGCTGCCGCAAGATAGCGGCGGGCATGACGCCATGGTAGTGCTCGGCGGCGCCCAGAATGCGCTGGACGACGAGCTCTGTCCTTATTTTCCGGGCCTGCTCGACCTGACGCGCGACTTTGCCGAGAGGGATCGCGCGGTGCTTGGTATCTGCCTCGGCAGCCAGTTGGTCGCGCGCGCCTTTGGCGGCGAGAACCAGATCGGCGGCGCGTCGGAGTTCGGCTGGCACGAGGTCGCGCTCACCGCGGCGGCGCAGGCCGATCCGGTGCTCGCCGCTTTGCCTGAAAAATTCCCGATCTTCGAATGGCACGACGACACCTTTGTCTTGCCCGAGACTGCCGTTCGGCTGGCCGGCAATGCCGTCGCCGAGAACCAGGCGTTCCGCATCGGCCGCGCCGTCTATGGTTTCCAGTTTCATTTCGAAGCGGACCGGCCGATGGTTCGCGACTGGAGTACGTCCTTCGCACCGCTGATCGCCGAACGCCATCCGGATTGGGCCGTCCGGCTCGACGACGAAATGGCCCGCAACGGACCGCAAGCCGATGCCGCCGGCCTGGCCATCGCCCGCGCCTGGGTGGCGACGATCTGACGGCCCATATAGTCAACGTATTTGGCGACGTTGCATATTTGGCACGCGGCGGCAAATCCGCCGGGGATAACGCGTTTCATCCTTGGCCTGTGTCTGTCCGCCAGCCTAAAAGGCGCGCGCTCTGCATCTTGCGTGCAACCGCGATGAACCTTTCCTGTGACCCGCGCGACACACCGCCGATACAGAACATGCCTAGAAGCTCGAAACCGTCCGACATTTGCGACGTATTTTGCGTTTCAACGCATTGGTAACCCGCTCGTGCCTAGATGCAGGAAGCTCAACAAGAGATGACGTCCGTGAAAGCAGCCTTTTTGTCCTTTGTCATGTTGTCGGCCATCGTCTTGTGCGGCCTCGGCATTTATTCCGCCGACGCGGCCAACGACCACAATGCCGTTGACGGCTACGGCGTCACCGCCGCGCTTCGCTAGACCCTCTGCACATAACTCCACGCCTTACCTACGCCCGCTCACCCGTGACTGTCAGGATATGCTTGTCAGCGCCGTCTACCACGAGCGCGGTGAGGTTTCCCGATTGCCAGGCGAGGGTGTCGACGTTGACGCGGTTGCCGGTGATCTCGGGTTTGGGCACCGGCGTATGGCCGTGCACCACGATCTTGGGATGAAGACCGGCGTGGTCGTGGAAGACCTCGCGGATCCAGATCAGGTCCTGCCGGCTCTGGCTTTCCAGCGCAACGCCGGGCCGGATGCCGGCATGGCAGAAGAAGAAGTCGCCGAAGGTCACCGAAAAGGGCAGCGAGCGCAGGAACTCGACATGGTTCTGCGGCACCGCCTCGACCAGTGCGGCGTGGCCTTGCCGCAATGCCGCATCGGCCCGGCCAAACCAGGCGCTGCCCCCACCGAGCGACACGCCATAGGATAGCGCCGTCTGGATGCCGCCATAGCGCATGAACAGCCCGTCCGGATCGGGGACATCGAGAAAATCGAGGAAGCCGAGATCATGATTTCCGGCCAGCATCAGGTGACGCCGATCGCGTCTTTGCGCGTCGATCAAGAAATCGATGACGCCCCTGGAGTCCGGGCCCCGGTCGACATAGTCGCCGAGATGGATCACGCGCCAATCGGCCGACGGTCTTTGACTGAGCTCCGCCTCGATCCGCCGGTGCATGGCGGTCAGCAAATCGAGCCGGCCGTGCACATCGCCGATCGCGTAAAGGCGCATGCCTTGCGGTCCGCGCGCCTCGTAGAAACTGATGCCGGGCTCCGTCAATGCCTGCGTCGCCTCCATGATCATGCCGTCACGGGACTTTAGCGCCGAAGCTGATCCTTGCCCATGTCGGTGACCAGGCGCTTTCCGCACAGCGCCAGCGTTATGTCCATCTCCTTGCGGATGATTTCCAGCGCCTTGGTAACCCCTTCCTTGCCGAGCGCGCCGAGGCCGTACAGGAAAGGCCGTCCGATATAGGTGCCCTTGGCGCCGAGGCACAGCGCCTTGAGCACGTCCTGGCCGGAGCGGATGCCGCCGTCCATATGCACCTCCATCGTGTCGCCGACGGCGTCGGCGATCTCTTCGAGCGCCATGATCGACGACGAGGCGCCGTCGAGCTGGCGGCCGCCATGGTTGGAAACGATAATCGCATCGGCACCCGTCCTGGCCGCCATCAGCGCGTCGTCCTTGTCGAGTATGCCTTTCAGGATCAGCTTGCCGCCCCAGCGCTCCTTGATCCAGGCGACGTCCTTCCACGACAGGTGCGGATCGAACTGCTCCTTCGTCCACGACGACAGCGAGGCGAGGTCGCCGACGCCCTTGGCATGGCCGACGATGTTGCGGAAGCTCCGGCGCTTTGTCCCGGCCATGCCGACGCACCAGCGCGGCCTGGTCGCCATCTGCCAGATGTGCTTCGGCGTCATCCGCGGCGGCGCCGAAAGCCCGTTGCGGATATCCTTGTGGCGCTGGCCTAGGATCTGCAGGTCGAGCGTCAGCACCAGCGCCGAGCATTTCGCCGCTTTTGCACGGTCGATCAGATCGAAGACGAAATCCTTGTCGCGCAGCACATAGAGCTGGAACCAGAATGGCTTCCTGGTCACCGACGCGACATCCTCGATCGAGCAGATGCTCATCGTCGACAGCGTGAACGGCACGCCGAATTCCTCCGCAGCCTGCGCCGCCAGCATCTCGCCGTCCGGATGCTGCATGCCGGTCATGCCGGTCGGCGCCAGCGCCACCGGCATCGCCACCTTCTCGCCGATCATGGTCGATTCCAGCGAGCGATTGTCCATGTCGACCAGCACGCGCTGGCGGAACTTGATCTTCTGGAAGTCCTCTTCGTTGGCCCGGTAGGTGCTTTCGGTCCAGGCGCCGGAATCGGCGTAGTCGAAGAACATCTTCGGCACGCGGCGGCGCGCCAGGTCCTTGAGGTCGGCGATGGTGAGAATGCTGCTCATGGATCTTTTTTCCGCTGGTTCTTCGCTGGTTCGTCGTTGAATTTTCTGGGCGGTGCCTACGGCTGTTTTCTTGCCGGCTCACCGCCACCGGGCTCGGAGCGCTGCCTGAGCCTCAGCCGCGACACGCGCTGCCAGTCGCCGCTGCGCTCGGCCTCGGCCATCGATCGTTCGACGTAGGAGATGTGGTCCATCGCCGCCTGCCGCGCCGCAGCCGGATCGCCGGCCTTGACCGCCGTGTAGATTGCCCGGTGCTGCGAAAGCAGCGTCTCGCGCGCGCCCGGCACGTTGAACACCAGCCGCCGGTTCTGGAACACGCCTTCCGACAGCAGCCGATAACAGGAGCGCAGCGTGTGCAGCAGGATGATGTTGTGCGCGCATTCGCAGATCGCGTGGTGGAACTCGACGTCGATTTCCGCCTCGTCGTCGAAATTGCCGGTCCGGTGCGCCTCGTCCATACGTGCCATGATGCGGTCGAGCAGCGCCAGATCGTCCGATGTGGCACGGCGCGCCGCATATTCCGCCGCCACCGCCTCGATCTCGCGGCGGTACTCCAGATAGTCGGTCACCGCCTTGCGATGCATCGAGATCAGGTCGGTCACCGGCTTGGTGAACAGCTGGCCGATGACATCGGCGACATGGGTGCCGCCGCCTGGCCGTGTCGTCAACAGCCCGCGCCCTTCCAAGGCTTTCAAGGCATCGCGCAGGATCGGCCGCGACACCTCGAACTGGCGCGCCAGTTCGCGCTCGCCCGGCAGCCGGTCGCCGGTGCGCAGGACGCCTTCGAGGATCAGGCTCTCGATCTGCTGCACCACCTCGTCGGCGGTGCGCGAATGCTCGATCCGGGAGAAAATGTCGCTCAAACGGGATGCCTGGGGGTTGAACCGATGTCGCGCAAGATAAAGCCAGCGTCGCCAACTGGTCAAATTATTTATCCAATTCGCCGGGGCCGGGTCCGTTTCATAGCCGCGGCTTCATATCAGCTTGAGCTAAACTGGCTGTTTGCGCCCTCTGGAGATTGCCTCTAGAGCAACCAGGAAAAGTGTGAAACGGTTTTCCGTCCGGAATTGCGCAGAATCAAAGAGATAGAGCGGTTCGCCGTTTCCGTGAAACGATGGACCGCTCTAGAGGGACATCATTGCCAAAGGGCTCACAGAAGCCCGGGGGACCAGCCGTGCCAGACGCCGACCCTTCCAACCTCGAATTCCAGCTGCGCGCCAAAGCCGTGGGCGGCACCGTCATGGGCTTTCCGGCGCATGAAGGTCGGCCGGGCGCGCTCGGCGAGGTCCACGCCCGGCCGCAGCCGCTGGTCGAAAAGCCGCGCGTGCTGGTGCAGCTTTCCTTCATGACCGAAGCTGGATCCGGGATCGATCAGGCCGTGCTTTCCGAATTGTCGCGACGCCTCGGCATTGCCGCGCCCGACCCTCACGCCCGCCACCACGCGATGAAATGGGGCAAGGGCTCGCTGCGTTGGGAACGCCACACGGAATTCTCGACCTATCTCTGGGAAGGCCCGCTCGCCGAAAACGGCAGGGGGCAAGAAGACACACCCTTCGGCAACGGGTTTTCGCCGCCGGGCACGGTGATTTCCGGCATCAGGCTGGAGATCCGCAAATGGACGCCGGCGAACGAAAAACTGATCGCCGGCTTCGACCCGACCAGCCTGTGCTATTCGCTGGTCGAGCGCGGCAACGCGGCCATCGTCACCGATTTCCGTCAGGATGGCGACGGCTTGACCCGAATGCTGGTGCTCGACCGCGGCCTGACCCCGGCGCGCACCGGGGCACTGTCGCAGCGGCTGATCGACATCGAGACCTACCGCACGCTGGCCATGCTTGGGCTGCCGCTGGCCCTGACGCTGTCCGGTCGCGCCCGCCGCATCGAAGACAGGCTGGCCCAGACAACGTTGGAAATGAAGGTCGCCGAGACCCGCGACAGCCAGACGCTACTTGCCGACTTGACCGAACTGGCCGCCGAGCTGGAGGCCGATGCCGCCTCCAGCCTCTACCGCTTCGGCGCCAGCCGCGCCTATGACGGCATCGTGCGCGAACGGCTGGAGGCGCTCGACGAAGAGGCGGTGCCCGGCTACGACACCTGGGGCGGTTTTCTGCAGCGCCGCGTGGCGCCGGCGATGCGTACCTGCCGTTCGGTCGAGGAGCGTCAGGCCAACCTGTCGACGAAGCTCACCCGTGCCACCACACTGCTGCGCACCTGGGTCGACGTCGAGGTCGAGAAGCAGAACCGCGATCTTTTGGCATCGATGAACAATCGCGCCCGCCTGCAATTGCGGCTGCAGCAGACGGTGGAGGGGCTCTCGGTCGCCGCGGTTTCCTACTATGTCGTCGGCCTCATCGGCTACGTCGCCAAGGGCGCCTCGATCTTCGGCCATGCCTTCGCGCCGGAAATGGTCACCGCCGCCTCGGTGCCGCTCGCCATCGTGCTCGTCTGGTGGGGCGTGCGCCGCGTCCGCCGCATGCACTCCGAACCAGGCAAGCAGCCGGGCGAGTAGTGTGGGGCGCAGCGGCAGATTGCCGCTGCGGAAGGCTGTCTCGGCCATAGGCCTCTCATCCCGGCCAAAGCGGCATTTGCAAGCGACCACCGTCGCTGGTAAAAGATTTTTACCAGTCGATCGAAGGAGGCTGTCGATGTCCGGCCTTGCCATGCCGAAACCAGACGACGCCACGATGCGCCGGCGCGACGAGATCGTCGCCGATATGCGCATCATGGTGCCGGGCGAGGGTGTCGTCGACGCCGCCAATGCCATGCGCGCCTTCGAGAGCGACGGGCTCACCGCCTACCGGCAATTGCCGCTCGTCGTTGTACTGCCGCAAACCGTGCCCCAGGTCTCGCGGGTGCTGAAATATTGCAGCGACCGCAACATCCGCGTCGTGCCGCGCGGCTCCGGCACCTCGCTCTCCGGCGGTGCGCTGCCGCTCGAAGACGCGGTGCTGCTGGTGATGAGCCGCTTCAACCGCATCCTCGAGATCGATTTTCAGAACCGCGTCGTCGTCGCCCAGCCCGGCGTCACCAATCTCGGCATCACCACCGCCGTCGAGCAGGAGGGCTTCTATTACGCCCCCGATCCATCCTCCCAGATCGCCTGCTCGATCGGCGGCAATGTCGCGGAAAATTCCGGCGGCGTGCACTGCCTGAAATACGGTCTCACCGCCAACAATGTGCTCGGCATCGAGATGGTGCTGATGAATGGCGAGGTGGTGCGCCTCGGCGGCAGCCATCTCGACGCGGAAGGCTACGACCTGCTCGGCGTCATGACCGGCTCCGAAGGACTGCTCGGCGTCGTAACCGAGGTCACCGTACGCATCCTGAAGAAGCCGGAGACGGCGCGTGCCCTGCTGATCGGTTTCCCGACCAGCGAGCAGGCCGGCCAATGCGTTGCCGACATCATCGGCGCCGGCATCATTCCGGGCGGCATGGAGATGATGGACCGTCCGGCCATCCACGCCGCCGAGGATTTCGTCCAGGCCGGCTATCCCTTGGATGTCGAGGCGCTGCTGATCGTCGAGCTGGACGGGCCGGGTGTCGAGGTCGACCACCTGATCGGCCTGGTCGAAGCCATTGCTTTTAGGAACGGCTCGACCACATGCCGCACGTCGCAGTCGGAACAGGAGCGGCTGAGCTTCTGGGCCGGCCGCAAGGCGGCGTTCCCGGCGGTCGGCCGCATCTCGCCCGACTACTACTGCATGGACGGCACCATCCCGCGCAAGGAACTGCCGCGCGTGCTCGCCGGCATGCGCGAGCTGTCGGAGAAATACGGGCTCGGCGTCGCCAATGTCTTCCACGCCGGCGACGGCAATCTGCACCCGCTCATCCTCTATGACGCCAACGTGCCGGGCGAACTCGACAAGGCAGAGAGTTTCGGCGCTGACATATTGCGGCTCTGCGTCAAGGTCGGTGGCGTGCTGACCGGCGAGCACGGCGTCGGCGTCGAGAAGCGCGACCTGATGCCGGAAATGTTCAACCAGATCGACCTCGACCAGCAGATGCGCGTCAAATGCGCCTTCGACCCCAACCATCTTTTGAATCCCGGCAAGGTCTTCCCGCAATTGAGGCGATGCGCCGAGCTCGGGCGGATGCACGTGCATCGCGGGCAAGTGGCGTTTCCGGACATTCCGAGGTTTTGAGTGGGTATGTTGGCGCTTGAACACCCCCCTCTGTCCTGCCGGACATCTCCCCCTCAAGGGGGGAGATTGGCAGCTTGCACGCCTCAGCCTTCTTTCAATATTGACGATTGGCGAAGCCAGACGCGACGTTCGATCTCCCCCCTTGAGGGGGAGATGTCCGGCAGGACAGAGGGGGGCGCGAAGGAACGCGACGTCTTTGCATTTGCCATTGGCGCATCCGCCTCATGACCACCTTCGTCCCCACCATCGCAGCCGAGGTCCTCTCCACCGTCGCCTGGGCCGCGGCGGAAGACGCACCGCTGGAAATCCTCGGCCACGGCTCCAAGCGCTGCATCGGCCGGCCGCAGCAGAGTGAGCATACGCTCGACCTTTCCAAACTCTCCGGCGTCATGCTTTACGAGCCGGCCGAACTGGTGCTGTCGGCAAAAGCCGGCACGCCGCTGGCCGAAATCGAAAGCCTGCTTGCCGAAAACGGCCAGCAACTTGCCTTCGAACCGATGGATTACGGCCCGCTGCTCGGCGGTGAGCCAGCGCGAGGCACGATCGGCGGCGCACTCGCCGCGAACCTTTCCGGCCCGCGCCGGCTGAAGGTGGGTGCTGCGCGTGACCATATCCTCGGCATAGCGGCCGTTTCCGGGCGCGGCGAGGCCTTCAAGTCGGGCGGCCGCGTCGTCAAGAACGTCACCGGCTATGATCTGTCCAAGCTGATGGCCAACAGCTGGGGCACGCTGGCGGTGCTCACCGACGTCACCTTCAAGGTGCTGCCTGCTGCCGAGACCGAAGTCACGCTCGCCATCCGCGGCCTGCTCGACGATCACGCCGCCGCCGCCATGGCGCTGGCGCTGGGTTCCAGCGCCGAAGTGTCGAGCGCTGCCCATCTTCCCGAACGGGTCGCAGCTAGGGTCGCCGGCGGCAGTCTCGGCAGCGATGCCGCGACGCTGCTGCGCATCGAGGGTTTCGGCCCGTCGGTCGCCTATCGCATCGCCGCGCTGAAAGACCTGCTGAAAAACGCGGGGCCGCTGCAGGAGATTTCCGGTTCGGTCTCGTACTCGGTCTGGCGCGATGTCCGCGACTCCGCGCCGTTCGCCGATGGCAGCGAAAGGCCGGTGTGGCGCGTCTCGATGGCGCCGTCGCGGGGCCACCAGATGGTGCTGGCGCTGCGCATGCAGGCCCCGGTCGATGCCTTCTACGATTGGCAGGGCGGGCTGATCTGGCTGCGCATGCAGCAGGACGATCCCGAGGCTGGCCTGTTGCGCGGCCTGATCAGAAGACATGGCGGCGGCCATGCGACGCTGGTGCGCGCAACCCCTTCGCACCGCGCCGCCGTACCGGTGTTCGAACCGCAAGCGCCGCAACTGGCAGCACTGTCGGCGCGGCTGAAGGCCGAATTCGACCCGAAGAATATCCTCAATCCCGGCCGTATGGCGCCGGGCGCAAGCTCTGCTACTCTCGCGCCGGCAACCGAGGGAGGAGCACAATGAGCGATCCAGGCCAAAACGGTACGTCACGCCAGACCGACCGCTGGCTGGAGCCCGGCCCGACCAACGCGCTGGTCATCTACATCCTCTATCTCGCCGGCCTAGCCATCGGCGTCAGCGGCATTGTCGGCATCGTCCTGGCCTATATCAATCGCGGCAAGGCCGGCGGCTTCGTCGAGAGCCATTACACATTCCTGATCCGCACCTTCTGGATCGGCCTGCTCTATGCACTGATCTCGGCGCTGCTGATGATCGTGGTCATCGGTGTCGTGCTGATGGTTGCCGTCGCGGTCTGGTTCATCGCCCGCTGCATTCTTGGCCTGCAGGCGCTGCAGCGCGGCGAGGCGGTCAAGAACCCGGAAAGCTGGTTTCTGGGATTATGAGCATGATCCCCAAAAGTGGGTACTGGTTTTGGGAAAAGATCATGCTCAAACGGTAGGGATTCGTTTACGTGCAGACCAATTTCTCAGCTGCCCAGCTCGCCGATCCGCATGTCGCGGAATCGGAGAAGATCCTGCGCAAATGTGTGCATTGCGGCTTCTGCACCGCCACCTGCCCGACCTATGTGACGCTCGGCAACGAACTGGATTCGCCGCGCGGCCGGATTTATCTGATCAAGGACATGCTCGAAAACGGACGGCCGGCCGACAAGCAGATCGTCACCCATATCGACCGCTGCCTGTCCTGCCTCGCCTGCATGACCACCTGCCCGTCGGGCGTCAACTACATGCATCTGGTCGACCACGCCCGCGTCCATATCGAGGAGACCTACAAGCGTCCGCTGGCCGATCGCCTGACACGCGCCATGCTGGCCTTCGTGCTGCCCTACCCCTCGCGTTTCCGCGCGGCGCTCAAGCTGGCGAAGCTCGGCCAGCCATTCGCCGGCCTGTTTGAGAAAATCCAGGCATTGAAGCCTTTGGGTGCGATGTTGAAGCTGGCCCCGGCGTCGGTCCCGGCAGTCTCGCCGATGGCCTCGCCGGGCGTCCATGCCGGGCAGGGCGCGAAGAAAAATGGCCGCGTCGCCATCCTCACCGGCTGCGCGCAATCCGTGCTCGATCCCGGCATCAACGACACGACGATTTCGCTGCTGACCCGGCTTGGCGTTGAGGTCGTGGTGCCCGAGGGCGAGGGCTGCTGCGGCGCGCTGGTGCATCATATGGGGCGCGAGGACGCTGCCTTGGCGTCGGCCCGACGGAACGTCGACGCCTGGACGCGCGCCGTCGAGCAGGGCGGACTCGACGCCATCGTCATCACCGCATCCGGGTGCGGCACCACCATCAAGGATTACGGCTTCATGCTGCGTCTCGATCCGGCCTATGCCGACAAGGCCGCGCGCGTCTCGGCGCTGGCCAGGGACATCACCGAATATCTGGCAAGCCTCGACCTGCCCGAGCCGGTCCGCAAGCCGGGCACCATCGTCGCCTATCACTCAGCCTGCTCGATGCAGCACGGCCAGAAGATCACCCGCCAGCCGAAGGAGCTTCTGGTCCGTGCCGGCTTCGTCGTGCGCGAGCCGCGCGAAGGGCATCTGTGCTGCGGTTCGGCCGGCACCTACAACATCCTGCAGCCCGGGATTTCGGCAACGCTGCGCGACCGCAAGGTCAGGAATATCGAGGCGACCGGTGCCGAAATCGTCGCCACCGGCAATATCGGCTGCATCACCCAGATCGCTTCTGCCGCCAAGCTGCCGGTGGTGCATACGATAAAGCTGCTCGCCTGGGCCTATGGCGGGCCGAAGCCGGAAGGCGTTCCGGAAGAAAAGCTGGTTGCGGCTGAGTAACAGGATGGTCGTGGGCGTCAGGCCCCTCATCCGGCCGCTTCGCGTCCACCTTCTCCCCGCTGGGGAGAAGAGGGTGGCACCAACGCTGGCGATCTCCTCTCCCCTCGGGGAGAGGTCAGCCGAGCGAAGCGGAGGCTGGGTGAGGGGGCTTGGCGCCTGCGGGTCTTTATTCCGCCGCGAGCCTGTCAACTACGCCATAAGTCGCCTGATAGCGGGCACGCTGCCGGCTGAGGGCCACCATCGTGTTGCGCAGCAGGATCGCCACAGTGATCGGGCCGACGCCGCCCGGCACCGGCGTGATCCAGGACGCGACATGCTTGACGCTCTCGGTGTCGACGTCGCCGACGATGCGGCTTTCGCCGTCCGGCCCGATCTCCGAATTGATACCGATGTCGATGACGGCAGCGCCCGGCTTGACCATGTCGGCCTTGATCAGCCGCGGTTTGCCGACCGCGACGAACAGTGCGTCGGCGCGGCGTGCGTGTGCCGCCACCGAACGCGTCATGTGGTGACAGACGGTCACCGTCGCGCCTTCGCTCATCAAAAGGAACGCGATCGGCTTGCCGACGATCTCGGAATGGCCGACGACCACCACCTCGAGCCCCTTGAGGTCGAGGCCGGTTTCCCTGAGCAGTTCGACCGAAGCGGCGGCGGTGCAGGGCGCCAGGTCGAGCTGGTTGTAGACGATGTTGCCGATCGAGGCCGGATGCATGCCCTCGACATCCTTGAGCGGATGCACCGCCGCCTGCAGCGTCTTGATCGGAATGTGCACCGGCACCGGCCGCTGGATGATGATGCCGGTGACGCGCGGGTCGGCGTTAAGCCCGTGGATTGCCGCTTCCAGTTCGCCGGCGGTGATGTCGGCGCGAAAGCGCCTTTCCTCGAAGCCGATGCCGGCCAACCCGGCCTTGGCGCGCTGGTTGCGGACATAGACGTCGACCGCGGCGGTATCGCCGACGGTGACCGACACTAGCTTGGGCGGAAAGCCTTCGGCGGTGGCGATCGCCGCGTCCTCGCGCACGCCGGCGATGATGCGTTGGGCAACCGGGCCGCCTCTGAGATAGCGGCTGTCATCGGAAAGGGACATTGGGATGGGGCCTTTATCTGGATTTTAGCCGCCACATAGCAAAGCAACCGCGAAAAGGCAGCGCGAAAAGCGAACCGCCATGCCGGTCGCGCGACGTGCCGGCAAAATCTTCCCGTCAATTCCTGCTGGCGGAAACAAAAAGGGCAGCACGGCTTGCCGCGCTGCCCTTTCGTGACTGGCCGCATCCCCACACGGCCCGTCCCCCGTTATTCAATGCTCCCGAGGCTTCTGAGCAGAATCATCGGTGAGGTCAACCGCAGATTACATCACTACAACCGTCGTGCCAACATTGACCCGCTCGTAAAGGTCGACCACGTCCTCGTTGCGCATGCGGATGCAGCCCGACGACACCGCGCCGCCGATCGTCCAGGGCTGATTGGTGCCGTGGATACGGTACTCGGTCGAGCCGAGATAGAGCGCGCGTGCGCCGAGCGGGTTTTCCATGCCGCCGGCGAGATAGGTCGGCAGATAACGGCCCTTGGCGGCTTCGCGGGCGATCATCACCGCCGGCGGCCGCCAATCCGGCCAGACGCGCTTGTTGGTGACCTTGTGGGTGCCGGACCATTCGAAGCCCGGCTTGCCGGTGCCGACGCCATAACGCCGCGCCTTACCGTTTTTCCCGATCAGATAGAGGAAATTCTCTCGCGTATCGATGACGATCGTGCCCGGCTTCTGCGGGCCGTCATAGGCGACTTCCTGCGGCAGATAGATCGGGTCGATCTGCGGCCGCATCACCATGCGCTTGGCCGGCGCCTGCACCGCTGCGGTGCGCAGCTGATCGGGTTCGGCCAGCCGCCGGTAGCGCCGTTGCGGCTGCGCCTCTTGCCGGCTCTGCCGCACGATGCCCGGCGCATGGCCGAGCTGCAGCACCCAGGGCGCCGAAAGATCTGGGCTGACCACCACCGGCGGCCTCTCGGCATAGCGGTCGTTGGCATTGGCGGCGCCGGCCGCAAGCACGGCCGCGGCGCCGAACAGGGGGAACAAGAATGTCTTCATCGCAACGCACCTTGATCGTCGAACATGCCGGGGTGCAAAGCCTCCCCGATTTCGCCGACATTGGGCGCGAAGCGGCAACCGAAACATGAATCGGAATGCGTAAAATGCCGATCTGTCAGTAAAGCTTTTGGTGTGGTTACCGCCCGGTTCAGGAATCTGGTAAAGCCGCGGTAAAGCCCGCGTCAAAACGCGTTAACGCCAAGACACGAACGGAATTCCGCCATGGATGAAAAGACAGGTCTGCTTGCCGGTCCCGACGGCATCGCCCGCTGCTTCTGGCACGGCAACCTGCCGGATTATCTCCACTACCACGACCACGAATGGGGCCGGCCGGTCGCCGACGACCGCCGCCTGTTCGAGAAGATCTGCCTCGAAGGTTTTCAGTCGGGCCTGTCCTGGCTGACCATATTGCGCAAGCGCGACAATTTCCGCGAGGCGTTTGCCGGCTTCGATGTCGACAAGATCGCCGCCTTCACCGACGCCGATGTCGAGCGCCTACTCGGCAATGCCGGCATCATCCGTCACCGCGGCAAGATCGTTTCGACCATCAACAACGCCAAGCGCGCCCGCGAGCTCATCGACGAGGCCGGCTCGCTGGCCGCCTGGTTCTGGAAGTTCGAACCCGGCCCGCACGAGCGGCCCGAGATCGTCGATCTCGCCCATCTGCGCGCCAATCCGACGACGGCCGTCTCGGTCCGCATTTCGAAAGAGCTGAAGAAGCGCGGCTGGAGCTTTGTCGGCCCGACCACCGTCTACGCCTTCATGCAGGCGATGGGGCTGGTCAACGACCATCTCGAGGGCTGCGTCTGCCGCGAGCCGGTCGAGGCGGAACGGAAAGCGTTCAAGCGGCCGAAATAGCGGCTCAGGCGCCGCCGGCGCCGGCGAGGAAAAACCCGGCAAGGATGGCCGCCAGCGCGGCGAACACCGGATAGATCACCAGCAGGCCGGTCATCAGCACGTCGCGCATCGTCGGTCCGCTGCGCTGTTGCGCCGCGATCTCGAACGGTCCGGCGATTTGCTTCGTCTTCGGCGCATAACCATCGGCCGGCCGCAGCCGGACCGAGGCGTCGCGTGCGCCGCTATCGATGATGTCGAACTTCTGTAGCGTGGCCATGGCCCCGAGCCCCTTGTTTCGGCGCGCTTATCGGCCCGGATTGTGTCGGCACGATGCCGCGCGCATGGCGCAATTGTTTCATTTGTGATGCGGTTTGTTTCGGGGATGGTCGCCTTGCCTGATGGCTTTGCGCTGCCCCTCATTGCCCTGCCGGGCATTTCTCCCCGTATAGGGACGGGGAGAAAGGACGCCTCCGCCGGTGGTTTCGCCAATCACAGCGTTGCACAAGTAGCGCCGAGGCTGCGACAAGTCCCCTTCTCCCCGTCACTATACGGGGAGAAGGTGCCGGCAGGCGGATGAGGGGCGGCGCGACGTTTGCGAACCAACTGGTCCCGCGACATCGCGGAAAAGGCGCAAACCCTTGCCTTCTCCGGGCTGCATCGGTAGGACACGCCGACCCGAAATAAGTCACCGTTTACATAGCAAAGTACCCATCCCATGGCCGACAAATCCGAAAAGATGAAAGCGCGGCTGCCGCGCGGCTTTGTCGACCGCGGCGCCGACGATCTGCGCGCCGTCGAGAAGATGATGGCGACGATCCGCTCGGTCTTTGAGCTCTACGGTTTCGAGCCGGTCGACCAGCCGCTGATCGAATACACCGATGCGCTCGGCAAGTTCCTGCCCGACCAGGACCGGCCGAACGAGGGCGTGTTCTCGTTCCAGGACGATGACGATCAGTGGCTGTCGCTGCGCTACGACCTGACCGCGCCGATGGCGCGCTTTGTCGCCGAGAATTTCGAGCGCCTGCCGAAACCCTATCGCAGCTATCGCTCCGGCTGGGTGTTCCGCAACGAGAAGCCCGGTCCCGGCCGCTTCCGCCAGTTCATGCAGTTCGACGCCGACACGGTCGGCACGCCGGGCGTTGCCGCCGATGCCGAGATGGCGATGATGATGGCCGACGTGATGGAGGCGCTCGGCATCAAGCGCGGCAATTACGTCGTCCGCGTCAACAACCGCAAAGTGCTCGACGGCGTGCTGGAGGCGATCGGCCTCGGCGGCGACGAGAACGCTGGCCGCCGGCTGCAGGTGCTACGGGCGATCGACAAGCTGGACAAGCTGGGCGTCGAGGGGGTTCGTCTGCTTTTGGGCGCCGGGCGCAAGGACGAGAGCGGTGATTTTACCAAAGGTGCCGGGCTGGGTAACGCGCAAATCGATGTTGTGATCAGCTATTTCACGGTCATGGCGCAGCATGATCCCGAACAAATTGTCCAGACACTGGGATCTATCACCCCAGGGCTCAGCAATCTTGTCGAGGAAAGGAAACTCGAACATCTCGGCATAACGAATGCCTCGTTCGTTGAGGGTCTTGCAGAGCTGGAGCAGATAAGAACCATGGTCGCGCAAAGCGGCTACGGTGAGGATCGTATCCGCATCGACCCATCCGTCGTGCGTGGCCTCGAATATTACACCGGCCCGGTCTATGAGGCCGAGCTGCTGGCCGAGATCCCCAACGAGGACGGCCAGATCGTGCGCTTCGGCTCGGTCGGCGGCGGCGGCCGTTATGACGGTCTGGTCTCGCGCTTTCGTGGCGAGCCGGTGCCGGCGACCGGTTTTTCCATCGGTGTCTCGCGGCTGATGACGGCGCTGAAGAACCTCGGCAAGCTCGATATTTCCGATGTCATCGCGCCGGTCGTCGTGCTGACCATGGACAAGGATACGGAAAGCCTCGGCCGCTACCAGAAGATGGTGGCCGAGCTGCGCGCCGCCGGCATCCGCTCGGAAATGTATCTCGGCGGCGCCGGCATGAAGGCGCAGCTGAAATATGCCGACCGTCGCGGCAGCCCGGTCGCCGTCATCCAGGGCGGCGACGAGCGCGCCAAGGGCGAGGTGCAGATCAAGGACCTGATCGAAGGCGCGAAAATGTCGGCCGAGATCGCCGACAACGCCGAATGGCGTGCCGCACGGCCGGCGCAGGTGACCGTGGCGGAAGGCGATCTGGTCGCCGAGGTGAAGAAGATATTGGCGGCGCAGGCGGCCGACCGAGCGAAGGGTGGCGCGTGAGCACCCCCCTCTGGCCTGCCGGCCATCTCCCCCTCAAGGGGGGAGATTGGATATCGCGCCTGCTTTCGCCAAACTCAAGCGTTGGAGAGAAGACGCCGAGGCTGAAGCTGCCGATCTCCCCCCTTGAGGGGGAGATGGCCGGCAGGCCAGAGGGGGGTGCCTCGCGCTCCACATTCCCATGACCTCCCGCCTCGCCATCGCATCCGACATCACCAACCTCTTCGCCGCGCGCAACACCCATGCGGTCGAGGTCGCCGTGCTGCAGCCGGCCGATCCGTTCCTCGACATGGCCGGCGAGGATTTGCGGCGCCGCATCTTTCTCACCGAGAGCGAGACCGGGCAGACGCTTTGCCTGCGGCCGGAATTCACCATTCCGGTCTGCCTCGACCACATTGCCAGCCAGGCCGGCACGCCGCGCCGCTATTGCTATCTCGGCGAGGTGTTTCGCCAGCGCCGCGAGGGCGGCAACGAGTTCTTCCAGGCCGGCATCGAGGACCTCGGCGACGGCGACACGGCCGCCGCCGACGCCCGTTCGCTGGCCGATGCGCATGCGCTGCTGTCGCTGGTGCTGCCCGGCCGGGAGCTGGCGGTGACGCTCGGCGACCAGACCATTTTTGAAGCGGTGCTGGCAGCGCTTGGCCTGCCGCGCGGCTGGCGCATGCGGCTGGCGCGCGCCTTCGGCTCGGCGCCGATGCTGGAAGCAGCACTTGCCGATCTCGCCAATCCGCCGCGCAACAGCCAGCTTGCCGGCCCGGTCGCCGCCCTTGTCCTCGATGGCGATCTCGACAGCCTTTCGGCGCATGTCGCCGGCGGCATGGAACGGGCCGGGCTGTCGGCAACGGCCGGGCGTTCGCCGTCCGAGATTGCGCGGCGCCTGATCGAGAAAGCCGAACTGCGCAGCGTACGGCTGTCGAACGAGGCATTCGCGGCACTAAAGAGTTTCCTGGCGATCGACGTGCCGCTCGACAGCGCCGCCGGGGCGCTCGAAAGTTTTGCCGCCGATGCCGGGCTTTCGCTGGGGGCTGCGCTGGAGAATTTTGCCGCCCGCGCCGCGGCCATCGAAAGCCTCGGCCTGCCGATGTCTGAAATCAGCTACGACGCCGCCTTCGGCCGGCCGCTCGATTACTACACCGGCCTCGTCTTCGAGATCGCGGCGCAGGATGGCGACCGGCCGCTCGCCGGTGGTGGCCGCTACGACCGGCTGCTGACGCTGCTCGGCGCAAAAACGCCGATCCCCGGCGTCGGTTTTTCCGTCTGGCTCGACCGCATCGAGGCGCTGCGGGAGACGGCGCCATGATCACGCTGGCGATCCCGTCGAAAGGCCGGCTCAAGGAGCAGGCGCTGGAGGTGCTGGCCAAGGCCGGGCTTGCCGTCAGCCTGCCCGGCGACGAGCGCAAATACCGCGCCCGTATCGATGGCATGGACGGCGTCGAAATAGCGTTCCTGTCCGCCTCGGAGATATCAAGCGAAATCGGCCAGGGGTCGGTCGATCTCGGCATCACCGGCGAGGACCTTTTGCGCGAAAACCTTGCCGATTGCGAGACGCGCGCCGAAATCATCGCCCGCCTCGGTTTCGGCAATGCCGATGTCGTCGTCGCCGTGCCCGACATCTGGCTCGATGTCGACACCATGGCCGACCTCGACGACGTCGCCGCCGATTTCCGCCAGCGCCACGGCCGCCGGCTCAGGATCGCCACCAAATACTGGCGCCTGACCCAGCAGTTCTTTTCGCAAAAGCACGGCATCCAGGTCTACCGCATCGTCGAAAGCCTGGGCGCCACCGAGGGTGCGCCGGCAGCCGGATTGGCCGATATCGTCGTCGATATCACCACGTCAGGCGCGACGCTGCGCGCCAACCATCTCAAGGTGCTGGCCGACGGCGTCATCCTGCGCTCGCAGGCCTGCCTCGTCGCGTCGCGGAAGCAGCGCGAGGCGGCCGACGAGGCGACTTTGCGCGATATTGCGGCCAGGATGGCATCGGTGAATTCAGGCTGACGTCGCCAATCTCCCCCCTTGAGGGGGAGATGTCGCCGAAGGCGACAGAGGGGGTCGGTACGTCTTGACGCGACTCTCCTAACGGACAGAACAGGCAGGTGCTCCACGCGAGACGACCCCCTCTGGCCTGCCGGCCATCTCCCCCTCAAGGAGGGAGATTGGCAGCTTGGCCGCTGGCACCGACCTGAAGCGATTTTCTTGACGTACAGCAATTTTGTTCTTGCTTTGTGCCGGCAGCTATGCTACTAGTCTCGCTATGGTGCCAATTGGCCCCGAAGACCCGCCCGCCGTGGCGGGTTTTTTATTTTCGGCGCCATCCCTCACGTTCGAACCCCAACCGTACCATCGACGGGATTTCCACTACCCCGCCGGGCTGATAGGCTCGTTCTGTCTGCGGAGGACACGGCGATGCCGATCAATCTCGACGAGTTGAAGAATGCCAGCAATTTGCGCTCCAAGCGTGAGGGCGGTTCGTTCATTGCGCCGGTCGACGGCACGGCGCATGTCTCGGGCGACCGCAGCGTGCCGCTGCTCAACCTGACCATCCCGGCGCTGTTTGCCGATACGGTCGGCAAATACGGCACGCTCGATGCCGCCGTCTTCGTCGAGCAGGACAAGCGCTTTACCTGGGAGGAACTGTCGGAGACGGTCGATGCGCTGGCCGCCGGCTTCCTGGCGCTCGGCCTCGAGAAAGGCGATCGCGTCGGCATCTGGTCGCCGAACCGCTGGGAATGGCTGGTGACGCAATTCGCCACCGCCCGCATCGGCCTGATCCTGGTCAACATCAACCCGGCCTATCGGTTGGTCGAGCTGGAATATGCCTTGAACAAGGTCGGTTGCAAGGCGCTGGTCACCGCCGCCAAATTCAAGAGCTCCGACTATCTCGGCATGATCGAGACGCTGGCGCCGGAGATCGCCAACGCCACCCCTGGCAAGCTCGACGCCAACAAGCTGCCGGCGCTGAAGACCGTCATCCGCATGGACGAGGAGAATTCGCCGGGCATGTTCAATTTCGCCGATGTGCTGGCGATGGCCGGCCGCGACGAGCATGACAAGCTCGACCGGATTTCAGCGGGGCTAAAACCCGACGACGCCATCAACATCCAGTTCACAAGCGGCACAACCGGCGCGCCCAAGGGCGCGACGCTGACCCACAACAACATCGTCAACAACGGCAATTTCGTCACCGCGGCGATCCGGCTCACCGTCGACGACCTGCTGTGCATCCCGGTGCCGCTCTACCATTGCTTCGGCATGTCGATGGGCACGATGGGCTGCGTCACCAAGGGCGCGACCATGGTTTTCCCGAGCGAGGGGTTCGATGCGGGCGCCACCCTGAAGGCAGTGGCAACGGAACGCTGCACCGCGCTCTACGGCGTGCCGACCATGTTCGTCGGCCTGCTCGACCATCCGGAGTTCGCCTCCTTCGATCTCACCAGCCTGCGCACAGGCATCATGGCCGGCTCGCCATGCCCGATCGAGGTGATGAAGAAGGTAGTGTCGCTGATGCATATGGCAGAGGTGACCATCGCCTATGGCATGACCGAGACCAGCCCGGTGTCGTTCCAGAGCAGCGTCGACGATCCCCTGGAAAAGCGCGTCTCCACCGTCGGCCGCGTCCATCCGCATGTCGAGGTCAAGGCCATCGACGCCGAAGGTGCCACCGTCGCGGTCGGCGCGCCGGGCGAGCTCTGCACGCGCGGCTATTCCGTGATGAAGGGCTATTGGGACGATGAGCAGAAGACCCGCGAGGCGATCGACGTCGACGGCTGGATGCACACCGGCGACCTCGCCACCATCGATGCCGAGGGCTATTGCAACATCGTCGGCCGGGTCAAGGACATGGTCATCCGCGGCGGCGAGAACGTCTATCCGCGCGAGGTCGAGGAGTTTCTCTATCGCCACCCCAAGGTCAAGGAGGTGCAGGTGTTCGGCATTCCCGACCCGAAATATGGCGAGGAGCTGTGCGCCTGGATCGTGCTGAAGCCCGGCCAGATCACCACGGAGCAGGAGATCAAGGCCTTCTGCGCCGGCCAGATCGCCCATTTCAAGATCCCGCGCTATATCCGCTTCCGCACCGAATTGCCGATGACGGTGACCGGCAAGCCGCAGAAATTCCTGATGCGCCAGGCGATGGTCGACGAGCTGGGACTGGTGACGCAGAAGACGGCGTGAGGGCGCGCTTCGGGCTTTCGCAGGGTTCGCAGACGAGGCTTGCCCAGAAGAGGCTTGCAAAAGGGGCTTGCGGAAGGGGCTTGGAATGAGTGGTCTCGCAAGATCGGCGGTTTCCTACGGCATGCCGTTGGCCGCCCTGGCGATGGCTGTCGCGGTCAGGGCCAGCGGGGTGTCGGTGGACGAAGGGTCGCTGGGCACCAGGATATTTGTCGGCGCGCTGTCGAGCGCGATCATGTTCACCACCATTTTCGTGGTGCTCGACCACGCCGAGGCGGTGGCCAGGCGGGTAGGCGAGCCGTACGGCACGTTGGTGCTGACCATCGCCGTGACGGCAATCGAAGTGTCGATCATCGTTTCCATCATGCTGCATGGGGCCAACAACCCGACGCTTGCACGCGAATCCGTGTTCTCGACGGTGATGATCACCTCCACCGGTGTTGTCGGCATGTGCCTGACGTTTGGTGGCTGGCGCCATCGCAAGCAGGCGATCGTCCGGCAAGGGACCAGCGCCTATCTGGCGGTTCTGGTCGCGCTCAGCGTCATGACGCTTATTCTGCCGACCTACACGCGAACCACCGATCCCGGCACGTTTTCGGCGGCCCAACTTGGCTTCGTCAGCGTCCTTTCAGTGCTGCTCTATGCCGGTTTTCTGTTCGCGCAGACTGTCCGCCACCGCGACGATTTCATCGACGGGCAAGCGCATGGCGCCGCAGTGCGAACCGACGCCCACGAAAGCGTCGCCGCCGGCGCTGTTCTCCTGCTGATCGGGCTGATCGGCATCGTCATGCTGGCCGAACAGGTCGCCGCCAGCGTCGAGGATGCGCTCGTCGCCTACCAGGTGCCGCAGGCCGACGCCATTGTCGGCGCGATGATCGCGGGCTTGGTTCTGATGCCGGAGGCCATTTCGGCGGTTCGCGCCGCACTCAACAACGAGCTGCAGCGCGGCCTGAACGTCGCCATGGGTTCGGCCTGTGCCACAATCGGCCTGACAATACCGGGCATAGCCGCCGCCAGCCTGCTGACCGGAAGAGGCCTGACGCTGGGGCTGCCGGCGACCGACACGGTGCTTTTGGTCCTGGCGCTTTTCATCTGCAATGTGAGTTTCAGCACGGAAAGGACGACGTTCTTGACCGGCTTGGTCCATCTGGTGGTGTTTTTTACTTGGGTGTTTTTGATATTTGTGCCGTGAGGGGGGCATGGGGGCAGGCAGATACTGACGACTGTTCTCGACCGAGCAGCCACGCGTTTCCGCACTGAGTTGCGAAGTAGACAAGCCGCAGAAGTTCCCGATGAGGCGATGGTCGAGAGTTGGGGTGGTGACGGCAAAGACGGCTTGAGGGGCGGGCGCCAATTTGTCTCCTTTGCGCCATGGGCGGACGCTTAGTATCGAGGCCTTGAACGTCTCGATCGGGCCGGAAGCGGACTTGCGGCTTGGAGGCTTGGAATGTGAGAAGCGGACGTTCAGGCGCCCCCATGCATCGACGCGATCTGACCCATCGGAGACCTTCATTCTGCTCGTTGCGAATGGCAGCAATGCGCCCAAATCCCGGTCGTTCACCCATGATATTGTGATGCCTAATAGTAGACGCTCCGTCGGAAGGGCAAAACGTCTTACCGGACCGGCTGAGTCTGAGGTCTGCCCCGACAGGCAGCTCTTGAATCGCGACATGGTTGCTAGGCCAGCCATGCGACCTGCCCGTAGATCGAGTCATGGCCATCGGTCGCGACTGGCTTGATACCGATGAACTCTAGGAAAAGTATTTGGCCAGGTCGTCGGGCTAGGCCTCGCTAGCCGGATGCACAACCATGCGGGTTTCCACCACATCTCGTGGCTGTCGAAGCTGACCTCGCAGGGCGTAAGACTCCGCGTTGGTCGATGTAGATTATCAGGATGCCGCCATTGTCGCTATTGCGGAAGATTCCGACACTCGATGTTATCTCTTGCTGAGCCATATGCGAGCGCATGCTTAAGAAGGCGCCATCCCTCGAGAGGCTGCACGAACCGGGCTTTTCGCCGCCGAAGGTCTTAGCAGTTTAAGCACTAATGTGCTATGGACGGGTTGCGCGCCGCGCCGGCGCGCGTGGTGGAATAAATGGATCAGGTTAAGCTTGCTGGCTCGAGGCTGCGGCGCCTGCAGACGGCCCTTGCCCCACCAAATGGCCGCGAAGAGTTTCTCGCGCAGCCCCTTCTCGTGCGCCCGCTTGCAATTACGCGAGGACCGCTGGAGCTTCGCAAGGTCATCGACGAAAACGTGGTAGCCTTCCTGCCGCCCGTCATGCCTCTCCTTTCGCCAGGGCTCGCCTGCACCGAGGCGCTCGTCGAGTTTACCCGGTCAGGACACTGGAAACTCAATGTCCAGGTGGAGGCGCAAGTTGCAATTCCCGTGGCGCTGGTTGCGGGATTTGCGACCAATGAGCATTGCTACTTCGGCGGTTTGATTGCCGGCGTGAATATCAGCGGTCCAGCCTCCGAAGGCACCAGTCCAACCAGCAGCGGGGCCTTCTCCATCAAAGGCTATTCACGATGGATCGAGGATGATTTCATTGCCGCGCGGGACGAAGGGGTGACAATCCGGGTTCACAGCAGCATCGATCTCCAGGGGCCGATCCATGCTTTGGTTGGAGAATGGGGGCGGAAGTTCGACAAGGCCCTGTACCGTCCGCTTAGCCTGCTCGACACCGACTATAGCGACACTACGGCCTGGGAAGTGCCCAACATGATCGAGGGAGCCAATCTCGATCTGGCCGGTCCCGACGACGGCTTGTCCTTCGAGGTGTCGCTCCGCTTTGAATAGCGGGCTCGATCGGCGGGCCTCAAAACGGCTCAAAACGGAATGACGAACCCGCCAGTGGCCGCGCTCGCCAGTCCGGTAATCAATTCGATTGCTCCCGTCCCGGTGCCGAAATCGACCCGTGCCGAGGGCAGGCCTGCTTTGAGAGCCGTCCAGTTCTTCTCGACGAGCGTGTGCCTGACATTCATGTCCCAATCGTCATCGCGGGATTCGAATGAAAATGTGCCGCCGACATGACCTCGGCGAGGAAACAGGAACGGTCCGTCGGCTGAGCCCACGAGCGATATGCTGACGATCGCGGCATAAGATGCGGAAAGCGCCCCACTGTCATGGACCCTGCCGGCATATTGTACCGACCCGTCGCTCGCCAAGCGAAGACGGCATTCTCCCGAGCATGTGCCAGCATCGAGCGTGAAGGACAGGGTAACCGGTTCGAGAACATCCGCGATGGCGCGCAAGGCGACCGGGATCCCCAGTCCAAGGCTTTCCGACACGCTTCGCATGCTTACCTGAGCATCCGGCGCGCTCCGCGGTGCCAAGATCGCGCGCAAATCCATCGACATTCCTTCGGAACCTCAGGTTCGGCCTGACCGTGTTGCAGGCGGGGAGAACGCCATTCTTTACCCGTAGTCCTCATCGTCGTCGTCCGGGTCGATTTCGACGCCCGGCCGGGTATCGCCCGGATCCGGATTCTGCGGGGCGGCGCGGCGCATTCTGTAGCGGCTGCGCCCGCCGCCCGTCACGACATAGAAAAAAGCGCCGACCGCGAGATAGAGCGCGACGAATCCTTCCCATGCAAGCTGACCCCAGGCGGGCGCTGCATGCAAGCGCTGGGTCGGGCCTGAACTTTCGAACTTGTGCCAGTTGTCACGAACCCAGCGATCTGATCCTTCGAGGCTCAGCGAGGTGTGGCGACTTTCGATCACGTCGACGATGTGGCCTTCGAGCCGCGCACCGATGGAATGATCGTGATCGAGCAGCAATTCAAGATAGAAGAAATCGCCGGTCAGGGTACCGCCGTCGTGAAAATCGCCATGCGCCGACCAGAAGCCATTTTGCCATAGCTGCATTTCCCAAGAGCAATCGACATCGCCGCTGCTGATGTCCCCGGTGAACCGGCGGAAGCCATCGGTGGCGACCATGTCCAGGACGCTTATCGGCAGAGGCCGGTTCTCGAGCCGACCGAGCGCCCGCACGCTGATTGGCGATCCCGTGAAGGCGCGGCACGATTTCAGCGTTTTCACGCTTCGCGGCGTGCGGGGTTAGGCAGCCATCCGTACCCGTCCGCGCTCCAGTCTTGGTTCATTGGAGGGCCACGAGGATGGGAATGAGACCCCGCCCGGATTGCAATGGGCCGAGCGCCTTGCCGATGATCGTGCCGAACGCCCGATCCCGGTCGGATGCGGTCATCGCGTGCCCCGCCGTGGGCGAGGTCGTCAGGAGGTCGCCCACCTCGATCTGGCCGAAATGCGCGTCCGCCTTGCAATAGACCTTGCCCATCAGCGCGATCGGCTGCCTGTTGATCGACTGAGGCCGGGAGCCCAGCACGATCCCCGGCTTGAAATCGCCAGCGCCCGAAATCACGCCTGCGACCCTTTTGTCGTACGCGCAATTGCTTTCCTCAAGAGCTCCGTCCTGCCCCAGGATCATAACGGTTCCGGGCTCGACCTGCTGTGCGTCGCGAACGTCGAAGTCCTCGGCGCAATCCTCGTTGAGGAGGCGAATGTCGCTGCCCGGCCCGGTGACATCGATATTGCCCGTCACGACCACATTCCCGACAAAAAGCGCAGCGGTCAGGTTGCCCTCATGCTTCGCATAAAGCGCCGCGCCTGTGCTTTCTGGATTGAGCTGGAAAGCGGCCAGCGCCGCCATCCCCGGAGAATGCGTCTCGGCATGGACGCCCTCATTGTTTTGACTGGTGCCCCAGATGGCCGCGCCATCGCTGCTGGTCCCGTAAATTGCATTGCCGCCGGCCGAATTGACCCCGACAACACCGCCATGATTCAAATTCTTCGACCATCCCCGGACGCCCTCACCGAGGCTGCTCTCGAACCAGCCGCCATTGCCTCCAGAGCTTGCCTCGTGGTGGAGCGAAACCGGGCCTAGACGAAGGTCCGCCGAATTATTGATGCCCACGACGCCCGGATGGGAGCCGCGGCTGACTCCGCGCACGCCTTCGTTGCGCTTGCTTTCGCCCAAGACACCAACGCCGTCGGTGCTCGTTCCAACGACCCCCTCGCCGTCGACACTGACGCCCTCGATCGCATTTTCGCTGCCAGTGACTGCGTTCGTGAACTTGGGCATGCCCTTCTCCTTCGCTAAAGAATGGCAGACAGCCCGCGCGTGCCGAACAATTCTGAAGCTCCCGATGGGAGGAGAGCCCCCGCATCCCGATTGAATCAGTGTGCGCCCAACCGGCCCAGGATGCAATGGTACGAACTTTAACATTCAAGACAAACCACAGCGCCGGCGACATCGCGGGGCGAATGCGCTTCACGGCGCGTTGCGGTTTTTGCTACCGCGCACGGCATTCGTACTCGCCTACGCCGCGACGCTACTTCTGTCTGCAATGCACCTGCTGCTTGCCTCGCAAGCTGCCCACCCACCAAGCCCATCGGTGCGGTCACAACGGACCAAGCCGAACCGTCAAATCCCCATAGACTCAAAACCGAGATCTCCACCCCGCGGGTTCCTTCCCTGGAGGCTTCCGGACGCCGGCCTCGGAGCCACACCATCTCAGTAGACGGCCGGCATCCGAAACCCATCACAAAACGGGACGTCTGAGTAGTGGTTCGGCAATGACCGCTCCTGGCGCAACTACGCCCTCAAGCGCGGTCGCCGGTGTTGTCCGCTGTAAGGCGGTGGCACAACTAACTTTAACGGCCGACCTTGGGGCGCGTTGCAGACCGGCAGCCTCGGGGCCGATAGCGGAATGGCGGCTTTAACGTTTGAAGAAGGATTGCGGACGTTCAGCCCGACGGGACCAAGATCTGCTCCCGGGTCTAGCCGTCCCGTCTCAATGGCGTCCCGGACCGCCCGGTGGATCTGCGTTGCCAGTGGCGGGTGGCGGGGCAGCCACAGGGTGGACATTTCAGCCCACATGGAAAATGATCATGTTGCCATGCACAACACTGCAGTGCTCTGATCTCGACGAAAAGCCTGAGCGTAGAAGCGGATCAACCGACCTCCGGGTCCAGCGAGCGAGGACGCAAATGGACACCCCAGAGAATGGGCAATTGCATCGCGACGCGGGCGAGCGACCCTGTCGATCGGCCGGCTGGCTTCCCCGCGCCGCCGTGTCGGCGGCATTCCTGCTCGGCATGGCTTTCAGCAGCACTGCGTTTGCGCAGGACCAGCAGCTACCCGTGGTGACAGCGGCCAAGCCGGTGGTCCGTGAAATCGTCGAAGACGACGAGTTCGTCGGGCGCTTCGAAGCCGTCGACCAGGTCGCCATCCGTTCGCGCGTCAGCGGCTATCTGGACAAGGTCAGCTTCCAGGACGGCGCACTGGTCAACAAGGGCGACCTGCTCTTCACCATCGACGAGCGTCCGTACCAGGCGGCTTATGATGCCGCCAAGTCGCAAGTGGACGTCGCCAAGAGTCTGCTCGAATTCTCCAAGATGCAGCTGGATCGCGCCGACGAACTCGCCAAGACCGGCAATATCTCAACCGCGACGGTCGACGACCGCCGGCGGGAATACCTTTCGGCGCAGGCGCAGATGCAGGGCGCGACGGCTGCCCTGACGACGGCCAGCCTGAACATGGAATTCACCGAGATCAAGGCACCCTTGTCCGGCCGCATCGACCGCCGGCTGGTGTCGGTCGGCAACCTCGTGCAGCCGGATTCCACCTTGCTGACGACCATCGTTACGCGCGATCCGATCGACTTCTATTTCGACGTCGATGAGCGCCTGTATTTCAGCTATGCCCGCGACGCGAAGGAGCGCGGCGGCAGCATGCAGGAAGGCGCCGGCGGGCTCGAGGTGGTGGTGCGCGTCGCCGACCGCGCGGAGGCGGTATTCAAAGGCAAGCTCGATTTTGCCGAGAACCGGATCGACAACGCGACCGGCACCATGCGGGTACGTGCAAGGTTTCCCAACGCCGATGGCATTCTCCAGCCAGGCATGTTCGGGCGCATCAACGTGCCGGGGTCGCTGCCGCATAGCGGCGTGCTGGTGCCCGACGAGGCGATCGGCGCCGATCAGGATCGCCGCATCGTGTTCCTGGTGGATGAGGCCGGGATGGTGTCGGCGAAGCCCGTGCGCACCGGCCCGCTTCTCGACGGCTACCGGGTCATCCGCCAGGGCCTGACCGGCGACGAGACAATCATCGTCAAAGGGCTGATGCACGCCAGGCCGGGCACCAAGGTGAAGGTCGAGATGGTGACGTTGCCGCCCAAGGCCGAGACCGCCGAGTTGCAGCAATGAGGTTCGCACATTTCTTCGTCGACCGTCCGATCTTCGCATCGGTCGTTTCGATCGTCCTGCTGATCCTCGGCGGGATTGCTTATACCCAGCTGCCGGTCGCGCAATATCCCGAGATCGCGCCGCCGACCATCGTCGTTCGCGCGCAGTATCCGGGCGCCGACGCCGAGACGGTCGCAGCGACGGTGGCAACGCCGATCGAGCAGGAGATCAACGGCGTCGAGGGCATGCTCTACATGTCGTCCTATTCGTCGGGCGACGGGGCGATGGCGCTGACCATCACCTTCAAGCTGGGCACCGATCTCGACCAGGCTCAGGTGCTGGTGCAGAACCGCGTGTCGGTCGCCGAGCCGCGCCTGCCCGAAGAAGTCCGCCGCCTCGGCATCACCACCACCAAGAGCTCGCCCGACCTGATGATGGTCGTGCACATGCTGTCGCCCGACAATACCTACGACCAGCTCTACGTCTCGAACTACGCCCGCTCGCGGGTGCGCGACATACTGCTCAGACTAGACGGCGTCGGCGACCTCATCATCTTCGGCGAACGCGAATATTCGCTGCGCATCTGGCTCGATCCGGAAAAACTGTCCGCCCTGGGGATGACCTCGGGCGATGTGGTGCAGGCGCTGCGCGACCAGAACGTCCAGGTGTCGGGCGGCTCGATCGGCGCGCCGCCGACCAGCACCGGCACGGCGTTCCAGTACACGGTCACCACGCAAGGCCGCTTCAACGACGCACGCGACTTCCGATACGTGATCGTCAAATCGACCGACGACGGCCGCCTGATCTCGCTGCAGGACGTGGCGCGCATCGAGCTCGGCGCCAAGGATTACGTCACCAACTCCTATCTCAACGGCAAACCGGCGGTGGCGCTCGCCATCTTCCAGCGGCCGGGCACCAATGCGCTCGCCGCAGCCGCGGAGATCCAGGACAAGATGAAGGAGCTTTCCCGCGACTTCCCGAGGGGGTTGAGCTACGACATCGTCTACAATCCGACTGAGTTCGTCGCCGAGTCGATCCAGGAGGTCTACAAGACGATTCTCGAGGCGATGCTGCTGGTCATCATCGTCATCATCGTCTTCCTGCAATCGTGGCGCATGGCGATCGTGCCGATCGTGGCGATCCCCGTGTCGCTGATCGGCACGCTGGCGGTGCTTTACGCCGCCGGCTTCTCGCTCAACATGCTGACGCTGTTCGGCCTAGTTCTGGCGATCGGCATCGTCGTCGACGATGCGATCGTCGTGGTCGAAAACGTCGAGCGCAATATCGCCAGAGGGCTGGCGCCCAATCCGGCGTCGCACCTGACCATGGACGAAGTCGGAACGGCCGTCATCGCGATCTCGCTGGTGCTGATAGCCGTGTTCGTACCGACAGCCTTCATCCCCGGCATTTCTGGGCAGTTCTATCTGCAGTTTGCGATCACCATCGCGGTGTCGACGGCGATCTCGGCATTCAATTCGCTGACGCTTTCGCCGGCGCTGGCCGCACTGCTGTTCAAGCCGCATCACGCCGCGGCGGCGCCGCCGCGCTTTTTCCTGGCGCGGTTCGGACGGGCGCTCGCCGACGGCTTCAATCGCGGCTTCGACAGGGTCGCCCATTGGTATTCGAGCATCATCCGCGTGCTGGTCGGCTCGTGGATAACGATCGCCGCCATGCTGGCCGTTTTCGCGGCCCTCATCTACGCCACGGTCTACATGGTGCAGTCGGTGCCGCGCGGTTTCATTCCGTCGCTTGACCAGGGCTATGCGATCGTCGTCATCCAGTTGCCGGACGGCGCTTCGCTGTCGAGGACCGATGCGGTCATCCAGCAGGCGTCGCAGATCATCCAGAAAACGCCAGGCGTCGACTACGCAGTCGCCTTCGCCGGCTTCTCCGGCGCGACCTTCACCAACGCCAGCAACGCGGGCGTGATCTTCGCCAGGTTCAAGCCGTTTGACGAGCGACTGAAAGCCGGCCAGTCGGCGACCCAGGTCATCGGCAATCTGTTCGGCAGCCTGCAAAGCATCAAGGAAGCCTTCATTATCGCACTGCCGCCGCCGCCGATCCGCGGCGTCGGCAATGCCGGCGGCTTCAAGCTGCAGATCCAGGAGCGCAACAGCGCCGACATGCGGCAGATCCTGGCGCTTGCCAACGAAATCGCCGGCAAGGCCAACAAGACGCCGGGGCTGACGGGCGTGTTCACCACGTTCTCCGCGTCGAGCCCGCAATTCTTCCTGGCGATCGATCGCGACAAGGCGCGCATCCTGAACGTGCCGATCCCCAACATCTTCGAGGCGCTGTCGATCAATTTGGGCACTGCCTACGTCAACGACTTCAACGCTTTCGGGCGCGTCTACCAGGTGCGGGCGCAGGCCGACCAGGCGTTCCGTCTCGATCGCGCCGACATCTTGAAACTGAAGGTGCGCTCGGCGACCGGCGCGCTGGTTCCGCTCGGCACGTTGGTCGAGATCCGCGACGTCACCGGCCCGGCGCTGGTCCAGCGCTACAACATGTACGTCTCGGTGCCGCTGCAGGGCAACGCCGCGCCCGGCGTTTCCACGGGCGACGCGCTGGCATTGATGGAAGGGATCACGGCAAAGACGCTGCCGGCCGGTACCTCCTATGAATGGACCGAGCTCGCCTATCAGGAGCGCAACACCGGCAATGCCGCTGTCTATATCTTCGGACTGTCGGTGCTGTTCGTGTTCCTGGCGCTGGCGGCGCAATATGAAAGCTGGGTGCTGCCGTTCGCCATTGTGCTGGTGGTGCCGCTCGGCGTGCTCGCGGCGTTGCTCGGCGTGTCGCTCCGAGGGCTGGACAACAACATCCTCGTGCAGATCGGCCTCATCGTGCTGATCGGGCTTGCCGCCAAGAACGCGATCCTGATCGTCGAATTCGCGCGGCAGGCGCAGGAACGCGGCCTGTCGGCCGCCGAGGCTGCCGTCGAAGCCTGCCGGCTCAGGCTGCGGCCGATCCTGATGACCGCCTTCTCGTTCATCCTCGGCGTCGTGCCGCTGATGATTGCAACGGGCCCGGGCGCAGAAATGCGCCAGTCGCTCGGCACCGCGGTATTCTCCGGCATGCTCGGCGTCACCTTCGTCGGCCTGTTCCTGACGCCGGTGTTCTACGTCACGCTCAGGTCGCTGTTTTCACGGCGCAAGCCCCGTGCCGAGGCCGAGCCTTCGGGGCCGGCAGAGGCGCCATCGGAGACGGCCGCCGAGTAGGGTTACGAATTCGCCGCGTCGGGCGCGGCTTATCACTCCAGAAAATCGGCGCGGCGCGGCAACGGCCACGATCTGCGCGATCTCGGCGTCGAGGTGCGGCGGAGACCCTGCTCGGTCTGATCCAGCCTAACAGCCGCATCCAGTTCAGCGAGACGATGCCGGGCGGCGAGGCCAATGCGATCTTCTATCTGGTCGACCGGGCGGGGCTTGAGGGCGCAACCGCGACCTCCGGAGTCCTCGCTTGCGATGTCTGCTTTCAGGACGCGGAGAAGCTGATCTCTACGGCCGAGATCGGGCGCGAAGCGGTCATCCACGATCTTCAGGTTTTGACCCAGAACGGCCTTTCCCCGGTAGTGAGCGGGAAGGGCGCGGTCGTCGAGCGAGTTGTCAGCCGCCTATTTCCGCAGCCCATTAATGTGCAACTTGGGAAGCCGCTGACATCAATTCCTCCGGATTCGGCGCCTTGGGGGTATTGAGGCCAGCCTCCAGAACTTCAGTGAAGCTCCAGCGTACAATGCCCCCTCGGTCGATGAGAAACTGACCAACCAGCAGCTCCTTAGCGGAAGCCATCATCTGCTGATCGGCTTCCGTAATCTCATACCCCTCCTTCTTGTTGAGCAACTCGTTTATGGCGATGGGGTCCATAGGCTCGGGCAACTCACCCGGGAGATCGATACGGATCCCCATGACCTTGTCCATCCCGATCTCGCGCAAGCCGAAAGCACGGTGCGAGGCCCGCTCCGGGTCGGACGCGGCGAGAAGATCGGGTGTCGGATGGTAACGGAAATAGAGCCGTGCCCGCTCTACCGGCGTATTGACGACCGCCAGGCATTCGACGCCTTTCTCAGCCAGAGCCGGCTTGAGTTGCGCCATTGCCGCGACATTGCGCCGGCAGAACGCACAGTGCAGGCCTCGAAACAAGCCGATCAACAATGGGCTACGACCTCGAAAATCAGTGAGCGCGATTTTGCCTTCGCGGGAGATCGCATCGAGAATAATATTCGGTGCCCGGTCGCCCGGCTGCAGCGGACGTTCGACACTACTCGTGGACATGGACAACCTCCTCGCCCCGGATAAGCACGCCCAGCCATCCGGAGTTGAGTCCGTGCTGGGCGACGCCAGGGCAAAATTGCTTTCGACCTTTGTCATATTGCCGAGGTCGAGATTAGGCGCGTTGCAAATGCATCATAACACGAAAAAAGCCTCTGCGGGTCGCCCGTTTCGCGAGCTGTCGCGAGCGCTGTGGTAAACAGTGTATCGTCTCATCCGTGCCATGGGACGACACAGCGGCGGGACCGATTGGATCTTCACATGCTTGCGGTGTTCAAGCCTTGAAACTTGGGCGGCTTCGATGTGCCCGGACGTCAAATTCCGACCGCACAGATCGCAGATCTCTACCCTCAGCGGAACCGACGGCCGTGCAGCCGGTTAAGTCGGCATGAAGCCACCACCAATCCAAGGCCGCATCATGAGCATTCTGCAAACCACGAAGAAAGCCGTCGAGCAGGTCACCGGTGCCGCCAGACCGGGCCGGCGCGAGGTCCCCGATCTGGTCAGGCCGCGCAAAGCGAATGCGTTTCGGTTTGGGGATGATGGCCTTGTGCCCAACCATCCGTTCTGGCCGCTTGTCGTCTATCGCGGCGCCGTGACGCTGTCCGAGGAATTCGATCCTGCGGCTGTCATGGAGGCGCTTTTCGAGGCAAATGGCTGGGGCGATAGCTGGCGCAACGGCATCTACGACTACGTCCACTACCATTCGCGGATACACGAGGTGCTCGGCGTCGCGCGCGGGACGGCGAAAGTCCGCTTTGGCGGCAACAAGGGACGAACGCTCCCCCTGAAGGCCGGCGACGTCGCGGTGCTTCCGGCCGGCACCGGGCACCAGCGTCTTTCCGCGTCCGACGATTTTCTGGTTGTCGGCGCCTATCCTCCATCCGGCACCTATGACCTGTGTACGACCGCCGCCGACCATGCCAAGGCAGTCGTCACGATCCCCAGGGTTGGCCGTCCGCGCAAGGACCCTGTCTATGGAAGCAACGGCCCGTTGCTCGCAGCCTGGGAAAAGGATTGAAGCCGTTCCTTTCTTGCGAGTTGGCTTCGGGGCTAAAACCGGATCCTTGACCCGCCGCTCTACGCTGCCAGCACCGCCGCATCCAGCCCGCGGATGATCTTGGCCAGTTCGACGCATTCGTCGTGGCGAACCTTGTTGCGCCGCCAGGCGAGGCAGATCGTACGCTGCGGCATCGGTTCCTGGAACGGCACGATCTTCAAATCGGGGATAGTGCTGGCTGGCCCCGCCGCCATCTCGGGGATGAGCGTGACGCCGAGCCCATGTGCCACCATCTGTAAGAGCGTCGTCAGGCTGGTCGCGCCATAGCTTGCCATCGCCACCGGCCGCACGCTGCCGCAGACTGCGAGCGCCTGTTCGCGCAGGCAGTGGCCTTCCTCGAGCAGCATCAGCCGCTCCAGCGCCGGGCTCTCCGGCGGCACCGGCGGCGAGGCGAAGGCGGGATCGCCGGCCGGCACGGCCAGGAAGAACCGGTCGGAGAAAAGTTCCTCGGTAACCAGGCCGGGGTAATCGAGGGGCAGCGCCGCGACGAAGGCGTCGAGCTTTCCCGAACTGGTGTCCTCGACCAGCGAGGCGGTCACGGCTTCGCGCAGTTCCAGCTGCAAGGCCGGGAAATGCTGTTTCAGCTCCGGCAGCACATGCGGCAGGAGATAGGGCGCCACCGTCGGGATGATGCCGAGCCGGAAGCGGCCTTCCAGCGCCGGGCGGCCGCGCCGGGCCGTCGCCTCGACGTCGCGGACGTCGGCAAGAATGCGCTCGATGCGCGGCAGCAGGACCTGCGCCTCGTCGGTCATCCGCACCACCTTGCCGCCGCGCTCGAACAGACGGCAATTCAGCCGCAGCTCCATCTCGGCGATCTGCGAAGACAGCGCCGGCTGGCTGACGCCGGCGAGTTTTGCGGCACGGCCGAAATGCAGCGTCTGCGCCAGCGCCTCGAAATAATGCATCTGCCGGACGGTCAAACCGATCATAAGGAAAACCTATCAGAATAAACAGCAAAGGCAATTTGTCTTTATCGGCTGGGCGGGCTAGTCTGGAACCATTCCAAGATGGCGCGGCCGCTGGCCCTGCCCGGAAAATCAACAAAATCCCGGAAAATCAACAAATCGGAGGCAAAGATGGACGCGAAAACCGACGACAACAGCGCCGGCAAATGCCCGGTCCCACATGGATCGGCCAGCAGGACCAACCGCGACTGGTGGCCAAACCAGCTCGACCTTGGCGTCCTCCACCAGCAGTCCAGCCTCTCGGACCCGATGGACGAGGACTTCGACTACGCCAAGGAATTCAAGAGCCTCGATCTCGATGCGGTGATCAGGGATCTGCACCAGGTGATGACCGATTCGCAGGATTGGTGGCCGGCCGATTTCGGCCATTACGGCCCGCTCTTCATCCGCATGGCCTGGCACAGCGCCGGTACCTATCGCATCGGCGACGGCCGTGGCGGCGCCGGCGCCGGCCAGCAGCGTTTCGCGCCGCTCAACAGCTGGCCGGACAATGCCAATCTCGACAAGGCGCGCCGGCTGCTGTGGCCGGTCAAGCAGAAATACGGCAGGAAAATCTCCTGGGCCGACCTGTTGATCCTCACCGGCAACGTCGCGCTGGAATCGATGGGCTTCAAGACCTTCGGCTTCGCCGGCGGCCGCGCCGATGTCTGGGAGCCGGAGCAGGACGTCGACTGGGGATCGGAAACCAAATGGCTCGCCGACGAGCGCTATTCCGGCGACCGCGAACTTCACGGCCATCTCGGCGCCGTGCAGATGGGGCTGATCTACGTCAATCCGGAAGGGCCGAACGGCACGCCCGATCCATTGGCCGCGGCGCGCGACATTCGCGAGACCTTCGCTCGCATGGCCATGAACGACGAGGAAACCGTGGCGCTCATCGCCGGCGGTCACACCTTCGGCAAGACGCACGGCGCCGGTGATGCATCGCTGGTCGGGGCGGAGCCGGAAGGCGCCGGCATCGAGGCGCAGGGCCTCGGCTGGTCGAGCAAGCATGCCACCGGCATTGCCGGCGACGCCATCACCTCGGGCCTCGAGGTGACCTGGACCACGACGCCGACCAAATGGAGCAACAACTTCTTCGACAATCTGTTCAACTACGAATGGGAGCTGACCAAGAGCCCGGCCGGCGCCCATCAGTGGACGCCGAAGGGCGGCGCCGGTGCAGGCACCGTGCCGGACGCGCACGATCCCTCGAAGCGCCGCGCGCCGGCGATGCTGACCACCGACCTCGCGCTACGCGTCGACCCGGCCTACGAGAAGATCTCGCGGCGGTTCCATCAGAATCCTGATCAGTTCGCCGATGCCTTTGCCCGCGCCTGGTTCAAGCTGACCCATCGCGACATGGGTCCGGCCGTCCGCTATCTCGGGCCGCTCGTGCCGAAGGAAGAGCTGATCTGGCAGGACCCGATACCGGCAATCGACCACGAGCTGGTCAGCGAACAGGACATCGCCTCGCTGAAGGCGAAGATCCTGGCCTCCGGCCTGTCCGTTTCCGAACTGGTCTCGACCGCCTGGGCCTCGGCCTCGACTTTCCGCGGCTCCGACAAGCGCGGCGGCGCCAACGGCGCCCGCATCCGCCTGGCGCCGCAGAAGGATTGGGAGGTCAACCAGCCGGCGCAGCTGGCCAAGGTGCTCGAGACACTCGAAGGCATCCAGAAGGGCTTCAATAACTCGCAGTCCGGCGGCAAGAAGATCTCGCTTGCCGACCTGATCGTTCTCGGCGGCGTCGCCGCGGTCGAGAAGGCGGCCAAGGACGGCGGCCATGACGTGGGGGTGCCGTTCACGCCGGGCCGCATGGACGCTTCACAGGAACAGACCGACGTCCAGTCCTTCGCCGCGCTCGAGCCGAAAGTCGATGGCTTCCGCAATTATGTCAGGGGTAAGCCGCCGATGTCGGTCGAAGCGATGCTGGTCGACCGGGCGCAGCTGCTGACCTTGACGGCGCCGGAGATGACGGTGCTCGTCGGCGGGTTGCGGGTGCTCGGCGCCAACAGCGGTCAGTCGAAGCACGGGGTGTTCACCGACAGGCCGGGCACGTTGACCAACGATTTCTTCGTCAATCTGCTCTCCATGAACACGGTCTGGGATCCGGCCGCCGGGTCCGATGAAGTCTACGAAGCACGCGACCGCAAGACCAGGGCGGTCAAGTGGACCGGCACCCGCGCCGACCTGATCTTCGGCTCGCACGCGCAATTGCGTGCGCTTGCCGAGGTCTACGGATCGGCCGACGCCGGGCAGAAGTTCGTCAGGGATTTCGCCGCCGCCTGGACCAAGGTGATGAACGCCGACCGTTTTGACCTCGCGGCCTGATCCGGGCATACGAATTTCTCGACGCAACAAAAAGGGCGCGGGTCTCGACCCGCGCCTTTTTCGTTGGGCTTCCGAAAAGTCAGTCTTTCTCGAAGATACCGGCCTTGGCGACCACGCCGGCAATGGCGCCGCCGATCAGCGGCGCGACGATGAACAGCCAGAGCTGGCCGATCGCCGCAGTTCCCGAAAACAGCGCCGGTCCGATCGAACGGGCCGGGTTGAGCGATGTGCCGGTCACCGGAATGATGGCGAAGTGTAGTCCGGCCAGCGTCAGGCCGATGACCAGGCCGGCGAAGGCCGTGGTGTGCTTGGCGTTGGTGACGCCGAGGATCACCGTGACGAAGGTGAAGGTGCCGATCAGCTCCCACAGGAAGGCCGAGCTGACGCCCCATTTCGTCACATCCCAGCCATTGGCGCCGAAGCCGCCGGTGTGGCCGCCCACCTGTCCGGAGACGATGATCCACAGTGCCAGCGACGCGATGATGGCGCCGATGACCTGCGCGATCCAATAGGGAATGACATCCCTGGCCGGCATCCGCCCGGCGAGGAACACACCGAGCGTCACCGCCGGATTGAGATGCGCGCCCGAAATCGGGCCGATCGCGTAAGCGGCCGCTATCAGGCCGATGCCGAACGCCAGACCGATACCTTCCTGGCCGAGCGGCAGCGCGCCGCCGAAGCCGCCCGTCACCACCGAAGCCGTGCCGATGAACACCAATAGAAACGTGCCTAGAACTTCCGCCAGATAAGTTTTCATTGCCCTCTCCTCGTATCGACCCGCGGCTCCGCTTTTTCTGCGACGCGAATCACCGCGCAAAGAGTATTCGCAACCGGAAAACTTGCAAAGCAGAGCAGTTGCGCAAGCCGCTATGCTTGTGAGCACCAGACACGCACATTAGAAACATATAATATATTGATCGAATTGTTTCGTACCGCATGCCGGCGCCCGCTTGGTGGCGGCGGCTCGCGATGCACCAACCCACATTCGTCACCCCTCCGCATGGATCGTCTCGCCGTCGGCGAAACAGAACTGTTTCAATCAGGGCACGAAAAGCTCTAAGAGCAGGGCCGGAATTAATTTGCTGAGTAATGGAAGACGACAATGAGACTGGGCGGGCGGCTGGCGGCAGCCATCGAAGTGCTTGACGATATTGGCCGGCGTCACCGGCCGGTGGCCGATGCGCTGAAGGACTGGGGCCTGTCGCACCGCTTCGCCGGTGGCGGCGACCGTGCCGCGATCGGCAACATCGTCTACGACGCGCTGCGCCGCAAGCGCTCCGCAGGCTGGCTGCTCGGCGAGGACACGCCGCGCGCCATCGGCTTCGGCGCGCTGCTGCTCGAATGGGGCCAGACGGCGCAGTCGCTGAACGAGGCGCTCGAGGGCGACAAGTTCGCGCCGCCGCTGCTTACCGCCGACGAACTGACAACGCTCGGCGGTCGCCGGCTTGCCGATGCGCCGCCGGCCGTCAGGGCAGACATCCCCGACTGGTGCATGCCGCTGTTCGAACGGGCGTTCGGCACGGCCTGGGTGGAAGAGGGTGCCGCGCTGGCGACACGCCCGCCGCTCGACCTCAGGGTCAACACGCTGAAGGCCGATCGCGGCAAGGTGCTGGCGGAACTGGCGGAGACCGGCGCCAAGCCTGCCCGGATCGCGCCGCACGGTATCCGCATCCCGCCGATCGAAGGCGACGGCAGGCACCCGAACGTGCAGGCCGAGCCGGCCTTCCAGAAAGGCTGGTTCGAGGTCCAGGACGAGGGTTCGCAGATTGCGGCTGAACTGGCCGGCGCCGAGCCTGGAATGCAGGTGCTCGACTTTTGCGCCGGCGCCGGCGGCAAGACGCTGGCGCTGTCCGCGGCGATGGATAATCGAGGCCAGATCTTCGCTCACGATGCGGAGAAGGCAAGGCTGGCGCCGATCTTCGACCGCATCCGCCGCTCGGAAAACCGCAATGTGCAGATCGTCACCAAGCCGGCCGAACTCGCGCCGCTCGGCAAGCATATGGACATCGTCCTGATCGATGCGCCCTGCACCGGCAGCGGCACCTGGCGGCGCCGGCCGGATGCCAAATGGCGGCTGACGCAAAGACAGCTCGACGCCCGCAAGGGCGAGCAGGAGACGATACTCGATGCCGCCAGGGACTTCGTCAAACCCGGCGGCCTGCTGGTCTACATCACCTGTTCGGTGTTCGACGAGGAGAATGGCGACCAGGTTTCGGCCTTCCGGGACCGCCATCCCGGTTTTGTCCCGCTCGATCACCGCCAGCTTTGGGACAGCCGTTTTGCGGGCCACGAAGCGGCAATGCGGATAGGCGCTGCGGGCGGCATTTCGCTGTCGCCGTTGCTGAGCGGCACCGACGGCTTTTACTTCTGCGCGCTGCGGCGGGCCGGCTGAATCGTTGCCATCGATACAGGGCTAAGCCGAATGCTGCAGTGCAGCATTTGCGATTGCCTGCCGCCCACCCCTCTGCGATAAATGCCTTTGCAATAAGATTTGTCGAGAAACGAAGGGCGACGGCCATGGCAGCAAAGATCGTTCCTGCTCCCGATTACGAGGACCGCGTCAGGACGTCCTTCGCGCGCCAGAACGCGATGATGACGATTGGCGCCGAGGTGACGCTGGTGACGCCCGGCATCATCGAGATCGAAATGCCCTATTCTGCGGCATTGACGCAGCAGCACGGCTTTCTCCATGCCGGCGTCATTTCGACGGCTCTCGACTCGGCCTGCGGCTATGCGGCATTCTCGCTGATGCCGGAAAATTCCGGCGTGCTGACCATCGAGTTCAAGGTCAATCTGCTGGCGCCGGGCAGGGGCGAGCGTTTCCTGTTTCGCGGCTCGGTTACCAAGCCCGGCCGCACCATCATCGTCGCCGACGGCCAGGCCTATGCGTTCGCCGTCGACGGCGAGGCCAAGCTGATCGCCACGATGACCGGAACGATGATGACAGTGCTCGGCCGCGACGGCATCGAGGGCTGAGGAACGGGCAGGGGAGGATGGACGATCATGGCCGGCAAGACACCTGGTGAGCTCACCCCGATCTCCGGCAGATCCGTTCTCTTCGTCATGGCGGCCGAAGCCGAATACGGTCCACACCTGCAGCGGCTGTTCACGCCGCTGCTGACCGGCGTCGGACCGGTCGAGGCCGGCGTCGGACTCAGCGCCGAACTATCCCGGCTGCATGCCGGGATGGCGCTGCCCGATCTAGTCGTGTCGCTCGGGTCGGCGGGCAGCCGGACGCTGGAGCAGACGGAAATCTACCAGGCCGTTTCAGTCGCCTACCGCGACATGGACGCCTCGCCCCTCGGGTTCGAGAAGGGCGCCACGCCGTTCCTCGACCTGCCTGTCAGCGTGCCGCTGCCGTTCAGGATACCAGGCGTCAGACAGGCGACGCTGTCGACCGGGGCGGCAATCGTCTCCGGCGCCGCCTACGACGCGATCGCCGCCGACATGGTCGATATGGAGACCTTCGCCTGCCTGCGCGCCTGCCAGCTGTTCGACGTGCCGCTTATCGGCCTGCGCGGCATTTCCGACGGGGCAGCCGATCTGAGGCATGTCGGCGACTGGACCGAATATCTGCACGTCATCGACGAGAAGCTGGCCGCGGCGGTGCAACTGCTGGAACAGGCGATCGCCTCGGGCGCGATCGACTTCAAGCTTGTTGGGGCGGCAGCTTCTTAGCGTTGCCGAACAGCACGCCGATCATCCTGAAGCGAACGGCGTTGTCGCGATTGATGTAAGTGACTGACCCGGGCTCGTGATCGAGGGTCCAGCGTCCGGTCGCGCCGGTGTCCCAGTCGGCGACATAACCGTCATCGAGCATCCGCCAGCGCCCGCTTCGCGCCTCGCCATCGTCGAGCAGCATGTGCGCGGCACCCTCGCTTTCAAAATAGACGTAAGCCTCCTTGCCGTTTCGTTCCAACACATGGGTCATGCCCGGAATGAGCATTGCAAGGGTTTCCTTCTGAAGTGCTGCCATGATTTCCTCCTGAATTGAAGTCGCCGATTGCCTTGACCGGCATCGCCACTTAGAGTGAACTAGTAGTCAAGATGCTTGACTATGTATCGGGCGAGAAGAATTTGGTCAAGGGCCTTGACGAAAAACCTGAAGCGCTGCCGGATCACATAGGTTGGCGGCTGTGGCAGGCGAGCCGCGCCTGGCAGACCGAGTTCGCCGCTGCGATGCGCGCTGCCGGCCATCACTGGTTCACCGAAGCGCGTGCCGGCCTGCTTGGACACATCCCGCGCGGCGGCATGCGCCAGTCGGCGCTGATCGAGCGCTCGGCGATCTCAAAGCAGGCGATTCAGCAATTGCTCGATGGCCTGGAGACGGAAGGTGTGTTGCAGCGTCTGCCCGATCCGCAAGACGGTCGCGGCAAGCTTGTGCGCTACACCCGCAAGGGCCTGGACGCCCTGCGCGATGGCGACCGCATCAAGCTGCAGATCGAACGGAGCTATGTTGCCCGCCTTGGTCACGAGCGTTTCGCGGCGCTGATGGGCGCCTTGCAGTCGCTCGATACAACGCAAACGGATGCATTGGACAAAGCCTCTGGCGTTCAGGACGACACACCGGAATCGAAGTGAAAGCGCGACCTCACAACCCATTGCGCCGACTCGTTTCTTTCTCTAAACGCTCGCCATGAAAACAGCCAATCATCCCGACACCGTCCTGATTGTCGATTTCGGCAGCCAGTTCACCCAGCTGATCGCCCGCCGCATCCGCGAGGCCGGCGTCTTTTCCGAGATCGTGCCCTTCCAGTCGGCCGAGGCGGCGTTCAAGCGCATCGATCCGAAGGCGGTGATCCTGTCCGGCGGCCCGGCCTCGACCGGCGACATCGGCAGCCCGCGCGCGCCGCAGATCGTCTTCGATGCCGGCGTGCCGGTGCTCGGCATCTGCTATGGCCAGATGGCGATGTGCGTGCAGATGGGCGGCGTCGCCGAAAGCTCCGACCACCGCGAATTCGGCCGCGCCTTCGTCGAGATCGCCGAGGACAGCCCGTTGTTCGAGGGCCTGTGGGCGCCCGGCCAGCGCCATCAGGTGTGGATGAGCCATGGCGATCGCGTCATCTCCCTGCCGAAGGGGTTCGAGGTGCTCGGAAAATCGGAGGGCTCGCCCTTCGCCATCTTCGGCAATGTCGAGCGCAAAATGTACGGCCTCATGTTCCACCCCGAAGTGGTGCATACGCCGGACGGCGCCAGGCTGCTCCGCAACTTCGTCCACAACATCGCCGGCATCGAAGGCGACTGGACGATGCGCGCCTACCGCGAGCACGCGGTCGAGACGATCCGCAAACAGGTCGGCAAGGGCAAGGTGATCTGCGCGCTGTCGGGCGGCGTCGATTCCTCGGTCGCGGCCTTGCTGATCCATGAGGCGGTCGGCGACCAGCTCACCTGCATCCTTGTCGACCACGGTCTGATGCGCAAGGACGAGGCATCAGGCGTGGTGGAGATGTTTCGCCAGCATTACAATCTGCCGCTGATCCTGGTCGACGCTTCGGACCGTTTCATCGGCGCGCTCGAGGGCGAGTCGGACCCCGAGAAGAAGCGCAAGACCATCGGGCGGCTGTTCATCGAAGTGTTCGAGGAGGAGGCCGAGAA
>NZ_JAMYPT010000020.1:0-101528 GCF_040320505.1 Mesorhizobium sp. M0678 | reverse complement strand
GCGATGATCTGCTCTTCCGTAAACCGCTTTCTCTTCATCTGTCCGTCCTTCAATCGAGGCCGGACTCTAATCTCAGATGGAGGAAATTACCCGTGGCAGGTCAGGTGTCCTCGAAATTGAAGAATACCGCACTGGGCAGCGTGACCTGGCCGTCTTCCAACGCCACCAGCCGCGGCTGCCCGTTCCTGACCACGCTTACGGTGGAATTCGAAGTGCCGAAGTCGATCCCGGCGAATGCTGGTCGCATCGTGCGTTCCTGTATTTCTGATTTGGGGAGCAGCAGCTCGTGTCCGGCCGGGCCGGGGGTCGCGGTCTAACCCATACCCTCGGAAAGGGAAACCACTTTTACGAGAGTTCAGTCTTTCCTGAACACCAGTCTTCCGAGCCAGCCGGTCAGCATGGCCAGCGATACGGCAAAGACACCGTAGAGGAAGGAATAGTCGTGCGCGACGCGGAAGATCGACTGTTCGAAACCGGACTTGCGGATTTCGAGCTGGGCGGAGCTTTCCTTGATGAACAGGCCGCTCTTGAACAGGAAGGCGCGGGCCTTATGGGTGCCGACCGGAACGTTTGGGGCGAGCCTGACGGTGGCGCGGAACAGGTTCTGCGACAGGAACTGCACACCGCCGACATTCTCGCTGTAGAGGCCGGTCGCCGCCTTGCGTTCGCGCAGCGCGGCGGTGAACTCCTCGATTGTCGCCGGGCTGTCCTCCGCGTCGGCCGGCTGCAAATAGAGGTTGGAGGCGCCAAGCGACAGCTGCTTGTAGCTGTTCGGATCGGTGACGTCCTGCAGCGGCCGCGTCGTCGCCACCGAATAGGAGACAGGTACGTTTTTGAAGGTCTCCGACTCCAGATTGACCCAGACGCCGAGCACCCGGTCCTTGCGGCGCACGACGACCGGCCGAGCCGGGCCTTCCAGCACGACGATCACGTCGTAGCGCCCTTGCCGTGCGACAAGCGGATCGGCATTTTCCAGTGAGCCGAAAATGGTCAGGTCGGCGCCGGAAAAGCCGGCGGTAATCGAGACATTGTCGGTGGAAAGGCCGATCTGGATGTTTTCGGTTAGTGGCACCTGCGCCTTCGCCGGTGGCGCAGCAGCCAGCAGCGACAGCAAGGCGGCGGCCGCGAGCGTCCTTAGGCCGGCCATCAGCTCAGGCCCACGCCGGACAGAGAATAGAGATTGGGCGGCGTGACGAAAAGATCGATGGCAAGCCGGATGGCTACCGCCAGCACGAGCAGCGCCAGCAGCGCCCTGAGTTGCTCGCCCCGCAGCCTCTGACCAGCCTTGGCGCCATATTGCGCGCCGGCGACGCCGCCTGCCATCAACAGGAAGGCGAGCATGACGTCGACCGTCTGGTTGGTGGTGGCGTGGACCAGCGTGGTGTAAGCCGAGGTGAAGATGATCTGGAACAGCGAGGTGCCTATGACGACGTTGGTCGGCACTTTCAAAAGGTAGATCAGGGCCGGCACCATGATGAAGCCGCCGCCGACGCCCATGATCGAGGACAGGAAGCCAATCGCCGCGCCCAGCCCAAGCACCGGAATGACGCTGACGAAGAGCTTCGAGGCCCTGAACCGCATCTTCAGCGGCAGGCGGTGGATCCAATTATGCTGGCCGGATTTCTTCAACACCGGTGCGGCGCCGCTGCGAGTGGCGCGCAGCGCATTGACGCTCTCGACCAGCATCAGTCCGCCGACGGTGCCGAGCAGCACGACGTAGAGCAGCGAGATGAACAGGTCGAGCTGGCCGAGCCGGCGCAGGAGCGCAAAGACATAGATGCCACCGGTCGAGCCGACGATGCCGCCGGCTAAAAGCACGCCGCCGAGCTTGAAGTCGAGCGTGCCGCGCTTCATGTGCGACAGGGCGCCGGAGAAGGAGGAAGCGATGACCTGGTTGGCGCCGGTGGCGACCGCAATTGCCGGCGGTATGTTGTAGAAGATCAGCAGCGGCGTAATGAGAAAGCCGCCGCCCACGCCGAACATGCCCGACAGGAAACCCACCGCCGCACCCATGGCCAGCAGCACGAAGATGTTGACGGAAATTTCCGCGATCGGGAGATAGATGCCCACCCGTCAGTCTCGATCAGTTTGCCTCCTGGCGAATGCAACCGTTGCGGGCATTTTGCGTCAGAAGGCTATCTCGTTCTTGCGCCGGCCGGGCCGTGAAGTCAAACTTCGCCGCACCGCCGAAACAAAAAACAACTCAATCAGTTAACAGGCAAATCTGTGGCAAGGGCGTCGCGGAAACGACGCATCCGCCGTTATTTACGCGCAAGCAGCGCCTTGACCAGCTTTTCGTCGATCGCGCCGGTTGCCTTCATATCGTTGTCGGCCTGGAAGGCCATGATCGCGTTCTTGGTTTTCTGGCCC
The DNA here is from genome assembly GCF_040320505.1 of Mesorhizobium sp. M0678. Lineage (NCBI taxonomy): Bacteria > Pseudomonadati > Pseudomonadota > Alphaproteobacteria > Hyphomicrobiales > Phyllobacteriaceae > Mesorhizobium > Mesorhizobium sp. M0678. Next base: position 99,158 of record NZ_JAMYPT010000020.1, on the reverse strand, counting down.
ATCATGCCGTCGGGATTGCCGGCCTCGTAGCCGTTCTTGTTGAGAATGCGCTGGATGTTCTGGACCGCTTTCTTCATGTCGATGCCGGCGGTCGTCTGCGGTGTGCCGTCCTGCCACGATTCAGGAACGTCGGCCGAATTGGCGGCTGGATCGAGCGGCTTGGTCTTCCACAGTTCAGCCGCGGCCCGCGCACGCTCCAGCTGCTCGGGCCTCAGCGCCTTGGCGATCTCGTCGCGCTTGGCCGCCGCATCCTTGTCGCCGGTCTTGGCGACGAGTGCGAACCATTTGTAGCTCTCCTCGAGGTTCTGCTTCATGCCGACGCCCTTCGCCGCGAGGATGCCGAGATTGAACTGGCTATCCTTGACACCGAGATCCGCCGCCGCCTGGAACCAGCGCGCTGCCGATTCATTGTCGGTCACGCCATCCGCCGCCATCGCAAACAGCACGGCAAGATTGTGCATCGCGCTGGCATTGCCCTGCGCTGCGGCAAGCTGGTACCAGGTTTTCGCTTTCTTGATGTCGCGTGCGACGCCGATGCCCTTCTCGTAGAAATTGCCGATGCGGTATTCTGCCGGTGCGAAACCGAGTTCGGCAGCTTTCTCATACCATTTGGCCGCCGCCGCCATGTCTTCTTTGACGCCGCGAGACTCGGCGTAGCGCGAGCCGATCTCGAACAGCGCCTTGGCGTCGCCGCCGGCCGCTGCATCGCGCAGGGCGGCCGGACCGGCATCGGCCGGAACGTCGATCTTGGCAACGCCTGCCGCGGCAGCATCCGCCGGCGGCACCGTGCCGGTCGTGTCCTGCGTCGCAGCGGTGGCTATAGCAGGCGCGGCAGCCATTGGCTCGGCGTCGCTGGCCGTCGCCGCTGCCGGCGCGGGCACCGCGGCCGCGGTGTCTTGCGCCGCCAGGTCAGCGGGCGCCGCAGAAGCCGAGGGCGCCGTCGATGTCTCGGCTGCCGGTGTAGCGGGGCCGGTTTGCGCCGCCGTGTCGTCCTTGGTCATCGATGCGGATGGCTCTGCCTGCCTGACCGTGGGCGACGGCGCGCTCTCCTGTGTTGTCGTCTGCGCGTCCGCCTTCGGCTCGCTGGCAATGCTGGCCAAAGCGGTTTCCACCGGCTGTACGGCCACGGCCGGTGCCGCCTCATTGTTGGTGACTTCGACCGGGTCGGAGAAGAAGGCTTTGCCCAGTTGCAGGCCGGCAAGCGCCAGCATGATGGCGATTGCCCCCATCAGGATCGGCTTGCGTCGCGCCTTGAGCAGGTCGCCGATCCTGAGTGCCTTGACCGGGCCTTTCATCGTCGACTGGCGCTTGAGGGCGTCCGCCTCGGCGGCCGCCGCTTGCGCAGCCCGTCTGGCTGCCGCGATGAAGTCCGATTTCGCCGCCTCAGCGCCGCCTTCCCGGGTCGGCTGCCCGCGCTCGTCGCGCACGCGCTTCATGATGGCGCTGAGGTCGGGTGCGCCGGAGCCGGGTTCCAGTGGCCGGTTGGCGAGCTTGGGGTCGAGGGGCTCGTCGAGATCGACGCTCGGTATCTCGGCGCTCTGCGCCGAGCCTGCAAGCGGCGGCATCTCGGCGTCCTTCTTGCCCTTCAAGGCGCGCGCCAGCCCGCCTAACATCGATTTCCTGCCGCCGCCTTGCTCGGTTTTTTCACGCGTCGTGTCTGAACCGAGAGCCGCCAGGGCTGCTGCGGCGGCGGCCTCGGCTGGCGTACGCGGACCTGGCTCGTCGCGCACGAGCGCCGCGGCGCGGCCGTCGAGATCGGCCATGCTGCCCGTCAACGGCAGCGGCTGGTCGAGGTCCATCGACGGTGCGTCCTGCACCGAGATCTTGGATGGCCGGCCGAAACGCTTGCTCAACTCCGCGCTTGCCGGTTCGCCCGTCTCCAATGAACCAAGCCTGTCAACGATCTTGAGCAGCGTATCGTGGATAGCCTCGAACGTTCTCGAATTGCGCTCGTCCGAACGGCGCGTCAGTGCCTCGAGCGTCTTCAGGTCCTGGGCGAGGCCGGTAACGGCCGCCGTGTTGGCGCTTGATCCGGCCAGTGAGCGGACGGCGCTCTCAGCCGCCTCGCGCGCCGCGCCGAGGATGGAATCGCGGGTTCCGGCCAGCGACTTCTCGATTTCGTTGAGACGCGGGCTGATGTCGTCGAATTCCGGCAGCGGCGTGCCGGGCTTGGAAAGATGCGCCGTCAGGCCGGCGACCTGCGCTTCAAGGCTGCGGATCAACGCTGGGTCGATGCTGGCGACCTGCGCCGCGGACGAATCCAGCCGGCTTGAGATGTCTTCGAGCCGGCTCTCCAGGCCACGGATCGCCGCCTCGTTGGCGGGATCTGGAACGCGCGTCTCAATCCGCTTGGCCAGTGCGGTGAAGCGGGCGTCGATGGCATCCATAATGCCGGCGCTATCGACCTGCGGCATGCGCTGGTCCAGCCTGTCGGCGACCTCGTCCAACCGGCGCTCAAGGTCGCGAAACAGCATGTTGCCTTGTTCGATTGCGTCGCCCTGACGACGTTCCATCATGCTGGACAGCACGTCGAAGCGCTGCTCGAGCCCCTGGAAGATGTAGTCGGCGTCGGGCATGGCAGGTGCGTGGTCGATCTTGTCGGCAATAAGCGCGACTTGCCTGGCAAGGCGCTCCATCGCCTGTTCCGGCAGATTGGCTCGGCCGGCCAGTTCATCCACGCGGCTCGACAATGTGTTGAGACGGTCAATGACCTCCCGACCCGGACGATCCTGCGACACTTCTTCGATTTGCTGGGCCAGTGAATCGATCCGCTTCTCGATGCGTTCGAAGGGCTCGGGGTCGAACGAATTGGCTTGCGCGGCAACCGTCGAGGCGACGATCGCGCGGGAAATCTCGTCGAGCCGCTCGTCGATCTGACTGAATGTGTCGCCGCCGCGATTGTCCTGCTGGCGGGCGAAATGGTCGACCGCTCCGGCAAGCGTGCGGACCTTTTCCTCGAGCGAGCGCAGCGACAGCGATTCCGGCAGATTGCTGACGGCATTGCTGATCTGTTCGAGCCGCTCCGTCAGCGCCGACAGGCCGGGTGCATCGGAACGCTTGCGCTGATCGGCCTCGACGCGATCCTCGAAAGCGTTCCAGCGGCGGTCGAAATCGTCCCAGCGGCGTCCGACCGCCTGCACGCTCTCCTCGCGCGCCAGCGTATCGAGCGCGGCTTTGACCTGCTCAAGCTCGAGCCGCAGCATATTGACGCTTCTGTCGTCGCTTTTTTCGGCCAGTGTCTGGATGGCGCCGGAAAGCCGCTCGAATTCGACGCTGAGTTCGGCGCTGCCTTTGCCGCCGCCATTTGACTGGAAGGCTCGCCCAATATTCTTGCGCAGTACCTCGAACTCGCGTTGCAGGCCGGAGGTCATCTGCTGGCGCAAGTCTTCGCGCAGGCCGCGCAATTCCCCGGCGATCTTGCCGGCTAGGGCGACGCTGTCCTCCTGGCCGCGCACCCGGTCGATATCGCGGGCGATCGCCTGGTAATTCTGGTCGAAAGCCGCTGCTGGACCTTTCGGCCGCTGCGCGCGTGGATCCTCATACCGGCGCTGCTGGCCATAGGGTTGGGCGCTGGGATAGCGTGGTTCTGCCGCTGGTCGGCGCGGATCGGGGTGGCTTGCCGTCTCCTCGCGCGTCCGCTCCAGCCGCTGCTCCAGAGTTTCCAGGGAGCGGTTGAGCTCTTCAAGCGTCGTGTGCGGCCGGCGTTGCCTGCCGGCGTTGAGTGTATCGAGGTAGGACCGCTTGCTGTTCATCAATGCGCCCGTTTCAGAATTGCTGGCTTTCACCAGGTTCCCAAAGTCCTGCCGGGACGAAGGCGACTGCTTGGCTTGTTGCAGTGGAAGACGAGCTTCCCGGGTCTCATCCGCGCTCCGAAAAACCGTGAAAAATTCAGTACAGGATAGACACGGGTAACCGACATGCGCACATTTCGCCCCAACGTGGTAAACAACGCGTTAACCAAGCTTAAGAAGTTGCAACTTTGTCGGCTGGCCGCCGACGGCGCCGGGTGTCTTTTTTGGACGCGCAAAAGACGTTGTAGAATTTTGATCAGCCGCATGATCGCTCCCGAAATCGGCAACGACCTTTTAGGTTGTCCGCTGGTGCTGCGGCATAAAGTTGCAAGACCAGAACGCTCTTGCGTGGTGAGGCGGCTATCGATATAGAATTGACGTAAACGTAAATGAGCGGATTACGCCGTTTGCGATTTGTTTGTTGAAACCACGAGTGGAAGCACGCCCCCGCTTTCACTCAGGCGACGCAAGGTCCGCGACCGCGACGCCACCAGACGGGGAAAGCCAGTGACCATGAAACTTATTTCGCCCGGCCAAGCCGCGGCCAACACCAACGATATGTCGAGCGAAGCCGGTGAAGAGCTTGTCCGCATCGGCGAAATGGCCAAGAAATACGGAGTGACGCTGCGTACGCTGCGTTTCTATGAGGACAAGGGTCTGCTCAACCCGCAGCGCGACGGCTCGACCCGTCTCTATACACGCCGCGACAGGGCCCGGCTGAAGCTGATCCTGCTTGGCCGCAAGGTCGGGTTCTCGCTGCGCGACGTCAAGCAGATGATGGACCTCTATGATCCGAACGGCTCCAACACCAAGCAATTGCGGCTGGCGCTCGACAAGTCGGAGAAGCAGCTTGCCCGTCTGCAGAAGCAGCGGGCGCTGATCGACGACGCCATCAGCGAACTGAGTGCTTCGATGTCGACCGTCCGGCAAATGCTGATCGAGCGCTCGACGCCGCAGGCCAGCGTAGCGAGCTAAACTAAGCTTTCGATTTGTGACGAATAAGAGCCGCGTGGCTTTCGGTGCGCGGTTCTTCGTCGTTTGCCGTGCTTTGTCGTTTGTCGTCCTGGCGCGCGGGGGAAAATTTGACGCACCGCCGAATTGACGTTTACGCAAACGTCAATATTTGTTATCTCGACCACAACGTTGGTCCGTCTGCCATCCTCATATGCTGGGGCTGATTTCGGGGCCAAGACCGCATGGTGGAGGAAACGCATGCCGATCTACAGAGCGCCGGTCCGGGACACGCTGTTCGTGCTGAACGAAGTGCTGGGATATCGGCGTTATTCCAATCTTCCCGGATTTTCCGACGCGACGCCGGATGTGCTCGAGGCCATCCTTGCCGAGGGCGCGAAGCTCGCCGAAAACGTGATGCAGCCGCTGAACCGCGTTGGCGACGTGGAAGGCTGCATGCGCCATGACGACGGTTCGGTAACGACGCCGAAAGGCTTCAAGGAAGCTTTCGACCAGTATCGCGAAGGCGGCTGGATGGGGCTCGCGGCACCTGTCGAGTTTGGCGGGCAAGGCTTGCCCTACGCGGTGCACACTGCGGTTGCCGAATACATGGTGTCGGCCAATATGTCGCTGATGATGTATGCCGGCCTGACGCAAGGCGCGATCGCTGCGATCATCACCCATGGCACCAAAGAGCAGAAGGCAACATGGTTGCCGAAGCTGGTCGAGGGCGCCTGGACCGGCACCATGAACCTGACCGAGCCACACTGCGGAACCGATCTTGGCTTGCTGCGCACCAAGGCCGTCCCAAATGGCGACGGCACCTACAGGATCTCCGGTCAGAAGATCTTCATCTCGGCCGGCGAGCATGACATGTCGGACAATATCGTCCACCTGGTGCTGGCCCGTATCGAGGGCGCGCCGGATGGCGTGAAGGGCATCTCGCTGTTCATCGTGCCGAAGCTCAAGCTCGATGCCTCAGGCAATCCGGGCGAGAAGAACACCGTCTCCTGTGGCTCGATCGAGGAGAAGATGGGTATCCATGGCAACTCGACCTGCGTCATGAATTACGACGACGCTGAAGGCACGCTGCTCGGCGAGGCCAATGGCGGGCTGAAAGCAATGTTCACCATGATGAATGAGGCGCGGCTTGGCGTCGCCCTGCAGGGACTTTCGCTATCTGAGGTTGCCTACCAGAATGCGGTTTCCTACGCCAAGGATCGTCTGCAGGGCCGCTCGCTGTCAGGGCCGAAGGCGCCGGACAGGAAGGCCGATCCGATCATCGTCCATCCGGACATCCGCCGCAGCCTGATGACCATGAAGGCTTTCAACGAGGCCGGCCGCGCGCTGGCGCTGTGGACGGCGATCAAGTCCGACATCGCTCACCGCTCCGGTGACGACAAAGATCGCCAGGTCGCAGACGACTACACCGGCCTGATGACGCCGGTGGTCAAAGGCGTGCTCACCGACAAGGGGTTCGATCATGCGGTAATGGCGCAGCAGGTCTTCGGCGGCCACGGCTATATAGAAGAGCACGGCATGAGCCAGTTCGTCCGCGATGCGCGCATCGCCATGATCTATGAGGGTGCCAACGGCATCCAGGCGCTCGACCTCGTCGGCCGCAAGCTGGCCTTGAATGGCGGCCGCGCGGTCCAGGCTTTCTTTAAGGAAGTCGGAGAGTTCTGCGAGGAAAACCGCACCGACGAGACGATGGCGCCCTTCACCAAGGCGCTGAAGAAGGGCCTCAACGATCTGCAGACGGCGACGATGTGGCTGGTGCAGAACGGCATGGCCAAGCCCGATAACGCCGGTGCCGCCTCGACCGATTACATGCATCTCTTCGGCCTGGTGGCGCTGGGCTATATGTGGGCGCAGATGGCCAGGGTGGCCGCAGCGAAATTGGCGAATGGCGCCGACGGCGCTTCGTCTTTCTACGACAACAAGCTGGTGACGGCGCGCTTCTTCATAGAGCGGATCATGCCGGAGACGTCGGCGCATCTTGCCCGCATCTCCAGCGGTGCCGACACATTGATGGCACTGCCGGCGGAAGCGTTCTAGCTTCGGCGTTCCCCTCCCCTCGAGGGGAGGGTGGCCCGAAGGGCCGGGAGGGGTCCTGCGTGCAGTGCGCCGACCTCCATTCTGGTGCATGCCTTGGAGGAAAATGATCGCAATGCCGTGGCATATGGCGCAGGTTGTAAAAGACAAGGTCGAGCACGTCATCGGCGACCCCACCCGGCCGCTTCGCGGCTACCCTCCCCTCGAGGGGGAGGAGAACGTTGGCGCGAGGGAGAAACCATGACCCACCCCGCCGAAATCCTCGGCCTTCCCAAGCCCGCCTGGGCGGCGGACGAGGTCGGCATGCTTTACGACATGGCGCACCGCTTCATGTCGGAAGAGATCGCGCCGCGTTACGACGAATTCGAGAAGAACGAAATGGTCGACCGCGAGAGCTGGCTGAAGGCGGGTGCTGCCGGCCTGCTCTGCGCCTCGATGCCGGAGGAATATGGCGGATCGGGCGGCACCTTCGCGCATGAGAGCGCCATCATCGAGGCGATCGGCCATGTCGGCGTCGACGGGTTCGGCATTGGCCTGCACAATTCGATCGTTGCCCCCTACATCCTCCACTACGGCTCGGAGGAGCAGAAGAAGAAGTGGCTGCCGAGGCTGGCGACCGGCGAGCTGATCGGCGCCATCGCCATGACCGAGCCCGGTGCGGGCTCCGACCTTCAGAGCGTCAAGACGCGCGCCGAAAAGGACGGCAACCAGTACAAGCTCAACGGCTCGAAGACCTTTATCACCAACGGCCAGCTCGCCAATTTCATCATCGTCGTTGCCAAGACCGATCCTGAGAAGGGCGCCAAGGGCATCTCGCTGATCGTCGTCGAGACTGACGAGGTGGAAGGTTTCGAGCGCGGCCGCAACCTCGACAAGATCGGCCTCAAGGCCAACGACACGTCGGAACTGTTCTTCAACGACGTGCGTGTGCCGACCTCGAACCTGCTCGGCAACGAGGAAGGCCAGGGCTTCGTCCAGTTGATGCAGCAATTACCGCAGGAGCGGCTGCAGATCGGCACCACTGCTATCGCCATGGTCGAGCGGGCGCTGGCGCTTACCATCGACTACGTCAAGGAGCGCAAGGCCTTCGGCAAGGCCATCATCGAATTCCAGAACACCCAGTTCAAACTTGCCGAATTGAAGACCGAGGCGACCATCGGCCGCGTCTTCTATAATGACTGCGTTGCCCGCCACATTAACGGCGGCCTCGACCCGGTGACCGCGTCTATGGCCAAATACTGGCTGTCGGACCTGCAAGGAAAAGTAGTCGACGAATGCCTTCAATTGCATGGCGGCTATGGCTACATGAATGAATATCCGATTGCGCGCATGTTCCGCGACGCCCGCGTCCAGCGCATCTACGGCGGCACCAACGAGATCATGAAATTGCTGATCGGGCGCTCGCTCTGAGCGAGTTTCAGCAAACCCAAGGAGCAGGAAAATGGCCGAAGCTTATGTCTATGATGCCGTGCGCACGCCGCGCGGCAGGGGCAAGAAGGATGGCTCGCTGCACGAAGTGCCGGCGGTGCGGCTCGGCGCCAAGGTGCTCGAGGCCATCCGCGATCGCAACGGGCTGGACACCGGCACCGTCGACGACATCATCTTCGGTTGTGTCGATCCGGTTGGCGAGGCGGGTGCGGTCATTCCACGTGCCGCCGCTTTCGAGGCCGGCTACGACACCAAGGCGCCTGGCATGCAGATATCGCGCTTCTGCGCCTCGGGCCTCGACGCCATCAATTTCGGCGCCGCCAAGATCGCGCAGGGCGCCGACGAGATCGTCATTGCCGGTGGCGTCGAATCGATGTCGCGCGTCGGCATGGGCGCCTCCGGCGGCGCCTGGTTCATGGACCCATCGGTCGGCCTGCCCGGCTGGTTCGTGCCGCAAGGAATCTCGGCCGACCTGATCGCCACCAAATACGGCTTTTCGCGCGACGACGTCGATGCCTACGCAGTCGAAAGCCAGAAGCGTGCCGCCAAGGCGTGGGGCGAGGGCCGCTTCAAGAATTCGGTGATCTCGGTCAAGGACCAGAACGGCCTGACCATTCTCGACCATGACGAACATATGCGGCCCTCGACCGACATGCAGTCGCTGGCCGCGCTCAACCCGTCCTTCGTCATGCCCGGCGAAATGGGCGGCTTCGACGCCGTCGCCGTGCAGAAGCATCCCGAGGTGGAACAGGTCAACCACGTCCACCATGCCGGCAATTCCTCCGGCATCGTCGATGGCGCGGCGGCCGTGCTGCTCGGCTCGAAAAAGGCGGGAAAGACGCTCGGCCTCAAGCCGCGCGCACGCATCCGTGCGTTCGCCAATATCGGCTCCGAACCGGTGCTGATGCTGACCGGCCCCGTCGACGTCACCGAGAAGCTGTTGAAGCGGGCGAAGATGAGGCTGTCGGACATCGACCTGTTCGAGCTCAACGAGGCCTTCGCTTCGGTGGTGCTGCGCTACATGCAGGCTTTCGACATTCCGCATGACCGGATCAACGTCAATGGTGGGGCCATCGCCATGGGCCATCCGCTCGGCGCCACCGGTGCGATGATCTTCGGTACGGTGCTGGACGAATTGGAACGCCGCGACCTCAACACCGCGCTGGTGACGCTTTGCATCGGCGCCGGCATGGGCACTGCAACGATCATCGAACGCGTCTGACGGAGAGAGATGATGAGCTACACCAATTTCACCCTCGACATCGACGCCGACGGCATTGCGCTGGTCACCTGGGACATGCCGGACCGTTCGATGAACGTCTTCACCGAGGAGGTGATGCTCGAACTGAATACCATCGTCGACAAAGTGGCGAGCGATGCAGCGATAAAGGGCGCGGTGATCACCTCCGGCAAGGATACGTTCTCGGGCGGCGCCGACATCACCATGCTGCAGAAGATGCTGGCGACCTTCGCCGCCGACAAGGCGAAGGACCCGGAGAAGGAGACCAAGGCGCTGTTCGACAATGCGGGCACCATGAACGGCCTGTTCCGTAAGCTGGAAACTTCGGGAAAGCCATGGGTTTCGGCGATCAACGGCACATGCATGGGTGGCGCGTTCGAATTGTCGCTCGCCTGCCATGGCCGTGTCGCGGCCGATTCAGACAAAGTGAGGATGGCGCTTCCCGAAGTGAAGATCGGCATTTTTCCGGGGGCCGGCGGCACCCAGCGCGTGCCACGGCTGACCGACCAGCAGCAGGCGCTGCAAATGCTGACGTCCGGCCAGACGCTGTCGCCTCAGAAGGCCAAGTCGATGGGCCTGATCCATGAGATTGCCGAGCCGGACAAGCTGGTCGAAACCGCCAAGGCGATGATCAGGAACGGCTTGAAACCGGTGGCGCCATGGGATGAAAAGGGCTTCAAGCTGCCCGGCGCCCCGATCTATTCGGTGGCCGGTGCCAATCTGTGGCCGCCGGCCATCGCCATTCTGCGCCGAGAAACCTATGGCAATTATCCCGCCGCTGCCGCCATCCTGAAATGCGTCTATGAGGGCCTGTTGGTGCCGTTCGACACCGCCTTGCGGATCGAGCAACGCTATTTCACCGAGATCATGCAGACCAGGGAAGCGGCAGCGATGATCCGTTCGCTGTTCGTGTCGCTGCAGGAACTGAACAAGGGCGCGCGCCGCCCGGCCGGTGTGCCGGAAACGAAGTTCAAGAAGATCGGCGTACTCGGCGCCGGCTTCATGGGCGCCGGTATAGCCTATGTGACGGCCAAGGCCGGCATTCCGGTGGTGCTGCTCGACCGCGACATGGAGTCCGCCGCCAAGGGCAAGGCGCATTCCGACAACCTGATCTCGGATCAGGTAAAGAAGGGCCGTGCCAAGCCGCAGGACAAGTATCAGTTGCTGTCGCTAATCACGCCGACGGCCGACTATGCGGATCTCGCCGGCTGCGATCTTGTGGTCGAGGCGGTATTCGAGGATTCGGCCGTAAAGAAGGGTGCCACCGAACAGGCCGAGGCTGTGCTCAAGCCGTCGGCGATCTTCGCCTCGAATACGTCGACCATACCGATTACATCGCTGGCCAGGAATTCGGCGCGGCCGAAGAATTTCATCGGCATCCATTTCTTCTCGCCGGTCGACAAGATGATGCTGATCGAGATCATCCTCGGCAAGAAGACCGGCGACAAGGCGTTGGCAACCGCGATCGACTTTGTCCGTGCCATCAAGAAAACGCCGATTGTCGTCAACGATACGCGCGGCTTCTATGTTAATCGCTGCGTGCTGCGCTACATGTCGGAGGCCTACAAGATGCTGATCGAAGGTGTTCCGGCGCCAATGATCGAGAACGCGGCCAAGGCCGCCGGCATGCCGGTCGGTCCTTTGGCGTTGACCGACGAGACGGCGATCGACCTTGCCCAGAAGATCATGAAGCAGACCATGCGCGACCTCGGCGACAAGGCGGTCGATCCGAAGCAGATGGCGCTGATCAACACGATGGTCGACACGCATAGTCGCTTGGGCCGCAAGAACGGCAAGGGCTTCTATGACTATCCGGCAAAACCGGCCAAGAAGAAGCTGTGGCCAGGCCTCAGGGATCTCTACCCGCAGCTGGCGCCGGAGCAGGTCGATTATGAGGAACTGAAGCAGCGGCTGTTGGTCACCATCGCGCTTGAGGCGGTACGGGTGATGGAAGAGGGCATCGTTACCGACCCACGCGAGGCCGATGTCGGCTCGATCCTGGCCTTCGGCTTCGCGCCCTATACAGGCGGTGCACTGTCCTACATCGACGGCATCGGCGCGAAGAAATTCGTCAAACTCGCCAAGCGCCTGCAGAAGAAATACGGCACCGAGTTCAAGGCGCCGAAGCTGCTGCTTGATATGGCCGAGAAGGGCGAGACCTTCTACGAGCGCTTCGATCCCTATACCAGAGACGAGGCCAAGGAGGCAGCCTGACCCCGTCTTCGGCGGTGGACAAGATGGCGGCCAAGGGATAGAACAGGGAAGGTATTTTTTCCTGTTTCGAAGGAAGAGCAAGGTGCTCTCGCACGACCGCGTTTGGGCCGCCATCGACGCTCTTGCCGAGCGTTATTCGCTTTCGGCCTCTGGACTGGCCAGGCGCGCTGGCCTCGACTCGACCGCCTTCAACAAATCGAAGCGGCTGTCCTCAGATGGACGGCCGCGCTGGCCGTCGACCGAATCGCTGGCCAAGATCATCGAGGCAACCGGCGCCTCGCTGGATGAATTTGCGGGGCTGGTCGAGGGTCGGAGTCATTCCGGCGCACTACCCGTGCAGAGATCGTCGGTGCCGCTGCTCGGCTTCGCCCAGGCGGGCGCCGGTGGCTTCTTCGACGACGCCGGGTTTCCAGCGGGGCAGGGATGGGACCTGATCGAGCTTCCGGCACGGGCAACCGAAACCTCCTATGCCTTGAAGGTCCAGGGCGATTCCATGCTGCCGCTCTATCGCAATGGCGATGTCCTGATCGTCGAGCCAGGGGCTACCATACGAAAGGGTGATCGCGTCGTCGTCAAGACCAATGCCGGCGAGGTGATGGCCAAGGTGCTCGACGGCCAGACACCGAGGTCAATCGCGCTGGTCTCCCTCAATCCCGATCACCCGGACCGCGACATCCCCATGCGCGATGTCGAATGGGTGGCGCGGATTGTCTGGGCAAGCCAGTAGGCGCGGGGCCGGTGCGTCTGCCTCACCTTGCCTTGGCTGTTCTGGCGATCCCGGCGATGGCCACGGCAATTGTCGCCGCCGGCCGCGCCGTCCAGAGCGAAAGCGGCGGCCCCTGGGAGCAAATCCAGGTCGGCGTTGAACCGCAGCCCGCCGCGCCGGCTACGTCGGCCATCCCGAAGCCAGTGCCGGCCAAGCAGGCGGCGCATTCGAGGGCAATCGATCCAGAAATCGTGGTGCCGCCGCAGCTCGGTTCCAACGAGCTTGAACGGATAGAGCCGCGCGCCCCGTTGAGCGATCTGGCATTGGCCGGACCGCCCAAGCCGCCAAAAACGAAAATGCCCGACGACTGGAAAGGCACGAAACTATTCCAGCCAGTCGCGTCGGCCGCCGGGGTCATCGAAGTAAAGGGCTATTCGATTGCGGTTTCCGGTATCGACATCGTCAAGCAGGAGGAGACTTGCACCGACGGCGGCGAGTCCTGGAATTGCGGCATTCGGGCGCGAACGGCCTTCCGCGCCTTTCTCCGCAGTCGTGCGGTGGTCTGTGCCGTGCCGCCCGAAGGCGGTCGTGATCTGATCGCCGCCGAGTGCCGGATCGGCAATCAGGATATCGGCCAATGGCTGGTCGAAAATGGCTGGGCGCGCGCCGCCAAGGGCGGCCCTTACGCAGAAGCCGGCGAGAAGGCGCGTGCAGCAAAAAAAGGCGTCTTCGGGCCGCCGCCGAGCGTTTCAGGCCTGCCGCCGCTCCCGGCTGCTGCGTCGCGATCCGCGCCTGTAGCGCCTAGCTCGATCCTGGAGGAGCAAGACGGCGTCCTCATGCCGCCAGCTGACCAGCCAGCGCCCGCTGAATGAGCTCGCGCGTTTCGGCGATGCCGTAGAGCGCGGCGAAGGAGCCGAAGCGCGGCCCGCGTTCCTGACCTATCAGCACCTGATAGATCATCTGGAAGAAGGCGACGGAGACACCGGGTCCGCCCTCCGGGCTCTGCTTGGAATGATCCTGGTAGCGCTCGATCTTGCGCGCAACATTGAGGGCAGCGTTCTGGATTGCCTCGCTGTCGGCATCAGCCGGCAGCGCGGCGAGCGCTTCCGAAAGCTTGGTCAGCGCCTCGCGCTCGACCGCGTCGGCAGCACGGTACACTTTCGCCGGCTTCACGAAATCGTCGAAATAGCGGATGGCATATTCGGCCAGCCGGTCGAGCTCGGGATGGGTTGTCGGCGTCACACCCGGCGCGTGGCGCGAAATGAAACCCCACAGCACGTCCCTGTTCTGCGCATTCGAGGCGCTGACCAGGTTGAGCAGCAGCGAGAACGGAACCGGCAGGTCGACTGCCGGGGGATTGCCGTCATGCATGTGCCAGACCGGATTGCCCAGCCGCTCCTTCCAGTCCTGCCTCTGATAGGCAGAGAGGAACGTGTAATATTCGTCTACCGCCCTCGGGATGACGTCGAAATAAAGCTTCTTCGCGGTTCGCGGGCGCTGGAACATATAAAGGCTAAGGCTCTCGGTCGGCGCGTAAGTCAGCCACTCGTCGATGGTCAGCCCATTGCCCTTCGACTTCGAGATCTTCTGGCCGTTCTCATCGAGGAACAGCTCATAATTGAAGCCCTCCGGTGCCGGAGCATCGAGCGCGCGGCAAATCTGCCCGGCGAGCTTGACGGAATCGATCAGATCCTTGCCGGACATCTCGTAATCGACGCCGAGTGCTGCCCAGCGCATCGCCCAATCTGGCTTCCATTGCAGCTTGGCATGACCGCCGGTCACCGGCGTCTCGAAGCGCTCGCCGGTGTCCGGGTCGCGCCACACGATGGTGCCGGCGTCGAGCTTGCGCTCGTCGATCGCGACTTGCATGACGATGCCGGTCTTGGGATGGATCGGCAGGAAGGGCGAATAGCTCAGCGCCCGCTCCTCGCGCAGCGACGGCAGCATAATTGCCATCACCTTATCGAAGCGCTCGAGCATCTTGAGCAGCGTCGCGTCGAAGCGGCCGGAAGTATAATAGTCGGTCGAGGAAGCGAATTCGTAATCGAAGCCGAAACGGTCGAGGAAAGCGCGCAGCCGTGCGTTATTGGCGGCGCCGAAGGACGGATACTCATTGGAGAACGGGTCCGGTATCCTGGTCAGCGGCTTGCCGAGATAGGCGCGCAGCATGTCCTTGTTAGGCACATTGTCCGGCACCTTGCGCAATCCGTCCATGTCGTCGGAGAAGCACAGCAGCCGCGTCTTGACCTTGTCTTCAGTCAGCACGCGGAAGGCGTGGCGCACCATAGATGTGCGCGCCACCTCGCCGAACGTGCCGATGTGCGGCAGGCCGGACGGGCCGTAGCCGGTCTCGAACAGCACCGTTTCCGGGTAGCCGCTGCTCGCGTAGCGGGCGACGATCTTTTTCGCTTCCTCGAATGGCCACGCCTTGCTTTCGGCGGCGGCGGCGAGGACTTCCGGGCTGAGATCGATCGGCTGTTGTTCGGCCATGATGCTATTCCTGCAACTTTGCCAGCATCCATGCCGGCAGCCGCATGCTCTAGACCATGATCCCGAAAAGTGGAACCCGGTTTTCGGGCAGCACCGTGATCAGGCAAGAAGATTAAGAGCCCCCGTCCCGATAGTCAGGATGGATCAAGTTCCAAGGCGTGATCGGAGCGCCAACGATCGCGGCTGTTTTTCCTTGCGGCGCCGGTCCCTCGTTCCTAACTTCGGGACCGTCTCAAGGAGTTGTAAATGCCATTGTCGCCACACGAAGCCATGATCTACCTGATGGTCATCACCTCGGCGTCAGACCGCGACATGACCGACGTCGAACTGGCGCGGATCGGCGACGTCGTTCGATCCTGGCCGGTGTTTGAGGATTTCAACCAGGAGCGGCTGGTCGAGGTCGCCCAGGCCTGCCAGAAAATGCTGCATGAAAAGGATGGGCTGGAGGGCGTCCTGGCGCGCGTCGCCGAGGCGCTGCCCGAACGCCTGCGTGACACCGCCTATGCCGCCGCCTTCGAGGTCGCAGCTGTCGATCTCGAAATGCGCCTGGAGGAGGTGCGCGTCCTGCAGCTCGTCCGCCGGGAACTCGACCTCGATGCGCTGACGGTCGCCGCCATTGCGCGAGCCGCCAAGGCCCGCCTTCGCACGCTGACCTGAGCCGGCGGCCAAGCTCAGAAAAAACTGACGGGAAAATAGCGCAGATAGAACTCGGCGAACGTGCCTTTCACCGAGATTTCCTGCAGCGCGTAGTCGAAAGCGGCGGCCAGTGCCGGATCGTCGGCCCTGGTGGCGATTGCCATGCCTGAGCCGAGATATTCGGGCGCCAGATAGGGGCCGCCGGCAAAGCGGCAGCAGCCCGCTGCATCCGAACCGCCGAGCCAGAAGGCGAAACGCATGCCGTCGCCGAAGGCGGCGTCGATCTTGCCGGCTTTCAGCTCGCCATAAAGCTCCTCCGGCTTTGCGAACGGGACGATTTGGACGTCGCCGAAATAATCGCGCAGCATCCGCTCGTGCGCGGAGCCGGCGATCACGCCGACACGCTTGCTGCGCAGCTTGTCGAACATTGGTTCGGTCAGCGCCTGTGTCTTCAGCATGATGAAGCGTGCCGGAAATTGCAGGTAGGAGCGTGAAAATGCGTATTTCGACCGCGACTCCGGCGTCGCGGCGATGCCGGCAATGATCGCTTCGCCCTCGCCTTTCCCGAGCGCACCTTCGAGCTCGGCCCAGGGCAGCGCCTGGATCTGGCATTTTTCGGCAATGCCGAGCTCGGCGCAGATGGCGCGCGCCAGGTCGACATGGAAGCCCGACAGCCGGCCTGCCCCATCGAGGAAATTGAACGGCGGGAAATCCGTGGTGGTCAGGAATCGCAGCCGCGGCAGCATCGAAAGGTCCGGCTTTGGCAGCCGCTCCTTGGCGTCCCAGAACACCGGCACCTGCGGCTCCGCGGCGAGCGCAGCAGCCGCAAGCGATTGCGCTCCGATCAATATCAAGATCAATGAAATGGATATGCGCCGAAACGCCACGCGACGACTCCGTCCGGTCTTGCCCCGCCTTTCGTACGAAATAACACAGGTTTTTGTACGAAAAAAACACAGGTACGACGGTTTTTGGTTTCATCATTGCAATTTAGGGATATTGTTTAGTGAGTTTGCAAGTGACTGCGTGATGCCGGCTGAAGAGGAGCAGTAGGACGCACAGGGGAGGCAGCTTTGCAGTCCGGGGTTGATGGCGTGGTGCGGGTTGATCACTGCCATTGGCCTCAAGAGCGGAAGGCAACATGGGGTAGATGTTGCGATGGGTCATTTCGATCGTACGCTGGAGTTGATAGATCAGTTGCAGCACGCCGGCACAGCCGCCGCCGTCTGCGAAAAGCTGCTGGGGGTAACAAGCGGGTTCGGGCTGACGGCGCTGATGGCCGGGACGGTTCCGCAACCTGGCACGCCGAGAAACCAGCAAAAGGACCATGTGCTGCTCTGCGACTGGCCGGCTGAATGGCTTGAGCGCTACGTCGCGCGCAACTACGTCGATCACGACCCCGTCGTCAGCCACATGAAGCAGCTTCAAGCGCCATTCCAGTGGCGGGAAGCATCTCAGGGCATCCGCATCGGCAAGAGCGGCGGCGAGGTGATGGGCGATGCCGGCGAATTCAAGCTGCGCGACGGGTTGGCCTTCCCGCTAATCACGCTCGATGGCCAGATCGTCATGGTGTCGCTAGGCGGCGAGGCTGTCGAATTGTCGAGTGCCGAGTTCGGGTTGGTGTCGCTGGTCTCGACTTATGCGATTGGCCGCGCAATGCAGCTCCACACCATGGCGGGCAAAACCATCGATCATGTCGAATTAACGCCGCGTGAGCGCGAATGCCTGCAATGGGCTGCTGTTGGCAAGTCCGAATGGGAGATTTCACAAATTCTCGGCATTTCGGAACACACGTCAGAGAAACACCTTCTTAACGCCAAAAGCAAACTCGGTGCCGTCAACCGGGTCCAGGCCGTCGCGGAAGCGATAAGGCGCGGCTATATTAACTAGGTCGGCCGCGCCGGCCTAGAAATTCTTGCTTGCGTGATCGCGTAATTTTTTTGGGAAAGCACGGCCGTATCTTCCTATTGAAACTAGGAGACGGCAAATGCTTTTTTCCCTCACGACCCAGGAATTGATGGAACGGCCCGACCTCTGGGAGGCAGTTCATCGTTTGCGTTACAGAGTTTTCGTCGAAGAGATGGGATGGACCGATCTGCAGCGCCCTGATGGCCTCGAGATCGATCAATTCGACCACGACGAGGCAGTGCACCAGATCGTCATCCGCAATGGCGAGCTCGCCGGTTATCAGCGGATGTTGCCGACGACCCGGGCACATCTTCTAACCGATGTGCTGGCGGACCTTTATGAGGGAACCCCACCGTCGGGCCCGAATGTCTATGAACTGACCCGCTATGCGGTTGCGCCGGGATTCCGCGACGGTCGGCGCGGCGTGTCGACGGTCGGCACCGAGCTGATCGCCGGCTTCGTCGAGTGGGGTCTGAAGCGCAACGTCAATCAGGTGATCATCGAATTCGAGCCGATGTGGGTGCTTCGCGCGCTGCAGCTGCATTTCCTGGCAACGCCGCTCGGTTACCAGCGTACCTATGGCAACCAGCAGGTGGTTGCCACACTGCTCACCTTCAACGAGCACACGCTCGACGTGGTGCGTTCGCGCCGCAACCATTTTGCGCCGGTGCTGGCCAGAGGGTACCCGGACATGCTCGGACAGAGACGCGCCTCGTGAGATTGGAGAGAGGCCATGAACGTTCACGCAAAAGCAGAATTCCGCAATCACACGCTGATCGTCACGGTATCGTCGGGTGACGGCCGCCCGGTGCTGGACAGGCGGGCCTATGAAAGCCTGGCCAGGACATTCCACGAAGCCGCTGTCGACGACGACGTCCGCGTCGTGGTCCTGCGCGGCTTGGCCGGGTGCTTCTGCCTCGGTGCCGATTTCTCCGAATTTCTCGACGCCACCAAACATCGGCGACTGATCGCCGCCGTCACCGATATGTTCCGCACGCTGGCGACGTTCCCGAAACCGGTCCTTGCCTGTGTCGACGGCGACGCCGTCGGCGTCGGTTGCACCATCCTGTTCCACTGCGACATGGTGATCGCCTCGAGCAAGAGCACGTTTCGGGTGCCGTTCGTCGATTTCGGCCTGGTGCCGGACGCGGCGACCAGCATTCTGGCGCCGCAGAAGCTCGGCTATGCCGGGGCGTTCCGCTTCTTCTGCCTGGGCGACACGCTCGCCGCCGAAGATGCCAGGGCACTGGGCCTTGTCGGCGAGATCGTGACGGACGGCAGCGTCGAGGAAGCCACGTTGGCAAGAGCCAGGCAACTCGCCAAGAAGCCTGTCGCGGCGCTGCTACAGACGCGCGACCTGCTTAGGGGCGACACCGGCGCGCTCTGCGACCGCATCGACCAGGAGATCTCGCTTTTCCAGCAGGCGCTGCAGGACGACACCACGCTGAAGCGACTGCAGCGGATTGCCCGGCTGGCGGCATGAGAGCCGCGTATCGATGAGGTGAGCTTATTTTTCGAGGAAAGTCGGCCCTTCGCCGATGATCTTCTTGTCCTCCTTGCCGATGACGTCGAGGTCGCGGCCGTCATAGGGAAGCGAAAGGAGAATGCGCTGCATCACGGCCAGCCGCGCGCGCCGTTTGTCGTTCGCCCGCACAATGATCCAGGGCGCGAACTCCTTGTGCGTGCGCTCGACCATCAGGTCGCGCGCTTTGGTGTATTCGTCCCATTTGGTGATGCCGGCGATGTCGATTGGCGAAAACTTCCAGCTCTTCAGCGGGCTCCAGCGGCGGTCGTGGAATCGCTCGAGCTGCGTTTCCCGGCCGATGTTCAGCCAGAATTTGAAGAAATGTATGCCCTCGTTGCGGATCATCCGCTCGAAATGCGGAACCTCGTTCAGAAATTGCTCGTGCTGCTCGGGCGTGCAGAATCCCATCACCGGTTCAACGCCGGCGCGGTTATACCAGGAGCGGTCGAAGGTGACGAATTCGCCCGACGTCGGGAAGTGGTCGACGTAGCGCTGGAAGTACCATTGTCCAAGCTCGGTGGGCGTTGGCTTGGTCAGCGCCACGTTGCGCGCCGTGCGAGGGTTCAGATACTGGCGCAAAACGAAGATCGTGCCGCCCTTGCCGGCAGCGTCGCGCCCCTCGAACAGCGACATTGCCCGCTTGCCCGTCGACTGCAGCCACGCCTGCGCCTTGACCAGCTCGATCTGCAGCTTCTCTAGCCTCTCGTCATACTCCTCGCTCTTCATCTTCTTGTCGTAAGGGTAACCGCCGGCGGTGAGCTTGCGGTCCTCGACCCAGTCGGGAAGCGCGGGGGCCTCGATGTCGAACGCCCTCTCCTTGCCGTCGATCATGATCTTCAGCGGCCCCGATGAGGGTGCGGTGGGGCTTTCCTTAGCGTTTTTCATCGAGGCGAACCTTTCCAGCTTCCGGACTCGTGCTATTGGGAGCCTTACTGCATCGGCCCGAAAATCGGAATCGATTTTCGGAAAGAACGATGCAGCAGATAAAGTGGTAGAGCGTCCTTTGTGCGTCCAATTGGACGCACTGCGCTCTAGCGCCGGTCCAGCAAGAAGTTCTTGAAGTGGCCGCAGACGGAGCGCAAATGGCCGACATCGGCACAGAGCGGAGAGGCAGGGCGCAAGCCGTCGCCATGCGGCTGTGGAACAGCCGCTGGCTGCTGGCGGCCGGCCTCGTTGCAGTTCTGATGGTCTATGGTTTTGCCGGCATGTCTGGCTATGTGGTGCTGCTGGCTGGCGCCGTGCTGGTTGCCGCTGCGATGCTGCCGGCCGGCATCGCCCGCCAATCGACCGAAAATGCCGCGGCCATCGAGTCAAGCGTGCAACAACTTTCCGGCGAATATCTCGCGGCGGCGGTTGCCGATCCGCTGATCATTTTCGATCGCTCCGCCGCCATCGTCCACGCCAACGCCGCTGCCTTTGCCGCCTTCGGCGGGATTGCCCCCGGCATGTCGCTGTCGCTGAAATTCCGCGCGCCGGAAATGCAGGCCTTGCTGGATAGTATCTTGGCGGGCAACGTCGCTTCGGACAGCGTCGACTACATAGAAAAGCTGCCGGTCGAACGAGCCTATCGGGTGAGCGCGTCTTCAGTCGGCCATGCCACGGATCTCTACGTGCTGGTGTTCAAGGACCAGAGTGAGGCGCGCCGGATCGACAGAATGCGTGCCGACTTCATTGCCAATGCCAGCCACGAGCTGCGCACGCCTCTCGCCTCGATCGCCGGCTTCATCGAGACGCTGCGCGGGCCGGCCCGCAACGACCCCGCGGCGCGCGAGCAGTTCCTGCAGATCATGCAGAACCAGACCAGCCGCATGGCGCGCCTCATCGACGACCTTCTGTCGCTGTCGCGCTTGGAGATGAAGCCCTATCTCAAGCCGGGAACCGAGGTCGACCTGCGCCAGGCCATCGACAGCGTCATCGATTCGCTTGGGCCGCTCGCAAAGGAAAACGGCGTCGTCATCGAGCGTGATTTCGCGGAAGGGCCGCTCGACGTGCCCGGCGATCGGGACGAGCTTTTCCAGGTCTTCGAAAACCTGCTGGAAAACGCCTGCAAATATGGTCAGTCGGGCGGACGCGTCGTGGTGTCGATCATACGCAGCGACAGCGATCCCGAACCAGGCATCGACGTCACCATCAGGGATTTCGGCCCCGGCATCCCCGAAGAGCACATCCCGCGCATCACCGAGCGCTTCTACCGCATCGACGTCGAGAACAGCCGAACCCAGAAGGGCACCGGCCTTGGCCTGTCCATCGTCAAGCATATCCTGACCCGCCACAACGCCAGACTCTCCATCAGGTCGGAGGTCGGCAAGGGTGCGGCGTTCACGGTCCATTTGCCGGCTCGCTAACGTAGTACTATCTCTAGCACATAATGGGCCGTTTCTTTTTTCTGTCATCCGGCTAGCGTATCAGCGGGGATTCGAGGGAACGACTCAACCACGAGATCCCGGGAAGGCATTTCGTCCATGCAATCCGTGCATATCGTCAGCGCCTATGACGAGGAGCTGAAATATCTGTCGAAGCGCATCGCGGCGATGGGCGGGCATGCCGAGCGCATGGTCGAGCAGGCGGTCGCGGCGCTGGTCAATGCGGATCCGGGGCTTGCCCAGAAAGTCATTCGGGACGACCTGGTTCTGGATGAGGGACAGCGCGAGATCGACGACAAGGCGATCATCATCATCGCCAAACGCCAGCCGATGGCGACGGATCTGCGCGAGATCGTCGGCGCGATCCGCATCTCGGCTGACCTCGAACGGGTAGGCGACCTCGGCAAGAACGTCGCCAAGCGGGTGGTTGCCGTCGCAGACGGGCGCCAGCCGAACAGCCTGTTCCGCGGCCTCGAGGCTTTGGCCAATCTGGCACTGACCCAGCTCAAGGAAGTACTCGACGTCTACGCGTCGCGGTCGGTGGAGAAAATCGGTTTCGTGCGCGACCGCGACGACCAGATCGACGCCATGTACACCTCTCTGTTTCGCGAATTGCTGACCTACATGATGGAAGACCCACGCAACATCACGCCCTGCACACATCTCCTGTTTTGCGCCAAGAACATCGAGCGCATCGGCGACCACGCTACCAACATCGCCGAGACGATCTACTATATCGTCACCGGCGATCAGATGCCGGCCGATCGTCCGAAGGGCGACAAGACGGACAAGATTATTCTTCCCGCAACCCAACCAGCGAAGTGAGTTCTCTCAGAACTGATGCGAATTTCGGATTCGCCACCTGACAGAAAATTGCGCTAAGCTTTCGACGCGCCGACTTCTCAGTTCCGCGATGAAGGCCCCGCCTTCAGGAGGCTGCGATGGAATACGTCCGCGAGTTTGCTCCTGCGCCGCCGATGTCGGGTATAATCGCTTGCGGCGTCTATACGGCTGGGCGGCGCATCGCCGACATTCCGATCGAGGAAGCCGGCGAATGGGCCGGGAAGCCGGGCCACGTGGTCTGGATCGGACTGCTGGAGCCCGACCGCAATTTGTTGCTGCGCGTCCAGGCGCAATTCCATCTGCATGAGCTGGCGATCGAGGACGCCGAGCATCCGCACCAGCGACCGAAGATCGAGCAATATGGTGATGCCCTGTTCATCGTTGCCCGCACGGCGCAGCTGATCGACAGCCGCGTCACCTTCGGCGAGACGCATCTGTTCGTCGGCGCGGGCTACATTGTCAGCGTCAGGCATGGCCCGTCGACCTCCTACGCGGCCGTTCGCCAGCATTGGGAAAGCTGCCCGCATTCGCTTGCCAAGGGCGAGGATTTCGTCCTCTACGCCATTCTCGATTTCATCGTCGACAACTATATGCCGGTGCTTGAGCAGATCGAAAACGAGGTCGAGGCGATCGAGGACAAGGTTCTGCTGAAACCGATGACCGGCTCCGATATCGAACGGCTTTATATGCTGCGCCGCGATCTCTTGCGCCTGCGTAATGCGGCCCTGCCGCTGGTGGAGGTCTGCCGGCGGCTCACCAGCGCCGATCTGCCGCAAATCCACACAGCCATGCACCCGCTGTTTCGCGACGTCACCGACCACATCCGCACTGTCCAGGAAAAGATCGACAGCCTGCGTGAGGTTCTCGCCTTCGCCTTCGAGGCGAGCCTTCTGGTCGGTCAAAGCCAGGAGACGGCGATCTCCAAGAAGCTTGCCTCATGGGCCGCAATCTTGGCCGTGCCGACGGCATTCGCCGGCATTTACGGCATGAATTTCAGCGACATGCCGGAACTGAGGATGGAATATGGCTACCCGGCCGTCCTGGCGGCAATTGCCCTGATCTGCACGTTTCTTTACTGGCGGTTTCGCAAGAATGGGTGGCTTTGAAGCGAGGGCAGTAGGGCAGTAGGGCAGTAGGGCAGTAGGGCAGTAGGGCAGTAGGACAGTAGGACAGTAGGGCAGTAGGGCAGTAGGGCAGTAGGGCAGTAGGGCAGTAGGGCAGTAGGGCAGTAGGCTATCGCTTCGGGAGCGCGCTTCTCTACAATTCACCTACTGCCGTACTGCCTTACTCCCCTATTCCCCTAACTATCTGCTCCGCCGCCGCTCCGATGCCGGCTGGAACGCCACGCGGGCGTGGTACTTGCAGTAGGGGCCGGTTTCGGCGGCGTCGTTGCCGCAGAAATGGAAGTCTTCCGAAAGCGGATCGCCGTTCGGCCATTTGCAAGTGCGCTCGTTGAGTTCGACAAGTTGCAGATGCCGCGAGATCGGCACGACGACGTTCTCGACCGGGCGGATATAGTGGCGCGCCACCGGTTCGGCATCGAACTGCGCCTTGAGCGCGGTCGCACCGATCGACATCGAGGTGGTGGCATGGCGCGTGGCGCTTGCTGCCCGGGACACCGATTTCTGGATCGTCGATCCCTGCACCGTCTTCTTCTGGCGTGCCGGTGAGGCGGTCGTGCGTCCGCGACCGGACAGTTTCAGCCGGTGCACTTTGCCGATGACCGCATTGCGGCTGACCCCGCCAAGCTGTGCGGCGATCTGGCTGGCGCTGAGGCCCTCCGACCACAATTTTCTGAGAAGTTCGACTCGCTCGTCAGTCCAGTTCATGAGACCGCGCTCCTGCTGAAACGTGCGGCAATCGGAATCCATTCCCGACCCGGCTTCTGCCGGGCAGACACCACATATATCGGGTGATTAGGTCCGCCGCACGAAATCTAGTTATTTCTCTACTACAATTACCTTATGCGCTGACTCGGTGACAAGAGTCCCAAGGCCAACACGAATCGGTTTTTTCGGTTTTCCCCAACTTGCCCGGTCGCTTATGAGCCGGCGTTATGCTGGGGGGCTTGCCGCGCGACCTTGCGCGACCTTTTCGTTGACTTCACGGCCGAAAAACACGATAAGCCACAAGGGCCGCCGCTTTGGCGGCTTTTTGATTTTTCCGGTTCCGGAGACGCATATAATGAGCGGTTCGGCGCTTTTCGAGACCTTTGTTCGCGCACCCCTGGCTTTCGACCACGGTGAAGGCACCTGGCTGGTCACCGACAAGGGCGAGCGATATCTCGATTTCGCCGGCGGCATCGCCGTGAATTCGTTGGGCTACAGCCATCCGCATCTGGTCGCGGCCCTCACCGAGCAGGCCGCCAAGCTCTGGCACGTCTCCAATCTGTACGAGATTCCGGGACAGAGCCGGCTCGGCGAGCGGCTGGCCGACGCAAGCTTCGCCGACAAGGTGTTCTTCACCAATTCCGGCGCAGAGGCGCTCGAATGCGCCATCAAGACGGCGCGGCGCTACCACTTCGTCAAGGGCCATCCCGAGCGCTACCGCACAATCACCTTCGAAGGCGCCTTCCACGGCCGCACCCTGGCGACCATCGCCGCCGGCGGCCAGTACAAGTATCTGGAAGGTTTCGGCCCCAAGGTCGACGGCTTCGACCAGGTCGGCTTCGACGATGTGGATGCCGCCGAGAAGGCGATCACGCCTGAAACCGCGGCGATCCTGATCGAGCCGGTGCAAGGGGAGGGCGGCATCAGGCAAGTGCCGACGCAATCGCTGAAGCGGCTCAGGCAGCTCTGCGATCAGCACGGACTGCTCCTGATTTTCGACGAGGTCCAATGCGGCGTCGGCCGCACCGGAAAGCTGTTCGCGCATGAGTGGGCGGGTGTCACACCCGACCTCATGGCGGTGGCCAAAGGCATCGGCGGCGGCTTTCCGATGGGTGCCTGCCTCGCCACCGACGAGGCAGCGGTCGGCATGACCGCCGGCGTGCACGGCACCACCTTCGGCGGCAATCCGCTGGCAATGGCGGTCGGCAACGCCGTGCTCGACGTGGTGCTGGAAGACGGCTTTCTCGAAGACGTCCGGCGCAAGGCACTGCTGTTGAAGCAGGGGCTCGCTGGCGTCGCCGACGAATTTCCGGATGTTATCGAAAGCATCAGGGGCACCGGCCTGATGCTCGGGCTTAAATGCGCGATGCCCAACACCAAGGTCACGGTGGCACTGCGTGACCAGCATCTCTTGACGGTTCCGGCCGGCGACAACGTTATCCGCCTGCTACCGCCTCTCACCGTCACCGACGCCGAGATCCACGAAGCGCTCGAGCGCATTCGTGCCGGCGCCAAGAGCCTGGCAGATGCCATCGTCGCTGCCGCTGCGAAGTAATCCTGGAATTTCTGATGTCCCTTCGCCATTTCACCGATCTTTCCGCCGTTTCCGAAGGCGATCTGCGCTTCATGCTCGACGACGCAGCGGTGCGAAAGGCAAGGCTCAAGGCCGGCGAACGCAGCAAGCCGCTCGAAGGCAAGGTGCTGGCGATGATCTTCGACAAGCCGTCGACGCGCACGCGCGTGTCGTTCGACGTCGGTATGCGGCAGTTGGGTGGCGAGACGATCATGCTGACCGGCACCGAGATGCAGCTTGGCCGCTCGGAGACCATTGCCGACACGGCCAAGGTGCTGTCGCGCTATGTCGATGCCATCATGATCCGCACCACCTCGCATGACCGGCTGCTGGAACTGACGGAAAACGCTACGGTCCCCGTCATCAACGGGCTGACCGACGAGACCCATCCCTGCCAGCTGATGGCCGACATCATGACCTTCGAAGAGCACCGCGGTCCGGTGGCCGGTAAAACGATCGCCTGGACCGGCGACGGCAACAACGTGCTGCATTCGCTGCTGGAGGCATCCGCGCGGTTCCATTTCAAGCTGAACGTCGCCGTGCCCGAGGGCAGCGAACCGGCCCAGAAGCATGTCGACTGGTCGAAAGCCAATGGCGGCAAGCTGAAATTCAGCCGTTCGCCCGAGGAGGCCGTTCACGAGGCCGACTGCATCGTCACCGACTGCTGGGTGTCGATGGGCCAGGAGCACCGTGCCCGCGGCCACAATGTCTTCCTGCCCTATCAGGTCAATGCGGCACTGATGGCGAAAGCCAAGCCGGACGCGCTGTTCATGCACTGTCTACCGGCGCATCGCGGTGAGGAGGTTACCGACGAGGTCATCGACGGACCGCATTCGGTGGTGTTCGATGAGGCCGAGAACCGGCTCCATGCCCAGAAGGCGGTCTTGGCCTGGTGCCTGGGCGCTTGATACGAGCCGCGGTGATCCGGGCCGGCCTGATCTGCGCCGCCTTGATCTGGGCCGCCTTGATCCGGGAGTTGGTGGTGCCTATCTCAGGCGCATCACGCAAATCGAGCGCGTCTCGTCGCATGCGCCCCGGAGGGCGGCATCGCCGCGCCCCGGAGCTTTGTCATGTTGGAAACTCATCAATTGGCTGAACATAAACCCAAGCTCGGCGAATTCGGCTACGCCGGCGACGACCATGTCGTGCCGTTCGAGGTCGGCCCGCTCGACGTGCGCGGTCGCACCGTCCAGCTCGGGCCGATGCTCGATGCTATTCTCAGCCGCCACGACTATCCCGAGCCGGTCGCCCGGCTCCTGGCTGAAGCCTGTGTGTTGACGGTATTGCTCGGAACTTCGCTGAAGTTCGAGGGCAAGTTCATTCTGCAGACCCGCACCGACGGGCCGGTCGACATGCTGGTCGCGGATTTCTCCACGCCGCACGCGCTGCGCGCTTATGCCCGCTTCGATGCCGACCGGCTGCAGGCTTTGACTTCTGCCGGCGAGACGTCACCGCAGACGCTGCTCGGCAGCGGCGTCCTGGCGCTGACCATCGACCAGGGCGCTCACACACAACGCTACCAGGGCATCGTCCAGCTCGACGGCGTCACACTGGAAGATGCCGCACGCACTTATTTCCGCCAGTCGGAGCAGATTCCGACCGACCTCCGGCTTTCGGTTGCCAAGCTTCTGACGCCCGGCGTCGGCGGTGCCCGCGAGCAATGGCGGGCCGGTGGCCTGCTGGCACAATTCCTGCCGCAGTCGGCGGAGCGCATGCGCGTACCCGACCTTCCCGGTGGCGACGGCGATCCGCGTGAGGAAATCCACGACCCGACCGACAATTCCTGGCAGGAGCTGCTGGCGCTGGTTGGTACTATTGAACCGACCGAGCTGATCGATCCGACGATCGGCGCCGAACGGCTGCTTTACCGGCTTTTCCACGAGCATGGCGTCCGCGTGTTCGGCGGGGTGCCGGTCGCCGACCAGTGCTCATGCTCGAGGGAGAAGATCCACGGCATCCTCGAAGGCTTTTCCGCCGAGGAGATCAGGGACAGCACCGAGGATGGCAGCATTCACGTCGCCTGCGAATTCTGCTCGAAGCAATATGACTTCGACCCGGCGGAGTTTGCAGCGGCCGGATGACGGCCGTCAATTGACGGTGCGCCGCATTCCCGGCAAGTCGAGCGAGAAGGCGGGGATGGCGACGTCGAACGTCTCGCCCCGCTTGTTGCGCATGGTGTAGTGCCCGACCATGATGCCGGACGGCGTCGAGAGCGGGCATCCAGACGTATACTGATAGCTGTCGCCGGGGTTGAGTCCGGGTTGCTCGCCGACGACCCCGGGGCCGCGCACTTCCTCGACCTTGCCGGTGCCGTCGGTAATGTGCCAGTAGCGCGACAGAAGCTGCACGAACTCATCCGACTGATTGTCGATGGTCACCTGATATCCCCAGACATAGCGGTTTTGCGGCGGGTCGGAGTGATCCTCCAGATAGAACGGCCTGACCTGCACTTCGATGTTGCGGGTGACGGCGCTGTACATAAACTGCTCCAAAGCAATGTAGATGGAACTTCGACGCTCAGCGCAGTTTGATCAACGATGCGCGTCATCTCCTTGCCCGACTCGAGCGCAGGTGCCGAAAAACAATGTCATTTAAGTGACACATGACAATGATGGTGTGCAGGCTTGTGCCGGGCGACTCAGCGTTCTGTCGAATTGTTGAAAACGGCCGTCATGCGGCCGGCACTTCTGGAGTGACCAGATCTCGATGGAACCGACATTCGCAGCCGCCCTCCTTTCCATAGCCCTCCTTCTTTCAAATCTCGCCAGCATCCTGTTAGCTTCGCTGAAGCTGAAGCGACCAGGCAGGATCGCACCGCCCGCGGCCAACGCGCCGCCGGTATCGATCGTCATCCCGGCGCGCGGCGTCGAGCCGTTTGCCGAAGAGACGCTGGAGCGCGCCTTCTCACTCGACTGGCCGCGCTACGAACTCATCTTCTGCGTTGCCCATGCCGACGACCCGGTGGTCAAGCCGATCACCGCCGCAATGGCGCGCTTTCCAGCTATTCGCGCCCGTCTTCTAGTCGGTGACGACCGCATCAGCGGCAATCCAAAACTCAACAATTGCGTGAAGGGTTGGGAAGCGGCGCATTATAGCTGGGTCATCCTTGCCGATTCCAACGTGCTTATGCCGAGCGACTACGTCCAGCACCTGATGGCGGCGTGGCGGCACGACACCGGCCTCGTCTGCTCGACGCCGATCGGCTCGCGGCCGGACGGCTTCTGGGGGGAGGTCGAATGCGCCTTTCTCAACACGCTGCAGGCACGCTGGCAGTACGCCGGAGAGGCGCTCGGCCTCGGCTTCGCGCAGGGCAAGAGCATGTTGTGGAATAAGCCGATGCTCGACGCCAATGGCGGCATCTGCGCGCTTGCTGCCGAGATCGCCGAAGACGCCGCCGCGACCAAGCTGGTCAACGGGTTCGGACTGCGGGTCAATCTTGTCGCCTCGCCCTTCGAACAGCCGCTCGGCCGGCGCACGTTTGGCGAGATCTGGTCGCGGCAGGCGCGCTGGGCGCGGCTGCGCCGCGTCACCTTCGCGCTGTTCTTCGCCCCCGAGATCCTGATCGGCGCAGCGCCGCCGCTGGTGCTTGCGCTGATCGCGGCGGCTGACGCCGGCGTCAGCCTGCCGGCAACCGCCATCGCCGTGCTGGTCGCGGCCTACCTGCCGGAATGCGCCTTGGCCTCGGCCAAGGGATGGCACCTGTCGCTGCGCACCATCCTGGCGATGATGGCGCGAGACCTGATGCTTCCCGCCATTTGGGCGCGCGGATGGCTGAGCGGCGCCGTCGACTGGCGCGGCAATGTGATGACTATCCAGACCAAGCCCGTCGCGGAGCTGGAAGAGACCCCGTCCGGCGCCTGATCGGCGCGTCCCCGCTCGCCTCTATTCGGCCAGCCCTTATCCGGCAACTCTCAGTGCCTGCTCGATGTCTTCGAGCAGGTCGTCGGCGTCCTCAAGGCCAACTGACAGCCTGAGCGTTCCCGGTCCGATGCCGAGCTCGGCGCGGGCCTCATCGGTCAAGTTCTTGTGCGTCGTCGTCGCCGGATGGGTGATCAGGCTCTTGGCGTCGCCGAGATTGTTGGAAATCAGCACGACGTCGAGTGCGTTCTGGAAGGCAAAGGCCGCCTGCTTGCCGCCCTTCACATCGAGGCAAATCAGCGTCGAGCCACCCGACATCTGCTTCTTGACCACCGCCGCTTGCGGGTGGTCGGCACGGCCAGGATAGATGACACGGGCGATTTGCGGGCGCTCGGCGAGGAAATCCGCGATGCGGCCGGCACTTTCCGTTTGCTGGCGTACGCGTAGCGGCAGCGTCTCCAGGCCTTTCAGCAGCGTCCAGGCATTGAAGGGCGAGAGGCTTGGGCCGGTGTGGCGGAAATAGTCATGCAGGTTCTCGTCGATCCATTTCTTGTCCGACAGAACGATGCCGCCAAGACAGCGCCCCTGGCCGTCAATATGCTTCGTGGCCGAATAGACGACGATGTGGGCGCCGAGCTGCAGGGGTTTCTGCTGCAAGGGCGTAGCGAAGACATTGTCGACGATCAGCCTGGCGCCGATCGAATTGGCAAGTGCCGCGACGGCGGCGATGTCGATCACCTCCAGCGTCGGATTGGTCGGGCTTTCCAGAAAGAACAGTTTGGTGTTCGGCTTGACCGCCTTTTCCCAATTGGCGATGTCGGTGCCGTCGACCAGCGTTGCCTCAATGCCGTATTTCGGCGCCAGCGTCTCGACCACCCAGCGGCAGGAGCCGAACAGCGCGCGCGCCGCGACGATATGGTCGCCCGCCTTGGCGCTGCACAGCAGTGCTGCCGTCACCGCCGCCATGCCGGATGCCGTGGCGCGCGCGTCCTCGGCTCCTTCCAGCGCGCACATGCGTTTCTCAAACATGTCGACCGTCGGATTGGCATAGCGCGAATAGATGAAGCCCGGCTCCTCGCCCTTGAAGCGGGCCTCCGCCGCTTGCGCCGTCTCGTAGACATAGCCTTGGGTGAGATACATCGCCTCGGAGGTCTCGCCGAAGCCGGAACGCAGCGTCCCGGCATGCACGAGTGCGGTCTGAGGCTTCCAGTCGCGCTTCTTGGTCATCATTCCATCCAAACACCAAAATTGGTCCAAACAACAAAAAACCGGTCGCGAAAGTCGCAACCGGTCCATATGGCCTTGCGGCCCGACGGTCCTTTAGCGACTTGTTTAACGTGGCTGCAAGCCGACCGGCCAAATCACCACGGGATAACGAGCTTTAGACCCGCGCCACGCTTGCGTCAATTGCCGGCATGATTAAGAGGGTTGTACCAAGCAGGTGCCAAAGGCGTCCACGGTCGGACCTGCGACAGAACAAGACCTCGCCCGGCGTTCGAACGGAGCCAGACCCTTGCGGCAGACAGGCATTCTTCCCGATCAGGATATTTCCGCGCTGTTCCAGACGGGCGCGCTGAAATCGCCGCGCACGCTCGATTCCGATCAGATCCAGCCGGCCAGCCTTGACCTCAGGCTCGGCGACAAGGCCTGGCGGGTGCGTGCTTCCTTCTTGCCCGGCCCGGACTACAGGGTTGTCAACAAGCTCGACCGGCTGAAGCTGCACGAGATCAACCTCGCCGAAGGTGCCGTGCTGGAAACCGGCTGCGTCTACATCGTGCCGCTGCTCGAAAGCCTGGCGCTGCCCGCGCATATTTCCGCCTCGGCCAACCCGAAAAGCTCGACCGGACGGCTCGATATCTTCACCCGGGTAATGACCGACCGTGGCCACGAGTTCGACAAGATCGCCGCAGGCTATGAAGGTCCGCTCTATCTGGAGGTCAGCCCGCGCACTTTCCCGATCGTCGTGCGCACCGGCTCGCGGCTGTCACAGATCAGGTTCCGCACCGGCAATGCGCTCTTGTCAGAAAGCGAGCTGCACGAGTTGCACCGCGCCGAGATGCTGGTCGCCACCGAACCACCCAACATCTCAGGCGGCGGCATCGCGCTGTCGATCGACCTCGACGGCGACAAGGATGGGCTTGTCGGCTATCGCGGCAAGCACCACACCGGCCTGGTCGACGTCGACAAGCGCGCCGCGCAGGATGTCGTCGATTTCTGGGAGCCGCTCTACAAGAGCGGTGCCGGCGAGCTGGTGCTCGATCCGGACGAATTCTATATTCTGGTGTCGCGCGAGGCGGTGCATGTGCCGCCAGTCTACGCCGCCGAAATGACGCCTTTCGACCCGCTGGTCGGCGAGTTCCGCGTCCATTATGCCGGTTTCTTCGACCCGGGTTTCGGCCATTCGGCGTCGGGCGGCACCGGCAGCCGGGCGGTGCTCGAGGTGCGCAGCCACGAAGTGCCGTTCATCCTCGATCACGGCCAGATCGTCGGACGGTTGGTCTACGAGCACATGCTGAAACGGCCGCAGGCGCTCTACGGCACAGATCTAGGCTCGAACTATCAGGCGCAGGGCCTGAAACTGTCCAAGCATTTCCGCGTCGCCCGCTGATCTTGTTCGCAGGCCATCAGCCGCGAAACAGATATTCTTTCGCGGCGCCAAGGCAGCCATGAAACTGACCGACAAAGAGCAGTTCTCGCACTGCCAATCGCTTCTTCCCCCAAAAACCTCTGGTTTGCTTCTCGTCGTCAAGTGAGGCGCTTGAGCTGGACTGCAAGGGGAACAACTGCTTGCCGAGACATCCCAGCACATGGGCTCTGGCGGAGTCGATACCGCAGGCTCTGCCATTGTCGTTCAGTCTGTCAGCGCGGAGTGCGGACGTCATGCGATCCGCGTTGCGCATCAGAAAGCTCACTTGCGATTTCGAATAGCCGGTGGCCAGAAGCCGGTCAGTCATCGACATTCGGGCTTCGCGATAGGATCTTGCGCTGCATTGTCCGGCGCTGTAAGCCGCTGGGGAGAAATAGGCGAGGAACAGGACTAAACTTACGAACACAGTGCCAATCCGCAGGCCGTTCATTTCTCGCCCCTGAATTATGTCACCAGTTTACAACGCCTTCACCGCCACCTTCACCGGCTGCTCGATTTCAAGCGGGTTGCGCAGAGGCAGGCCGAAATCCTGCGCCTCGATTTCGAATACGTCACCGGCCTCGGTCCTGATGCCGTCGGCGAAGGACAGCGTCGCCGTGCCGAACATGTGTACATGCACGTCACCCGGCTGGCGGAAGGCCGAGTATTTGAAGTGATGATGCTCGAGATTGCCAATGGTGTGCGACATGTTCGCCTCGCCCGACAGGAACGGCTTTTCCCAAAGCAGCTTGCCGTCGCGTAGGATGCGTGAAGCGCCGCGGATGTCGGACGGCAGGTCGCCGATCAGGATCTCCGGGCCGAACGAAGCGTTGCGCAGCTTGGAATGGGCGAGGAAGAGATAGTTCACACGCTCGGTGACGTGGTCGGAAAACTCGTTCGACAGGGTGAAGCCGACACGGAACGGGGCGCCGTCGTCGCCGATCACATAGATCCCGGCGATTTCCGGCTCCTCGCCGGCATCCTGGGCGAAGGCCGGCGACATAAGCGCCGCACCGGGCGCCACCGCCATGGTGCCGTTGCCCTTGTAGAACCATTCCGGCTGCACGCCGGTCTGGCCCTTCGCCGGCTTGCCGCCCTCAAGCCCCATGCGGAACATCTTCATGGAATCGGTCAGCTGTTCCTCGCCGTCCGTGCTGAGCTTCTTGTGCATGGAATCGCGGGTCGCGGCGGAGCCGAGATGCGTCAGCCCGGTACCGGTGAGATGGAGATGCGCCGGATCGGGATGGTTGATCGGCGACAGCAGCCGGCCCTTCTTGTAGGCTGCGTCGAGATCGACGGTTTCGCCGAAGCCCTTGCGCTCGATCAGGGCGACAAGCCCGCTGCCGGTACGCGCGGCTTCCATCGCCAGCGAATAGACGCTGCGGGCGCCGTTGATGACG
The DNA here is from genome assembly GCF_040320505.1 of Mesorhizobium sp. M0678. Lineage (NCBI taxonomy): Bacteria > Pseudomonadati > Pseudomonadota > Alphaproteobacteria > Hyphomicrobiales > Phyllobacteriaceae > Mesorhizobium > Mesorhizobium sp. M0678. Next base: position 65,722 of record NZ_JAMYPT010000020.1, on the reverse strand, counting down.
CGGGTCTTGCCGCCGCTGCGGGCAACGACGCGGATCGTCTCGGCGTCGTCGAGGATTTGTGAGATCAGCATGGTAACCCTCTCTGAATTGTGGGCTTGGCGTGCCTTTCTTGGCAAACCCTGCCCTGCGCGGCCCGGACCCTGTCCGCGCCTCGGTTGAAATTCTTCGTCCGGATTGCGCTCGCGGATCAGGTCCCTCGGGGGACTTCTTTGCGCCGCCCGGCAGCGCCGCGATGTGACCCGTATGCCTCCTGGTTGCCTCTCAAGCCTTGTTCTTGTTGTAGACGTCGAAGACGACGGCGCCGAGCAGCACCAGGCCTTTGACCACCTGCTGCCAATCGACATTGACGCCCATGATCGACATGCCGTTGTTCATGACGCCCATGATGAAGCCGCCGACCACCGCGCCGATGACCTGGCCGACGCCGCCCATCGCCGAAGCGCCACCGATGAACACCGCGGCGATGACGTCGAGCTCGCTGCCGAGGCCGGCCGCCGGCACAGCCTGCCCCAGGCGCGCTGCGATAATCAGGCCGCCGAGTGCCGACAGCACGCCCATATTGATGAACACCATCAACGTCAGCCGTTCGGTCTTGATGCCCGATAGCTGGGCTGCCTTGACATTGCCGCCCATCGCATAGATGCGACGGCCGATCGTCATGCGTTTGGTAACGAAGACGAACAACGCGATCAGCACGCCCATCACCATGAGAACGATGGGGAGGCCCCTATAGGTGGCGAATTGGTAGACGAGAAACAGCGCCAGCGCGCTGATCACCAGGGTCTTGACGACGAACAGCGAGAAGGGCTCGGCTTCGTAGCCATGTTTCTCGCGGGTGCGCCGTGCCCTGAGCCCGAAATAGGCATAGGCGAGCACGGCGACGAGGCCGATCACGATCGTCGTCAGGTGCAGCGTCAGGCCGCTGCCGACAATGGTTTTGCCGGCGGCGTTCACGGTTGGCGGTATCAGCGTCAATGGGCCGATCAGGTCCGGAATGAAGCCGGAACTGAGCGCCTTGAAGCCGACGGGAAGCGGCCCTACGGAAGACCCGCCACCCAGCAGCGCCTGGCAGATGCCGCGGAAGATCAGCATGCCCGCCAGCGTGACGATAAAGCTCGGTATTCGGTGATAGGCAATCCAGTAGCCTTGTGCCGCGCCGATCGCACCACCGACGATCAGGCAGATGATCGACACCACCAGCGGATTGCTCAATGGGCCAAGCGGCCAGATGACCATCATCATCGCCGCCAGTGCGCCGATGAAGCCGGCGACGGAGCCGACGCTGAGATCGATGTGACCCGAAACGATCACCAGAAGCATGCCCAGCGCCATCACGATGATGAAGCTGTTCTGCTGCACGAGATTGCTGAGGTTCACCGGCTTGAACAGCGTTCCGGACGTGGTGAACTGGAAGAACACCATGATTGCGATCAACGCCAGCACCAACCCGTATTCGCGCAGGTTGGTGACCAGCGCCGAGACGGCAATGCGAGGTCCCTGTTGTAGATCCTGGGCAACGCCGGTCTGCGGCCCGGGAGCGCTTTCGGTGCTCATGATGCTTTTCCTTCTCCGCGGACGATGGCGCGCATTATCTTTTCCTGGCTGGCGTCGCTTGCCGCCATTTCGCCGACGATGCGTCCTTCGTTCATGACGTAGATGCGGTCGGTGATGCCGAGCAGTTCGGGCATTTCCGACGAGATGACGATGATTGCCTTACCCTCGGAGGCGAGACGCGCGATGATCGTATAGATTTCATACTTGGCGCCGACGTCGATACCGCGTGTCGGCTCGTCGAGGATCAGCACTTCCGGATTGGCGAACAGCCATTTCGACAGCACCACCTTCTGCTGATTGCCGCCAGAAAGGTTGCCGGTCATCTGGTAGACGCTCGAGGCGCGGATATTGGTCCTGCCGCGATAATCGTTGGCGACCGAAAGCTCGCGCAAATCGTCGATCACGCCGTGGCGCGACACGCCGGGCAGGTTGGCCAGCGTGATGTTGTGCTTGATGTGGTCGATCAAGTTGAGACCGTAGGTCTTGCGGTCCTCGGTAACGTAGGCAATGCCGTGTTCCACCGCCTTGCTCACCGAAGAGACGTCGATCGGCTTGCCGTTGAGGAACACCTCGCCGGTGATGCGATGGCCATAGGACCGGCCGAACAGGCTCATGGCAAACTCGGTCCGGCCGGCGCCCATGAGCCCGGCAATGCCGACCACTTCGCCCTTGCGGGCGTTGAGGTTGATACCCTTGATGACCTGCCGCTCGGCATGGATGGGGTGGTAGACCGACCAGTTTTTCACTTCGAGAACGGTCTCGCCGATCTTCGGCTCGCGCGGCGGATAGCGGTCGTCGAGCGAACGGCCGACCATCGAGGTAATGATGCGGTCCTCCGAGATGTCCTTCTTGGCCAGCGTCTCGATGGTCCGCCCGTCACGGATGATGGTGACCTTGTCGGCGACCCGGTTCACCTCGTTGAGCTTGTGCGAGATCAGGATCGAAGTGATGCCTTGCCGCTTGAATTCGAGCAGCAGATCGAGCAGCGCCTGGCTGTCCTTTTCGGACAGGCTCGCGGTCGGCTCGTCGAGAATGAGCAACTTCACTTCCTTGCTGAGCGCCTTGGCGATCTCGACCAGCTGCTGCTTGCCGACGCCGATATTGGTGATCAGCGTGTTGGGGTCCTCCTTGAGGCCGACCTTCTTGAGCAGGGCGCTGGTGCGCGCCTCATTGGCATTCCAGTCGATGACGCCGTATCTGGCGTGCTCGTTGCCGAGAAAGATGTTTTCGGCGATCGACAGCATCGGCACCAGCGCAAGCTCCTGGTGGATGATGACGATGCCCTTGCGCTCGCTGTCATGGATGCCTTTGAAATGGCACTCATCGCCGCGATAGATGATCTGGCCGTCATAGGTGCCGGACGGATACACACCCGACAGCACCTTCATCAGCGTCGACTTGCCGGCGCCGTTCTCGCCGACCACGGCATGGATCTCGCCTTCCTCGACCATGAGCTTGACGTTCGACAGCGCCTTGACGCCGGGAAACGTCTTGGTGATGTCGCGCATCTCCAAAATCGTCGATGCCATTGAGAATACCACTCCTGCGAGGTCCGCAAACAATACCGGGCTGGCTCGCCAACGAAAAGGGGCCCTGCCTGCGCAGGACCCCAGGCTTTGTAACCGCGATTACTTCAGTTCTTCGGCCTTGATGTAGCCGGAGTCGACCACCAGGGCCTGGTAGTTCGACTTGTCGACGTCATGCGGCGTCAACAGGATCGAGGGAACGACCTTGACGTCGTTGTTGTAGGTCGTGGTGTCGAGGCCTTCCGGCTTGCCGCCCGAGAGCACCTTATCGACGAGTTCGACCGTCGCCTTGGCGAGTTCGCGGGTGTCCTTGAACACCGTCGAATACTGTTCGCCGGCGATGATCGCCTTGACCGAAGCGGTCTCGGCGTCCTGTCCGGTGACGATCGGCCATGGCTGATCGGCGGTGCCGTAGCCTACGGCGCGCAGCGAAGCGATGATGCCGCGCGACAGGCCGTCATAGGGCGAGAGCACGCCATCGACGCGGCTGCCGTCCGAGTAGTTGGCGGAGAGCAGATTGTCCATACGGGCCTGGGCGGTTGCCGCCAGCCAGCGCAGCGTGCCGACCTTGTCCATGCCCATCTGGCCGGACTTCACGACGAGGGTCTTGTCGTCGATTAGCGGCTGAAGAACCGACATGGCGCCGTTATAGAAGAAGAACGCATTGTTGTCGTCCGGCGAACCGCCGAACAGCTCGATGTTGAACGGGCCCTTCTTCTCGGGATAACCGAGACCCTTGAGCAGCGATTTGGCCTGGATGACGCCGACGCCGAAATTGTCGAAGGTGGTGTAGTAGTCGACATTTGGCGTCTTCTTGATCAGGCGGTCGTAAGCGACGACGACAACGCCGGCGTCATTCGCCTTCTGCAACGCATCGCCCATCGTGGTGCCGTCGATCGAAGCGATGATCAGCGCCTTCGGGCCCTTGGTGATTTCGTTTTCCAGCTGGCTGAGCTGGTTCGGAATGTCGTCCTGCGCGTACTGCAGGTCGACAGTGTAGCCCAGAGCCTCGAGCTGGGACTTGACGGCGTCGCCGTCGTTGATCCAGCGCTGCGAGGTCTTGGTGGGCATCAGCACGCCGATCAGGCCTTCGCCCGCCTGCGCCGGCAGCGTCATGGCCGCGATGCCTAGGGCCGCGACGGCGGCCAGTGTCTTGACAATCTTCACATTAACTCTCCCTGGTTGATGGACGCGTACCCTTGGGTTTCGTGGGCCGCGCAATCGTGCAGGAGCGCCAAACGCGCCGCTGCCGTCAATCGATCTCCGGTATCCTCCCAATCGGCCCCGAGACTCTGGTTTCAATCGATACGAGTTTTCCCTCGTCACCGACCGTCAAGCCTCAGGACGCGCGAAGGGTGTGTCGCTTTGCCATAACTGTCAAATGCGATCTTTGATGGTTGCTATATCGAGACTGATATGGCTTAGGCTAGTGACGACGCTGCCGGATCCAGCCAGGGCGCCGGGCGTAAGAGTAGGGAAGAATCATGGCGGCGCTGCGAAATCCTGACGGAATATCAGCCAGTTACGATGAAATTCCGGGTGATGGCGGAACCTTGCTGCGCAGCGGCTTGAGCCTGCGTCACATGCGCATGATCGCAGCCCTCGACGAGCACGGCCGGGTGAGCGCCGCGGCCCAGGTCATGAACATCTCGCAGCCGGCGGCCTCGCGCATGATCGCCGAGATGGAGGCCGTGCTCGACGTCAAGCTCTGCGAAAGGCTGCCGCGCGGCGTCACGCTGACACCCTATGGCAAGGCGTTGGCACGGCGCGCGCGATCGATCCTGCTCGAGATGCGCGAGGTCGATCGCGAGATTTTCGAGCTCAAGGCGGGCAAAGGCGGCTCGGTGTTCCTGGGCGCGGTGACAGCACCGGCGATCGAGCTGGCGGTGCCGGCGATCCGCGAGATCCGGCGCCTTTATCCGCGCATCGAAATCACCATGCAGGTCGAGACATCGAACGTCCTGGCGCGCGAGCTGATCGCCTCGCGCCACGATTTCATCATCGCCCGCATCCCCGACGACCTCAATCCGCGGCTGTTCGAAGCGCGCGTCATCGGCGTCGAGAAAGCCTGCCTGATCGTGCGCCGCGGCCACCCGCTGACCAAGGGCAAGGCGGTGCGGCTGGAAGACACCGCCGCCTATGACTGGGTTTTCCAGTCGGGCGGCTCGCCGCTGCGCCAGGCGATGGAAAGCAACTTTTTGAACCGCAACATCGCGCTGCCGGACCGCATCCTCAACACCAGCTCGCTGCTATTGACTCTGGTCATGGTCGCGCAATCCGACGCCATCGCGCCGGTGTCGATCCAGGTCGCGAAGTTCATCCAGAACCCCGAGGGCCTGGCCGGCGCTATCGATGTCGTCCACACTGAATTCGACATCGAGGTCAGGCCGTACAGCCTGATCACGGTGAAGAACCGCGCGCTGTCACCGGCAGCCAAGATGCTGCACGATTTTATTTTGCGAGAGGTGGGCTGAGGGTTGGAGCGGGTAGCGGGCGCATCCCGTGGCCGGCCAGACGACCAGACAGGCCCGCCAGCAGCGGCGCCGATGCACGTCGGCCACTACTGCCTGATGCTCAAAAAAAGCCCGCCAGCAGAAGCCAGCGGGCCAAGGGTAGACTTTCCGGTTGGGGTCATTCGAGGCCCCGCCGACCCTCAATGTGAGATATTCCACGAACTGGCACATCGGCCAAACAGATGAAAGACGGCCAGCCGGGCTGTAAAACTGCCTATAAATCCGCTGGTTTTCAGCTTGGCCAGAACAAGTGCAATGCACCGGGGGCAAAAGCTGGAGCGGGTAGCGGGAATCGAACCCGCGCGTTCAGCTTGGGAAGCTGACAAGCTACCATTACATCATACCCGCGCTGGTTCCTCCGATATCATGGCCCGGCGCCGATGCGCAATCCGGTTTGAGGGCTCGGCTTGATGCTGGGCTATCAACTGCGTATTTCTAGGCATGTGCCCGAATCGCGGCACCCGACTGTGGAGACAGGCTTGTCCGCACTGAACCGCTTTCTCGGCGATACGCCGCTCCGGGTGATCCTGAAGCTGCTTGTGGTGTCGTTCCTCGTCGGGCTGGTCATGAATGCCTTCGGCTGGTCGCCGATGGATGTGCTTTACGGCATTCGCAAATTCTTCATCGACCTGTGGAATTTGGGCTTCCACGCCATCGACCGTTTCCTCGGCTACATCCTGCTCGGTGCCGCGATCGTCGTGCCGGCCTTCATCCTGCTCAGGATCGCTAACTACCGGAAATGAATTTTCAGGCGTAGCCCGCCGCCACCTCGAACAGGATGGCGTGCCGTGCAGCAAGTGCTGCGACATCCGTCGAATAGCCTCCGCCGATAACGCCGCATACCGGTATGCCAAGCGTGCGGAAATGGCGGATCACCATATCGTCGCGGGCACGCAGCCCGTCATCCGTGAGCGACAACCTGCCGAGCCGGTCCTCGACATGGACATCGACGCCGGCATTGTAGAAGACGAGGTCCCAGCGCCTTCGCGCCGACAACTCCGGCAGGATGGCGTCCAGCCGCTCCAGATAGGCTGAATCGCCGGCGCCGTCGGGCAGGGCGACATCGAGATCGGAGGCGATCTTGAGCGCGGGGTAGTTGCGGTCGCCATGCATGGAGAAGGTAAACACGCGCGGCTCGTCGTTGAGGATATCCGCCGTGCCGTCGCCCTGATGCACGTCGAGGTCGACGACCAGGATGTTTTGGACAGCAGCTTCGGCGAGCAGCACCAGCGCGGCAACGGCTACGTCGTTGAAGGTGCAGAAGCCGGCGCCTTGCGCGCGCCGCGCGTGATGGCTGCCGCCGGCGGTGTTGCAGGCGATGCCGTTCAGCAACGCCAGCCGCGCTGCCAGCACCGTGCCGGCCGTTGCGAGCTGCGCCCTCAGCGAAACCCGCGGTCCCACGGGAAAGCCGATCTCGCGCTCGATCGCCACCGGCACTTCGCAGGCAAGCACCTGGTCGACATAGTCGACCGCGTGGGCAAGCTTCAGCCATGATGGCCGCGCCGCCTCCGGCATGTTGAGCGCTTCGGGCTGCGCCAGGCCGCGTGCCCGCAAGGCATCCATCAGCAGCGGATATTTGCTCATCGGGAAGCGGTGGTTGACGGCGAAGCCGGCGTCGTAGTCGGGATGATGAACGATCTGCAAGGGCATGGGACGGGCGGTGCGCCAGAGGCGGGTTTCGGTTGACCATAGCGGGGTGGATGGTTGCGCGAGGTCCGCAAACTGGGGCACATCGGCTAGCCGATCAAGCCGCAACAGGAAGCAACACGCGTTTGGAGCAGGCTTTACCCACCGAAGTCCACGCCACCGAAGCCAGGGCCTTCGTCGTCACCAACCGCTCGGTGCTCGCCATCGCCGTGCCGATGACGCTTGCCTATCTGACGACGCCGTTGCTCGGAATTGTCGACACGGCGGTGATTGGGCAGTTCGGCGACGCCGCCCTTCTCGGCGGCCTGGCGGCCGGCGCCCTGATCTTCGACGTCGTTTTCACCACCTTCAACTTCCTGCGCTCCGGCACCACCGGCCTCGTCGCCCAGGCCTTCGGGCGCGGCGATGCGCTGGAGGAGCAGGCGGTGTTCTGGCGCGCCGTGCTGATCGCGGTCGTCGCCGGCGTCGTGCTTGCCGCGCTTGCGCCGCTGGTCTCCACCGCCGGGCAATGGTTCATAGGCGCCGAACCGCGCGTCAGCGCGGCGATGGACGTCTATATCCGCATCAGGATGCTCGCCGCACCGTTCTCCCTGATCAATTACGCCATCCTCGGTTACGTGCTTGGGCGCGGCGAGGGCGGGCTCGGGCTGATGCTGCAATTGATACTGAACGGCATCAACATCGCCCTCTGCTTCCTGCTTGGCCTGGAGTTCGGCTGGGGCGTCGCCGGCGTCGCCTGGGCGACGCTCACCGGCGAATTCGTCGCCATGCTGCTGGGTCTCGCCATCGTCGGCCGGCGCTTCTGGGCGGCACCCAGGCTGCCGCGCCACCGCGTCCTCGATCTGCCGGCATTCCTGCGCATGATGTCGCTCAACCGCGATATCATGATCCGCTCCTTTTCGCTGCTCGCCGCCTTCGCGCTGTTCACGCGCCAGGGCGCGCAGTTCGGCACGCTGACGCTGGCCGCCAACGCCGTGCTGATGAACCTGTTCCTGGTTGCCGGCTATTTCATCGACGGTTTCGCCACTGCCGCCGAGCAGCTCGCCGGCCGCGCCATCGGAGCGCGCGCCGCCACCGCCTTTAACCAGGCGGTGCGGCTGACGCTGCTTTGGGGACTCGGTCTGGCCGGCGCGGCGACACTCTTCTTCCTGCTGGAGGGCACGGATCTGATCGCCCTGATCACGACCGCGACGGACGTCCGCGCCATTGCCGACATCTACCTGCCCTGGGCGGCGTTCACCGCGCTCAGCGGCGTGCTGGCTTTCCAGATGGACGGTGTCTTCATCGGCGCAACATGGTCGCGCGACATGCGCAACATGATGCTGTTGTCATTCCTGGCGTTCAGCGCCGCGCTGCTGATCCTGGCGCCGGCCTTCGGTAATCACGGCTTGTGGGCGGCGTTGCATGTCTTCCTGCTGGTACGCGGCTTCAGCCTGCCCGCCATATTGCGGCTGCGGGTGCGCGCGGTCTTTGGCTGATCGCTAAAACGGTTTCGCCGCCCAGTGATCGAGGCGGCTGTCGCGAAGCTCGCGCAGCGACTTCAGCCGTTGACTGTCCATGAAACGGGCCATGCCGGAAAGAATGCGCCCCGGCAGCGCGGGCCCGGCATAGATCATGCCGGTATAGAGCTGGACGAGATCGGCGCCGGCACGGATCTTTTCCAGCGCCGTCTCGGCGGAATCGACGCCGCCGACGCCGATGATGGTGGGATCCGGGCCAAGCAGTTTTCGCATCCTTGCCAGCACGATAGTCGAGCGCTCGAACAAGGGTTTCCCCGAAAGCCCGCCGGTCTCGCCGGCAAGGCCGGCGCTGCTCAGGCCGGCTCGCGCGATCGTTGTGTTGGAGACGATGACGCCGTCCATTTGCTTGTCGCTGATCTCGGCGGCGATGTCCTCAAGCTCGGCCTCGACCAGATCCGGCGCGATCTTGAGGAACACGGGCGGTTTTGCCGGTGCTGCCGCACGCGCGGCCATGACCCGCGACAGAAGTTCGCCAAGCTGTTCGCGTGCCTGCATGTTGCGCAGGCCCGGCGTGTTCGGCGAGGAGATGTTGATTGCCAGATAACTGGCATATCGCGCGAACCGGACCACGCCGCGTTCATAGTCACTGACGCGGTCGGTGCTGTCCTTGTTGGCGCCGATGTTGACGCCGACGATGCCGGCACGGCCCATGCGGGCGGCAAGGCGCTTTTCCGCGGCGGCGTGGCCTTCATTGTTGAAGCCCAGCCGGTTGATCACTGCCCCGTCCGAAGGCAGCCGGAAGATGCGCGGCTTCGGATTGCCGGTCTGCGGCAGCGGCGTGATCGTGCCGACCTCGGCGAAGCCGAAGCCGAGGCCGAGCAGCGCGTCCGGCACTTCGGCATTCTTGTCGTAACCCGCGGCCATGCCGAGCGGGTTCGGGAAACCGAGCCCGCAACGGCTGACCTTTAACCTGTTGTCCTGCGGCGGACGACCGGCGACCGGCAGCCCGCATCTCAGCGCGGCAATCGACAGCCCATGCGCGGTTTCCGGATCGAGCGTGAACAGCAGTTTCTGGCCGATCCGGTCGAACGCGCTCATTCGGCCTCCAGCGCCGGGAATTCATGCCGGCCGTCAGCGCCGAGCGGCAATGCCTGCACCGAAACGACCGCATCGAGGCCGAGCCCGCCATAGAGATGCGGGAACAGGGCGCCGCCGCGCGAGACCTCATATTTCAGCGCATCGCCGAGGCGCGCGCTATCGACGGCGACCAGCAGCAACCGGCTTTGGCCGGCGAAATGTTTGGCCGCCGTTTCCCGAACCTGCCCGGCGGTGGAAAAATGGATGAAGCCGTCGGCGACGTCGATCGGCGCGCCGGTGAAGCCGCCTTCTCTTTCAGCCTCGCGCCACAGCGCCTCGGGAACTATCTTGTAGATGATCTCGGACATCGTTGCGCTATAGTCCGAACCGACCACGCGGGGAAGGGCAGGCCCGTGTTCTTCCCCATTTCAGGTTCATCCCCATTTCAGGCGCAAACTGTGATAGATTGCGCTGACTGGCTCATGGAGGAAAACATGCGTCTGAAACACGTCTTGATCCCCGCAGCACTGGTGTCGCTTGTCGCGGCGTCGGCCTTTTCCGAGGAAGCCGATCGCTACCGGTTGGAGAAATCGGCCAATGGCTATGTCCGCATGGATACGCAAACCGGCGCCATGTCGCTCTGCGAGGAACGCTCCGGCCAGCTCGTCTGCAAGACGGCGGCCGACGAACGTGCCGCCCTACAAGATGAGGTCGACCGGCTGCAAAGTTCGGTGAAGGCGCTCGACGAACGCGTCGCCAAGCTCGAAAATTCGCTTGCCGCCCGTTTCGAATCGACTTTGCCCAGCGAGGAGGATTTCAACAAGACGATGGGCTACATGGAGCGCTTCCTGCGCAGCTTCATGGATATCGTCAAGGACATGGACAAGGACGACGACGGCGCCAAGCTCAATTCGCAAAAGACCTAGGCAATTCGCAAAAGACCTGGGGCGGGAATAGCAAGCCGCCCACGCCGGACGGCAGGCGTAGCGTTACAATCGTTCAGATCCTGCAAGGCGGAACATCGCCAACGGGATTCGGGGAGGGATATCACCGTTGGGCTACACATTCGTCATTGCCGATGATCACCCGCTTTTTCGCGGTGCATTGAGGGAGGCACTCGCGGGTATCGGAGATGTTGCCGCCATTCACGAGGCTGGCGATTTCGAAAGCGCCAAGGCGCTTGTCCTGGCCAATGAGGATGTCGATCTGGTGCTGCTCGATCTCTCGATGCCGGGGGCAAGCGGTCTTTCCGGCCTGATTTCGCTGCGCGGCATCCATCCGGCGGTGCCGATGATGGTGGTCTCGGCGCATGACGATCCGGTGACGATCCGGCGCGCGCTCGATCTCGGCGCCTCCGGCTTCATCTCCAAATCGGCCAGCATGGAGGAGATCCGCAATGCGGTGCAGTCGGTGCTCGCAGGCGATATCGCGGCTCCCGTCGGCATCGATCTCGGCGTCGAGCGCGATCCCGAGATTTCCGACCTGATCAAGCGGCTGCAGGCGCTGACCCCGCAGCAGACGCGCGTGCTCGGCATGCTGGCTGAGGGACTGCTCAACAAGCAGATCGCCTATGAGCTCGGGGTCTCCGAAGCGACGATCAAAGCGCATGTCTCGGCCATCCTGCAGAAGCTCGGCGTCGACAGCCGCACGCAGGCGGTCATCCTTTTGTCCAAAATCGGCAGCGACCCGCTGCAGACGGCCGGCTGATTCCTATTCGGCCGCCGGCGCCAGCGGCCTGACCCTGGCCATCATCGAGCGCAGCATCGCCGGTTTCAGTGGTTTGCTGATCACCGGCACGTCGAGCCTGCCGGCGGCGGCGCGAACCTCGCTGGAGCGGTCGGCGGTGACCAGCACGGCCGGCAGGTCCTCGCCATGGATCGCACGCAACTGGGCGATCAATTCGAGGCCGGTCCTGTTGTCGAGATGATAGTCGGCAAGCACGAGGTCCGGCCGATGCATGCCGGACCTGTCGAGATCCTCCGCGCCGGAAAGCGTGTCGACGCTGCAGCCCCAACCCTCGAGCAGCAGCCGCATGCCGTCGAGGATGCGGGCGTCGTTGTCGATGCAGAGCACATGGAGCCCGGCAAGCGAGGCCGCGGCACGGGCAGGCGGCTTCGCCTCGGCCTCGCGCCGCGGTGCCTGCACGGCCACCACCGGCAGCAACACGGAAAAGCGTGTGCCCTTGCCTGGGTTGGAGAAGATCCGGATTTCGAGGCGCAGGACGCGGGCGATGCGGTCGACAATGGAGAGCCCAAGGCCGAGGCCTTCCGCCTCGCGTGCGCCCTCGTCGAGCCGGGTGAATTCGCGGAACACGGTGTTGAGCTCGTCGCCGGCAATGCCGATGCCGGTGTCGATAACCTGGATCTCGGCCAGTTCGCCGCGCCGCCGCGCGCCGACCAGGATGCGGCCACGGCGCGTATACTTGATGGCGTTGGAAACCAGGTTCTGGATCAGCCGGCGCAGCAGATTGCGGTCCGTCATGACGCTGAGCGACGACGGCATGATCGAGAGTTCGAGCTTCTTTTCGGCGGCAAGCGGCCGGAAGTCGTTGCCGATCTGGCGCAGCAGCCCGTCGAGGCCGAAGCTCGTATCGTCCGGCTTCATCGCGCCGGCATCGAGGCGCGAAATGTCGAGCACCGCGCCGAGGATGGTCTCGACCGATTCCAGCGACGATTCGATGTTCATCGCCGCCTTGCCGGCAGGTCCCTTGCCGGTCTTCTCGATCAGCGACGAGCAATAGAGGCGGGCGGCGTTCAGCGGCTGCAGGATGTCGTGGCCGGCGGCAGCGAGGAAGCGGGTCTTGCCGAGATTGGCCTCCTCGGCCAGCATCTGCGCCTGCGCCAGCTCCTCATTGACGCGGGTGAGCTCGGCGGTGCGGCTCTTCACTCGCTGTTCCAGGGATTCGTTCGCGCGCTTCAGCGCCAGATCCTGCTCGACACGTCCGGAAATGTCGGCGTAGGTGGCGACGATGCCGCCGTCCGGCATCGGATTGGAGCGCAATTCCAGGATGCGCCCGCTTGTCTTCAGCTCCATCTGCCATGGGCTGACGAAGCTGGTCAGGCGGTTGAGCATGGTGACGCGCTGGTCTGCCGGTATGTCACCGCGCTCGGCAAGGTGGCGCAGGATACGATCGAGTGAGACGCCGACCTGGCCCATCTCGTCGGGCAGGTCGAACAGCGCCCGGTACTGGCGGTTCCAGCAAATCAACCGGAAATCGCGGTCGAAGACAGTGATGCCCTGTTCCATCTGGTCGAGTGCGATCTGCAGCAGGTCGCGATTGTGCTGCAGCGCCTCGGTGGCGTCATCGAGCAGGCGGAAGGCGTCCTTGGATTCGCGGTCGTTGCGGCGCAGCAGCAGCGACAGGATCAGCCGCGCCGAAGAGGAGCCGACGGCACTGGCCAGAAGCTGCTCGGAGAAGCGGATGACATCCATGCTGGCCTGTTCGTTGCCGAGCAGTGAAGTGCCGCTGCTCTTTTCGAACGACTGAAAGGACCGCTCGGTCCGTTCGACACCGAGATAGCGCGCGATCGTGTCCTTGAGGTCGTTGACGGTAATGGTGGTGCGGAAGCGGCGCAGGCTGGGCAGCGGACCCGCTTCGCGCGGCACGAAGATCGACGCCTGGATGCGTTCCAGCGGCACAGAGGCGCGCGATAGCGAGCCGAACACAAAAAACAGCGTGTTGATCGACAGGCTCCACAGCACGCCATGGTTCAGCGGCTCGGCGACGGTGCCGAAAAGAGCCTGCGGCCGCAATGCATCGAAGCCGAACAGGCCGTGGACGAGGATGCCGGTATCGGGCGCGACGAGCGAGGGAAGCAGCAGCGTATAGCTCCAGACGACGATGCCGGCGACCATGCCAAGCGCCGCACCCCGGCCGTTGGCGCCGCGCCAGACCAGGCCGCCGATCATTGCCGGCGCGAACTGTGCGATCGCGGCGAACGACATCAGGCCGATCGAGGACAGCCGCGCGCTGTTGGTGCTCTCGCGGTAGTAGAGAAAGGCGATGAACAGCATGATGAAGATCGCCGCCCGCCGTACATTGAGGATGAGCGTCGACCAGTCCTCGTTCTCGGATGTCGTGGTCCGCAGAAGCCGGCGCACGAACAGCGGAATGACCAGGTCGTTGGAGATCATGATCGACAGCGCGACGCTTTCGACGATCACCATTGCGGTCGCCGCCGACAGCCCGCCGATGAAGGCGGCCATGGCCAGCACGTCGTGGCCGCTGAACAGCGGCAGCGACAGCACGTAAAGGTCGCTGCTGGTCCTGGGGCCGACCAGTTCCAGGCCGGCCAATGCGATCGGCAGCACGAACAGGTTGATTGCCACCAGATAGAGCGGAAACACCCATGTCGCGGTGCGCAGCTCGGCCTCGCTGCGGTTTTCGACGATGGTGACGTAGAACTGGCGCGGCAGCATGAGGATGGCAAAGCCGCTCAGGCATGTCAGCACCAGCCAGGTAGCGAGCGAGGTGTTGTAGCCCATCGCCTTGCGCACCTGCGTGTTTTCGGCGAGCTGGTCGAACATATCGCCTGGCCCGCCGAAGATCAGGAACGTGACCATCAGGCCGATCGCCAGGAAGGCGGCGAGCTTGACCACGGTCTCGACCGCCACAGCCAGCACCAGCCCGTCCTGGTGCTCGGTGGCATCGGCATGGCGCGTGCCGAACAGCACCGCAAACAGCGCCAGCAGCATGGCCACGACCAGCGAGATGTCACTGACGAACGGATCGAACGACGGCGGCGAGCCGGTATAGTGCTCGACCATCAGGCTGACCGAGCCGGAGATTGCCTTCAATTGCAGCGCGATATACGGCACGGCGCCGATGGTCGCGATCAGCGTGGCGATCGCCGCGACAGCGAAGCTCTTGCCGTAGCGGGCACCGAGAAAGTCGGCGATCGAGGTGATCTTCTCGGTCTTGGCCAGCCTGACGATGCGCTGCAGCAGCGGAAAGCCGAACACGAACACCAGGACCGGTCCGATATAGATGCCGAGGAACTCCAGGCCGCGCTCGGAGGACAGGCCGACCGAGCCGAAGAAAGTCCAGGAGGTGCAGTAGATCGCGAGGCTGAGCGCATAGATGAACGGCCGGGCGCGGCCGGGCCCGGTTGAAGTCGAGCGGCGGTCGCCCAGGCTGGCGATGACGAACAGCAACGTCACATAGGCGATCGCGATGATGACGATGAACCAGCCTTGCACGGCTCGAACTTCCTCCCTGCGCCGGCTTTTTCATCCGGCCTTCCAGACGCAATCACAGCTTGGCGACCGAGTCCATCGCGGCTTTCGGCGTATTATATCGGCTGCGTCGGGCAATCGTGACCGGCTGAAACCAGCTTTTGCTCCTGTTGCAACCGCAGGTTTTTGCTATTCTGCCTGCCGGTCGATGCCGGAGGAGCGGCAGAACGGCCGGTCAAGACAAGGAGGCGTCGAATGCTGAAAGAGTTTCAGGAATTCATTTCCAGGGGCAATGTGATGGACCTGGCCGTCGCCGTCATCATTGGCGCTGCCTTCGGCAAGATCGTCACCTCGCTGGTCGACGACATCATCATGCCGGTCATCGGGGCGATTTTGGGCGGATTGGACTTCAACAACTACTTTCTGCCCTTGTCCTCGGCCGTTAACGCCACATCGCTGGCTGAGGCAAAGAAACAGGGCGCGGTCTTCGCCTATGGCAGCTTCATCACCGTGGCGCTGAACTTCCTTATCCTCGCCTTCATCATCTTCCTGATGGTCAAAGCGGTGAACAATCTGCGCCAGCGGCTGGAGCGCGAGAAACCGGCCGCCCCGGCCGCTCCGCCGCCGGCCGATGTCGCGCTGCTCACCGAAATTCGCGATCTCCTCGCCAGAAAGTAGCGCCTGCGGTAACTTTCTGGACCAAAACCCCGGTCGCTTGCGGCCGGGGTTTTCTGTTTTCGTCCGCCCTGAAACACGCTAGCAGTCGAGCAAACGAAAGCGGACCATCCATGACCCTGATCGATACTCTGCGCGCCGAAGCGCGGGCGGCGCCTGAAAGCGGCATTGTCGCCGTCATGAATCGCGGCCGCGGCCGCGACGGCATGATCCCGCTCTGGGCCGGCGAGGGCGACCTGCCGACGCCTGCCTTCATCACCGATGCCGCCGCCAAGGCGATGGCTGGCGGCGAAACCTTCTACACCTGGCAGAGGGGCATTCCTGAACTCAGGCAGGCGCTCGCCCGCTACTACACCAGGCATTTCGGCAAGACTTTCGCCAACGAGGAATTCATCGTCACCGGCTCCGGCATGCATGCCATCCAGATGGCCATCGATGCGGTGGCCGGCAAGGGCGACGAACTCGTCTACCTGTCGCCGGCATGGCCGAACTTCGCCGCCGCCGCCGGCATCGCGGGCGCCGTTCCAGTCGCGGTCACGCTCGATCAGTCGGGCAATGGCTGGTCTTGCGATGTCGACAAGATCGCAGCGGCGATCACGCCACGGACCAAGGCGCTGTTCGTCAACACGCCGTCCAACCCGACCGGCTGGACCGCCGACAAGGAGACGCTGCAGGCGATCCTCGATCTCGCCCGCGAAAGGGGCCTGTGGATCATCGCCGACGAGATCTACTCGCTGTTTCATTACGGCCATGGCCGCGCGCCGTCCTTCATCGACATCATGGCCGATGAGGATCGCATCCTGTTCGTCAATTCCTTTTCCAAGAACTGGGCGATGACCGGCTGGCGCATCGGCTGGATCAAGATCCATCCCGCCTTGCAGCAGGTGTTCGAGAACCTGGTCCAGTATTCGACTTCCGGCGTTGCGCAGTTCATGCAGCGCGGCGCCGTCGTCGCCCTCGACGAAGGCGACGCCTTCATCGTCGAGCAGGTGGAGCGGGCGAGGGCGGCGCGCGACCTGGTCTGCGGCATTCTCGCTACCACCGGCAGGGCGCGGTTCACAGTGCCGCAGGGCGCATTCTATTTGTTCTTTGCGGTCGACGGCATCACCGATTCCCGCGCTGCCGCCTTCGACATGCTCGACCGCGCCAATGTCGGCCTGGCGCCCGGCACCGCCTTCGGCCCCGGCGGCGAAGCCTTCCTCAGGCTGTGCTTCCACCGCCGCCTCGACCAGCTCGAGGAAGCGGCAAATAGGCTGGCGAAATGGATGAAGACTGTCTGAGCGACTTCGCTCTGACGACCAAATGGTTCTCGGCGTAGAGTTTTAAACGACCTTCAGCCGCCCGACTTCGGCACCAGCAGCGGAATGACGCGATCGCTTTTGGCGACCGACGGTCGGCCGGCGGACCCGTACGGAATCCCCAACGCGTCCCATGTCTCGACCAGTGCGTCCTGCAGCGACGCGATCAGCGCGTCCGAATGGAACGGTGTCGGCGTGATGCGCAGCCGCTCGGTGCCGCGCGGCACTGTCGGGTAGTTGATCGGCTGGATGTAGATGCCGTGCACACCGAGCAGGCGGTCGGTGGCCATCTTGCAGAGCTCGGGATCGCCGACCAGAAGCGGCACGATGTGGGTAGGCGACTCCATCACCGGCAGGCCGGCCGCGGCCAGCACTTGCTTGGTCCGTGTCGCCTGACGCAGCTGCGCATCGCGCTCGGCCTGCGAGCGCTTGAGATGGCGGATCGAGGTGGTTGCCGCGGCAGCGATCGCCGGCGGCAACGCCGTGGTGAAGATGAAGCCCGGCGCATAGGAGCGCACCGCGTCGATCACCGCAGTGTTGCCGGCGATGTAGCCGCCAAGCGTGCCGAACGCCTTGGCCAGTGTGCCCTCGATGATGTCGATGCGGTCGGCCAGCCCTTCGCGCTCGGTGATGCCGCCGCCGCGCGGCCCGTACATGCCGACGGCGTGGACCTCGTCGATGTAGGTCATGGCGTTGTAACGCTCGGCGAGATCGACGATCTGCTTGATCGGCGCGATGTCGCCGTCCATCGAATAGACGCTCTCGAAGACAATCAGCTTGGCGCGCTCGCGGCCGGCCGTCTGCAGCAGGCTTTCGAGATGCGCGACGTCGTTATGGCGGAAGATCTTCTTCTCGGCGCCCGAGCGCCGCACGCCCTCGATCATCGAAGCGTGGTTGAGCTCGTCCGAGATGATCAGGCAATTGGGAAGCAGCTTTGCAATGGTCGAGATCGACGCCTCGTTGGAAACGAAGCCGGAGGTGAAAACCAGTGCCGCTTCCTTGTCGTGCAGGTCGGCCAGCTCCAGTTCGAGCTCGACCAGCGGGTTGCTGGTGCCGGAGATGTTGCGGGTGCCGCCGGCCCCCGACCCCATCTTGCCTGCCGCCTTCTGGAACGCGGCAATGACGTCGGGATGCTGGCCCATGCCGAGATAGTCGTTGGAGCACCAGACGGTGATTTCCTCGGCGCGGCCATTGGCGCGCCAGATGGCGCGCGGGAATTTCCCGACGATACGCTCAAGGTCGGCGAAGACGCGGTAGCGACGCTCCGCATGGAGCTGGTCGATCGCTTCCTCGAAAAACCGCTGATAGTTCATGTCGCCTTCCCAGTTTTGCGCGGGATCATAGTCATTGGCCCATTCGTCGTCCACCTGGCCTTTTTGGTCAAAATGCCACGCCCCGAGCCTGTTCCTAACGACCACGGAACGTGGCCTATTCCCTTGATGTGGATCAATCTTGTTTCACGACAATGCCACGCGCCGATGAGACCGGTTACCGCAGGTTCTAATGGCCTGGCGGCAGGTTTTCCAGTAAGGCGGCGTTTGAGACAGTTCCGACAAATCATGAATAGCGAGGATGCGGATGACGGTTTTGGTGACAGGCGGGGCCGGCTATATCGGTAGCCATATGGTCTGGGAATTGCTGGACACGGGCGACAACGTCGTCGTCCTCGACCGGCTTTCCACCGGCTTTGAATGGGCGGTGGCCCCGGAAGCAAAGCTCGTCGTCGGCGACGTCGCCGACAGGGAACTGGTCGCCTCGATCATTCGCGACAATAAGGTCGACGCGATCATCCATTTCGCCGGCTCGATCGTGGTCCCCGAATCGGTCGCCGACCCGCTTGCCTATTACGAGAACAACACCTGCAAGACGCGCACCTTGATCGAGACCGCGGTGCGCGAAGGCGTGCCCAATTTCATCTTTTCCTCGACCGCCGCCGTCTATGGCGGCGCCGGCCTGGAGCCGGTGCGCGAGGATGCCCGGCTTGCGCCGGAATCGCCCTATGGCCTGTCCAAGCTGATGAGCGAATGGATGCTGCGCGACGCGGCAATTGCCCATGGGTTGCGCTATACGGCGCTGCGCTATTTCAACGTCGCCGGCGCCGATCCGAAGGGCCGCACCGGCCAGTCGACGCCCGGTGCCACGCATCTGATCAAGGTCGCTTGCGAGACGGCGCTCGGCAAGCGCCCCTTCATGCAGGTGTTCGGCACCGACTATCCGACGCCGGACGGTACCTGCATGCGCGACTATATCCACGTCAGCGACCTGGCGGCGGCGCATCGGCTGGCGCTTCAGCGGCTGCGTGCCGGCGGATCGAGCCTGGTCGCCAATTGTGGTTACAGCCACGGCTATTCGGTGCTCGAGGTCATCGACAGCGTCCGCCGCGTCTTCGGCCATGATTTCGAGGTACGGATGGGCGATCGCCGCGCCGGCGACGCCGCCGCGGTCGTCGCCAATTCGGAGCTGGCGCGCGGCGAGCTCGGCTGGACCCCGCAGCGCGACAACCTCGACCGGATCGTTGCCGATGCGCTTGCCTGGGAGCGCATCCTGACCAGCAAGAATTCGGCTCTGGGGTGAAGTGGGCTCTCCGCAAAGGTTGGTTCAGCGCGCTGGGGGCGGAATGAAAATCCTGGTGCTTGGGGCCGGCGTCGTCGGTACGGCGGCGGCCTATTATCTGGCCAGCGACGGCCATGAGGTGACGGTGATCGAGCGCCATCCGGCGGCAGCACGCGGCACCAGCCGGTCGAATGCCGGCCTTGTGTCGCCCGGGGATGCCACCGCCTGGGCCTCGCCAGCCGCGCTGAAGACGTTCCTGCGCGGCCTCTACAACCACGATCTCGGCATCAAGGTGCGGCTGCGCTTCGATCCGTATTTTTTCGCCTGGAGCCTGCGCTTCCTGCGCCAGTGCACGCATAAGCGCATGCGCGCCAACACCGACGTCAAGCTGCGTCTGGCGCTCTATTCGCGCGACTGCATCAACGCCGTCTCCGCCGAAACCGGCATCCACTATGACGAGCGCAAGAAAGGCATTCTGTATTTCTTCCGCTCGCAGCAGAGCTTTGATACCGGCACCGACAATTATCGTTATCTCGGCGAACACGGCCTGCCGATCGAGATCGTCGGCCGCGACCGGCTGGTCGAGCTCGAACCCGGCCTTGCCGGCGCCAAGGACAAGATAGCCGGCGGCGTCTATTCGCCGATCGACCAGACCGGCGACTCCAGCCAATTCACGCAGCGCCTCGCTGCCTATGCCGCCGAGAAACTCGGCGTCCAATTCCTCTACGGCACCACGGTCGAAGGCCTCGACATCGACGGCGACCGGGTGCGCGCCGTGATGACCTCGGCCGGCCCGGCGGCCGGTGACGCGGTGGTCATTTCCATGGGGCCTGAGAGCGGTCTGCTCGGCCGCCGCTACGGCATCGACCTGCCCGTCTATCCCGTGAAGGGCTACACCGTGACTGTTCCGCTGGAAGATGAAAGCAAGGGGCCGATCATGGGCGGCGCCGACGAGGACCGGCTGATCGGCTATTCCAGGCTGGGAAATCGGCTGCGGATGTCCTCGACGGCGGAGTTCACCGGGTTCGACCGCACGTTCAAGCCACGCGATTTCAACTCGATCCTGAACACCGGCAAGGACCTGTTCCCCGGCGCTTTCGACGAGAGCAAGGCTGAGCTCTGGGCTGGACTTCGCCCGATGATGCCGAACTCCGTGCCGGTCATCGGACGGGCGCGGTACGACAATCTCTACCTCGACACCGGCCACGGCCATCTCGGCTGGACCATGGCCTGCGGTTCGGGAAAATTCCTTGCCGACATAGTTGCCGGCCGCAAGCCGGAGATCGATCCGCAAGGGCTGGTCTACAGGAACTAGGCATCTCCAGACATCAGGGCGCCATGAGCTCGGCGGTCAGGCTCGTTCGTCGACCGCCGCACGCCACGAGCGCGCGTAGTTCGCCCAACTCGGATCGGCCGACGGTTCGGTCCTTTCGCCTCTGCCTTGCGGTGTCCCCTGGTCCGACGCCAGCAAGGCGGCGCCGATGCTGGTGCCTGTCGCAGCCCCGGAGGCAATGACGGCGCGCGCCGCCGCCGCAGCCAGCATGCGGGTGAACAGCCGGTTGCGGGCGAAGGGTCCTTCGACGATGGTGGGACCGTCCGCGCCGATCAGGTCGAGGCAGGTCGCGGTCATCAGCGCCAGGTAGAACGAGATGGCGACAAAGCGCTGGCCGACGCTCATACCGTCCGCGTTAAGCCATGATGCGGTATGATGCGGAAACGGCCCCGAACCCTGTTGGGTCGAGGGCAATAGGGACGTCTTGCGCGCTAGCACCGTGGCAACATCGTCTTCCGTCCAGTTCTCCGATTGGCCCTCGGTCAGCACGGAAAACTCGCGGCCACCCATGAAGCGCGCCGAGGGCACGGGATCGCCGAGCGCGTTGACATTGACAAGCGTGTCGCGTGCCGGGTCGAGCGCGACCTTGTTGCCGCCAATCGCCATCGACACCACCCAGGTGCCCGTCGAGACGACGGAGAAAGGCGGCTTGTCGGACAGGAGATGCGGCAGCAGCGAGGCGTTGGAATCGTGCAGGCCGCAAAACACCGGCGTTTGCGGGTCGAGGCCGGTTTGTCGGGCAAGGGCGGGCAGGATCGGCCCCAGGCGGTCCTTGGCCTGCCGCACCGGCGCCATTAGCCGGCGCCATCCCAGCCGGTCGACCAGCGACGAAAAATCCGCTTTCCACGGGTTCCACAGATCGGTGTGGCAGCCGAGCGAAGTCACCTCGCCGGCGGCGACGCCGGTCAGGCGCAAGGCCCAGTATTGCGGATACATCAGGATCGCGGCGGTTCTGGCGAAATCCGCCGGAAAGCGCTTCTGCTGCCAGAACAGCTGCGCGCCGAGATTGAGGCCGGCCGGCAGGCGCGGCGTGCCGGTCTCGAAGAATGCCGGACGGATCGTGTCATAGTCCCCGGCAAGGGCATCCGGCCCGTCGAATTCGTAATCGAGCACCGGCAGCGCCAGTTCGCCTGATGCATCGACCAGCACTCCCGTCGCGCCATGGGTGGTGATCGATATCGCGTCGACGGAATGCTCTCGATCGATCTCGGCCAGGCTGCCGAGGATGAACGACCACAGAAGCTCGACGTCATGATGCGGGTACGGCCCTTGTCGAACGGGCGCGTTGGCCACGCGCCGCAGCGCGACTTCGCTTGCTGCGGCAAGATCGACCAGCGCCACCTTGGCGTTGGTCTTGCCGATATCGATGACGGCGACGTGACGGGTCATTCCATATGGAACATTGTTTCCAGCGGCACCGCCACCGGCTCGTTGTTCGGCTTGGTCTCCATGATGTCCGCCATCTCGGCCCACCAGCGCTGCATCACCGGATGCTTCGGCAATTCGTCCATGCCATGGTCGTCACGGCGCCACAGCACGCCGAACAAGGTGTTGGTCTCTTCGTCGAGATGGATCGAGTAATCGGAGATACCGGCCTGCTTGAGCAGCGCGACCAGCGACGGCCAGATGTCGTCGTGGCGCCTCTTGTATTCGGCCTTCATGCCCGGATTGAGCTTCATCTTGAACGCGTATTTCTCCGGCATCAGGCAAAGCGCTCCCGCCGTACTCGCCGCCACAGGATCGGCAGCGCGATGACGATGATCAGCAGCAGGCCGATGAAGATCGACATAACGATCCCCGGCACGTTGAGCAGGCCGAGGCCGAAGGTCACCAGTCCCATGATGAAGGCGGCCAGCACCACACCCAGAATGCTGCCGGCGCCGCCCAGGATGCTGACGCCGCCGAGCACCACCATGGTGATGACTTCCAGCTCGTAGCCCTGTGCGATGGACGGCCGGGTCGAGCCGAGCCGCGATGTGATCAGCACCGAGGCGATTCCCGCCATCAGGCCGGTCAGGCAAAACAGGATGAATTTGATACGGCCGACGCGTACGCCGGAAAACTGCGCCGCGACCGGGTTGTTACCGATGGCAAAGACCCGGCGGCCGAAGCTCGTCCGGTGCAGAAGGAACCAGTAGACGACTGCCGCGATCAGGAAAAGCGTCAGTTCGAACGACACCACCCACCAGACATAGCCCTGGCCGAAGAAGGCGAAGCTCGCGGGATAGCCCTTGTAGGCCTGGTCGCCGAGGATGATGAAGGCGATGCCGCGAAACAGGCTCATCGTACCGATGGTGACGACGATCGACGGCAAGCCGAGCCTGGTGACGAGCAGTCCGTTGAAGGCGCCGCAGCCGAGCCCGACGACGAGGCCGATTGCCACCAGTTCAGGCATGCCGGCGCCGGCCTGCACCGCCATGCCCATCATTGTTGACGCCAGCGCGATGATGGCGGCCACCGACAGGTCGATTTCACCGGAGATGATCAGCAGCGCCATGGCCAGCGCGATCAGCGCCTTTTCCGTGAAGTTGAAGGTTAGGTCCGACAACGACCACGCGTCGAGGAAGTAGGGCGAGGCAAAGCTGTTGACGGCAAAGATGGCAACCGCAACGACGACCAGCAGCGCCTCCCATGAGAAGATCGCCGACGTCAGCGGCTTGTCGAGCCGGTCGGGAATATGGCGTGGGGCAGGGGTGTCGGTCATGCCGCTTCCGCCTTCTTGAGGATGATGCGGCCTTGCCGGCGTTCGCCGCGCGCGTTGAGCACCACGGCCAGGATGATGGCGCTGCCTGAAATCGCCATCTGCCAGAAGGGTGAGATGTTGATCACCGGCAGCGCGTTGGAGATGATGCCGAGGAACAGCGCGCCGAGCACCGCGCCGCCGACCGAACCGATGCCGCCGGCAATCGAAATGCCGCCGATGACGCAGGCGGCGATGATATTGAGCTCATAGCCATTCGCGACCTCGACCGAGGCGATGACGTAGCGCGAAATCCAGAGATAGCCGCAGAGGCCGCCGATCATCCCCGAAATGCAGAAGACGGTGAATTTCGTCCGGCCGACATCGATGCCGGCATAGACCGATGCGGTCGGGTTGACGCCGATGGCATAGATCGAGCGGCCGAGCGCGGTGCGCGTCATCACGAGGAAGAACAGCGCAATAACCAGCACGGCGATCCACGACAGTACCGGAATGCCGAGGAAAGCCGCGCGCTGCAACCCGATGAAATCAGCGCTCATCTGGTCGGCGTTGACCCAGGCGCCGCCTGAAATGACGAACGTGGCGCCGCGGTAGATGGTGAGGGTGCCGAGCGTTACCACGATCGAGGGAATGTTCAGCCGCCATACCAGCAGGCCGTTGATGGCGCCGAGCACCAGGCCGACCAGAAGTGCGATGACGATCAGCAGCGGGATCGGGATCGCCGGATGCGCGGCGTTCAGCATTGCCACCACCATGCCGGTGAAGCAGAGATTTGAAGCCATCGACAGGTCGATCGAGCGGGTCAGGATGACGACCATCTGGCCGAGCGCCAGGATCATCAGGATCGACGTGTCGTTGAACACCTGGCGCAGGTTGGCCGGATCGGCAAAACCTGGAAACCGCGTGGAGATCAGCCCGATCAGCACGACGATTGCCGCCAGCAGCCAGACCTCGCGGTATTTGAGAAGAGCCTTCATGCCGCGATCCCCGCTGCCGTCCTGACCAAGGTTTCGGCGTCGAGCCCTTTATTGTCGTAGACCGCGGCAATGCGGCCCTCGCGCATAACGACGACGCGGTCCGACATGCCGAGGATTTCCGGCAATTCGGACGACACCATGATCACCGACAGGCCTTGCGCGACGAGCTCGGCCATGAAGCCGTGCACGGCGGCCTTCGAGCCGATGTCGATGCCCTTGGTCGGCTCGTCCAGGATGATCACCTTGGGCGCGGTCGCCAGCCATTTGGCGATGACGATCTTCTGCTGGTTGCCGCCCGACAGCGTGCCGACGTCCTGGCTGAGCGAGGAGGCGCGCAGATCGAGCCGCTCGGTGTAGGAGCGGGCCAGCGCGAACTCTTCGGCCAGCCGCAATATGCCGGATTTGGATGTCCGTTTGAGCGAGGGCAGCGAGACATTCTGGAAGATCGGCAGGCCGATCACCACGCCTTGCTTGCCGCGCTCCTCCGGCACATAGACGATGCCGGCGTCGATCGAATCCGCCGCCGATTTCGGCGCGATTGCCTTACCCTCCAGCGTGATCGTGCCGCCGCTGGTGCGGGTGATGCCTGATATCGCCTGCATCACCTCGCTGCGCCCGGCGCCGACAAGGCCGTAGAAGCCGAGGATTTCGCCCCTGTGCAGCTCGAAGCCTATGTCGTCGAACTCGGTCGGGTGCGACAGGCCGGAGACGGCCAGCACCGGCGCGCCGATCTCGGCCTTGCGCTGCGGAAAGATGTGATCGACCGAGCGGCCGACCATCATGCGCACGATCTGGCTCTGGCCGGCGTCCTTGATCAGGCCTTCGCCGACCATCTCGCCGTCGCGGAACACGGTATAGCGGTCGGCGATGCGGTAGATCTCATCGAATTTGTGGCTGATGAACAGGATCGCCTTGCCGTCGCTCTTGAGGAATTCGATCAGCAGGAAAAGCTCTTCGATCTCCTTCATCGAAAGCGCTGCCGTCGGCTCGTCCATGATGACGATCCGCGCGTCGATGGACATGGCGCGGGCAACCGCGACTAGGTGCTTGTTGGCAATGCCGAGATCCTTCAGCCTGGCGTCGGCGTCGATATGGCCGGCGCCCATCGTGTCGAGCACCTCGCGGGCATTCTTGCGCATGGTGCGCCAGTCGATGGTTTTGAAACGCGTGCGCGGCGCATGGCCGAGGAAGATGTTTTCGGCCACCGTCAGGTCGTCGAACAGCACGGTTTCCTGGTGGATGGCGGTGATGCCGTGCCCGAACGCGGCGTGGGCGCTGGGCAGTGTGATCGGCTGGCCGTCGATGCTGATCGTGCCAGCATCCGGCTGGTAGATGCCGGTCATGATCTTGACCAGCGTCGACTTGCCGGCACCGTTTTCGCCGATCAGCGCGGTTACCTGGCCGGGATAGAGCGACAGGCCGACATTGTGCAGCGCCCGCACGCCGGGAAAGCTTTTCGAGATGCCGGACAGCGTCAGGCGCGGTCCGGATGACAAAGGCGCTTCATTTGCCACTTCGTGCTGGGCTGTCGTGTCCATAATCGTATCAAGCCCTGTAGCAAGGTTCGTTTGAAAGCGCGGCGGAACCTGAGCCCCGCCGCACCGTTTCGAAGGTTCCAGGATCAATAGATCTTGGAGAACTTTTCGATGTTCGACTTGTCGAACTGGAATGGCGGAGCCATCGCAGCCGAGTTGGTGTCGTCGAGCGTGACCTTGCCGACGCGGCCGATCGACAGCGTAGCACCGGGCTTGGCCTCTTCCTTCTTCACCGCCAGGTCGTGGGCGAGGTAGACGGCGGAGTAGCCGAGATCGATCGGGTTCCACAGCGCAACCGCCTGGCTGGCGCCATTGTCGATGAACTTCTTGAACTCCGACGGCAGCGCCAGGCCGGTGACGTTGACCTTGCCGATCAGGCCTTCATCGGTCACCACCTGCGCGGCGGCAACGACGCCGACCGTGGTCGGTGCGATGATCGCCTTGAGGTTCGGATAGGACTTCAGCAGGCCCTTGGCTTCGTCCGTGCTCTTGGCCGAGTCGTCGTCGCCATAGACGGTGGCGACGAGCTTGATCTTGGGGAACTTCTCCGGCAGCACCTTCTTGGCCGCGTCGATCCAGGCATTCTGGTTGGTCGCGGTCGAAGAAGCCGACAGGATGGCGACATCGCCGCCTTCCGGCAGGTAGTCGGCGGCCAGCTTGATGATGGTCTCACCGATCAGGTTGGTATCGGAGGGGTTGAGGTGAAGCTGGCGTCCTTCCGGCGCGACGCCTGAATCCCACGAGATGACGGTAATGCCGCGCTGCATCGCCTTCTTCAGCACTGGCACCAGCGCGTCGGCGTCGTTCGCCGAAATGGCGATGGCATTGACCTTCTGGGCGATCAGCGAATTGACCACTTCGATCTGCGCTTCGGCGGTCGCCTTGGTCGGGCCGGTGTAGATGATGTCGACATCGCCGAGCTCCTTGGCCGCCTCTTCGGCGCCCTTGTTGGCGGCGTCGAAGAAGCCGTTGCCGAGCGACTTCACCACCAGCGCGATCTTGACGTTTTCGGCGTAGGCGGCATTCACGAACATGGCGGCGGAGAACGCCGCCGTAACCATCAATTTCTTCAGAAAGCTCATCGAATATCCTCCCTTGAGCGTTGCATTCCATCACCGCTGCGGGCGTGAGTGGTTCTCAGGCCTGCAGCGAAGATTCTTCCTTGTTGGTTGCCGTTGTGCGGGCGATGATCAGCGTCACGCCGGCGGTCTCCAGCATCTTGGCTTCGCGGTCCTCGATGCCGTCGTCGGTGATCACCGTGGCGATGCGCGACAGGCCGCACAGGATCAGGCTCGAGCGTTTGCGGAACTTCGAGGAATCGACCAGCACCACCAATTCGTCTGCCTGGTCGATCAGTTTCTGCTCGGCCTGGATCAGCAGCGGGTCGCCTTCCATAAGACCGAGCGGCCCCAGCCCTTGCGCGCCCATGAACATGCGGCGCGCGTAGAAATTGCGCGTCACGTCATTGTCGAACGGCGACAGGATGATGTTCTGCTCGCGGTAGATGGTGCCGCCCGACAGCATCACCGTGTTCTTGGAGTGCCTGAGCAGGTGCTCCGCGATCGGGAAGGAATTGGTGAAGATCGGCATGCGGCGGCCGGTCAGGAAATGCACCATCTGGAAGGTGGTGGTGCCGCCATTGATGATGATCGGCTCGCCGTCCTTGCACAGATCCACGGCTTCCCGCGCGATTGCCCGCTTCTGCGAAGCGTTGATGGTCTCGTTGACGGAAAAGGGCCGGCCGGCAAGGCCGATGAACTGCGGCGGCGAAAGCGCCTCGGCGCCGCCGCGCACCCGGCGCAGCCGTTTTTGCACATGCAATGCCGCGATGTCGCGCCGGATCGTCGCCTCCGACGACTCCGTCAGGTCGACCATCTCCTGCACCGTCACCACAGGCTTTTCCTGGACGGCGGACAGAATGATCCTGTGGCGCTCTTTCTCGTGCATGGTTCCTCCCTGCCGGAGCATCTAGGCACCCAAAGCGCGCAGTGTCAATCATTTCCGATCAGATAATTTCATTGTGCAATGCAATATGATTGATGTTGATCGTTTGTGATTGACAAGACCGCCGCTTGCGTAGAAATTCGCACAAAAGGGACCCGCGCCGTTTGCGTGTCCCAAAGGGAGGATACCTATGCTCGACAAGCGCTCCGGCACGCGCCTCGCCAATCTTTGGGATGACGCAAAAGCGCAAGCAATGAGCGAGCCCGAACGTCTGGTCTATCGCTCGAATGTTCTTGGCTCCGACAAGCGCGTCACCAACTATGGCGGCGGCAACACCTCCTCCAAGATCTGGCAAAACGATCCGCTCACCGGCGAGAGCGTGGAAGTGCTGTGGGTCAAGGGCTCGGGCGGCGACAGCGCCTCGATCAAGCTCGACGGCTTCGCCACGCTCTACATGGACAAATTGCGCGCGCTGAAAGGTCTCTATCGCGGCCTCGAACATGAAGACGAGATGGTCGGCTATCTGCCCCATTGCACCTTCAACCTCAACCCGCGCGCGGCTTCCATCGACACGCCGCTGCATGCCTTCGTGCCGAAGCCCTATGTCGACCATATGCATCCCGATGCCATCATCGCCATTGCCGCCGCCAAGGATTCGCAGGCGCTGACCAAGGAAATCTTCGGCGACACGATCGGCTGGCTGCCATGGAAACGTCCGGGCTTCGAGCTCGGCCTATGGCTGGAGAAATTCTGCCGCGAAAACCCCGAAGCCAAGGGTGTCGTACTGGCCAGTCATGGCCTGTTCAGCTGGGGCGACACGCCGAAGGAATGCTACGAGACGACGATCTCGGTGATCAACCAGGCGATCGACTGGTTCGAGCGCAAGAGCCATGGCAAGCCGATTTTCGGCGGCGAAGTCGTCAAATCCCTCGATGCGCCTGCGCGTCGCGCCGTGGCCGCAAAACTGATGCCGAGGATCCGTGGCCTGATCTCGGAGAACAGCCACAAGCTCGGCCATTTCGACGATTCCCCTGCCGTGCTCGAATTCGTCAATTCCAGGGATTTGCGGCCGCTGGCGGCACTCGGCACGTCCTGCCCGGACCACTTCCTGCGCACCAAGATCCGGCCGCTGGTCATCGAGTTCGACCCCCAAAATCCCGACGTCGATGCCGTCATTGCCCGTCTTGCCGATGATGTGGCGGAGTATCGCGTCGGCTATCAGGCCTATTATGACCGCTGCAAGCACGCCGACTCGCCTCCGGTGCGCGACCCTAACGCGGTGGTCTATCTGATGCCCGGCGTTGGCATGTTCACCTTCGCCGGCGACAAGGCGACGGCGCGCATTTCGGGCGAATTCTACGTCAACGCCATCAACGTCATGCGCGGCGCCTCGACGGTCTCGACCTATGTCGGCCTGCCCGACCAGGAAGCCTTCGACATCGAATACTGGCTGCTCGAAGAGGCAAAGCTGCAGCGCCTGCCGAAACCAAAGGCTCTTGCCGGCCAGATTGCGCTGGTCACCGGCGGCGCCGGCGGCATCGGCCGGGCCACCGCCAACCGGCTGCTGCGCGAGGGCGCGTGCGTCGTGCTGGCCGATATCGACGAAGCAGCCCTTGCCAGCGCCAATGACGAGCTTGCCAAGGCCTATGGCAAGGATTTCGTGCGGCCCGTAGTCATCAACGTCACGTCCGAGGATCAGGTGATCTCCGGCTTTGCCGAAACGGCGGTCGAATTCGGCGGCATCGATATTCTGGTCTCCAATGCCGGCCTGGCCTCCTCGGCGCCGATCGAGGACACCACGCTGACGCTGTGGAACAAGAACATGGACATCCTGTCGACCGGCTATTTCCTGGTTTCGCGGGAGGCGTTCCGGCTGTTTCGGGCGCAGAAGATCGGCGGCAACGTCGTCTTCGTCGCCTCCAAGAATGGGCTTGCCGCATCGCCAAACGCCGCCGCCTATTGCACTGCCAAGGCCGCCGAAATCCATCTGGCACGCTGCCTGGCGCTGGAAGGCGCGGAAGCGCAGATCAGGGTCAATGTCGTCAACCCCGACGCTGTGCTGCGCGGCTCGAAGATCTGGACCGGCGAATGGAAGGAACAGCGCGCCGCCGCCTACAAGATGTCGACCGACGATCTCGAGGAGCACTACCGCTCGCGTTCGATGCTGAAGCGGTCGGTGTTCCCCGAAGACATCGCCGAGGCGATCTATTTCTTCGCCTCCGATATGTCGGCCAAATCGACCGGCAACATCATCAACGTCGACGCCGGCAACGCACAGAGCTTTACGCGATAAGCAGTCGTTTGAGGGTTGGCGCCGACGCCGGAGCTTTACCCTTCTCCCCGTCACCATACGGGGAGAAGGTGCCGGCAGGCGGATGAGGGGCAGCGCCAACCGAACGCATTTGGGAGGAAACTTTAGTGTCCGAAACCATCATCTCCGCCGATGTTGTCGAGAAAGACAATGCCGCGCGCAACGCCAATCTCAAGCGCGACTACGAGTCCCTCGGCGAGCGCCTCGACCGCCGCGGCATCGCCATCGACGCCATCCGCGACAAGGTCGAGAAATTCGCCGTCGCCATCCCGTCCTGGGGCGTCGGCACCGGCGGCACCCGCTTTGCCCGCTTTCCCGGCGCCGGAGAGCCGCGTGACATTTTCGACAAGATCGAGGACTGCGCCGTCATCCGGCAATTGACGCAGGCGACGCCGACCGTCTCGCTGCATATTCCCTGGGACAAGGCCGATCCGAACCGGCTGAAGCAGGCGGCATCCCGCTTCGGCCTCGGCTTCGACGCCATCAACTCCAACACCTTCTCCGACGCCAGGGACCAAAAACTTTCCTATAAATTCGGCTCGCTGTCGCATGCCGATGCAGCAACACGCCGGCAGGCGGTCGAGCACAATCTCGAATGCATCGAGATCGGCAGGACGCTGGGCTCCAAAGCGCTGACGGTATGGATCGGTGACGGCTCGAACTTTCCCGGCCAGGTCAATTTCGCCAAGGCATTCGAGCGCTATCTCGACGCGATGAAGGAGATCTATGCCGGACTGCCGGACGGCTGGAAACTGTTCACCGAGCACAAGATGTACGAGCCGGCCTTCTATTCGACCGTCGTGCAGGATTGGGGCACCAACTAC
Organism: Mesorhizobium sp. M0678; assembly: GCF_040320505.1. Taxonomy (NCBI): domain Bacteria; kingdom Pseudomonadati; phylum Pseudomonadota; class Alphaproteobacteria; order Hyphomicrobiales; family Phyllobacteriaceae; genus Mesorhizobium; species Mesorhizobium sp. M0678. The sequence continues at coordinate 34,619 of NZ_JAMYPT010000020.1, read as the reverse complement.
ATCATCGCCAAAGAGCTTGGCGACAAGGCGTTCTGTCTGGTCGACCTTGGCCATCACGCCCCCAACGTCAACATCGAGATGATCGTGTCGCGACTGATCCAGTTCAAGAAACTTGGCGGCTTCCATTTCAACGATTCGAAATATGGCGACGACGATCTCGACGCCGGCTCGATCGATCCCTACCGGCTGTTCCTCGTCTTCAATGAACTGGTCGATGCCGAGCTTGCCGGTGCCGAAGGTTTCGATCCGGCCCACATGCTCGACCAGAGCCATAACGTCACCGATCCGATAGAAAGCCTGATGTTGTCGGCGGTCGAGGTGCAGCGCGCCTATGCCCAGGCGCTGCTGGTCGACCGCAAGGAGCTCGAAGGCTTCCAGGACGCCAATGACGCGCTGATGGCGACGCAGACGCTGAAGACAGCCTATCGCACTGACGTCGAGCCGATCCTTGCCATGGCGCGGCTGAAGACCGGCGGCGCCATCGATCCGGTCGCCGCCTACCGCGCCGCCGGCTACCGAGCGAAGGTCGCAGCCGAACGGCCGGCGGTGGCGAGCGTCGGCGGCGGGATTGTTTGATGTTGAGGGTGAAAATGAAAAACCCGCCTCGGGAGGGCGGGTCGTTGGAGCCAATTAGCACCACAGCCAGATTAGTAGCATAGCTGCCGGCACAAAGCAAGAACAAAATTGCTGTGTAACTGAAAAATTCTGAGAGCCGCGATGAAGCGTGGCCTTGCTACCAACGCTGCGGCGCTCAGAAGTTACGGCATGGATCCTAGGGTCTCCGCGACGTCGCTTCGCTCCTGCTCCGCCCTAGGATGACGAAGGCGTGAGGGCCTACAGCTAATCGCAGATGTTGGGGATTGGCGGCTGATGGCAATGGCAAACGTTGCAGGCTGGCGGCTGCTGGCAAATCGCAAACTTTCGGGATTAGCCGATCCCTCCCCCCCTCGTCATCCTAGGGCGGAGCAGGAGCGAAGCGACGTAGCGGAGACCCTAGGATCCATGCCGTTGCAGTCGCCGAAGATTGCAACGGCGGTTGCGAGGCGAACCGGCACAGGCGTGCGAACCCTCCCGATTCTTTCGATCTTCGCAGTAGACTCAACCGCTCCAAGCGCGTTTCCTAGGCCTACCCAAGCCTCGGAGGACGGCCATGCACAACACCCGCCGAACCCTAATCGCCGTAAGCCTTTCCCTCACCCTGAACTTCGTACCCTTCCTCGCCTATGCCGCCTCGCCGCAGCCGGCGAAGGGCGAGCACGGCATGGTGGTGACCGCCCAGCATCTTGCGTCTGAGGTCGGCGTCGAGGTGCTGAAGCAGGGCGGCAACGCGGTCGATGCCGCGGTCGCCGTCGGCTATGCGCTGGCCGTGGTCTACCCGACCGCCGGCAATATCGGCGGTGGCGGCTTCATGACCATCCGCTTCAAGGACGGCCGCTCGACCTTCCTCGATTTTCGCGAGCGCGCGCCGCTGGCCGCGACCAAAACCATGTATCTCGACAAGGACGGCAAGCCGGTAAAAGGCGCCAGTCTCGACGGCTATCTGGCGGTCGGCGTGCCGGGCTCGGTCGCTGGTTTCGAGATGGCGCGGGAGAAATACGGCACGCTGTCGCGGCAGGACTTGCTGGCGCCGGCCATCCGCTTTGCCAAGGAAGGCTTCGTGCTGGAGCAGGGCGATGCGGCCTCGCTCCAGGGCGGCGCGGAGCGGTTGGCGAGGGACCCAGCGGCGGCGGCCATTTTCCTCAAGCCGGACGGCAAGCCTTATGCTGTCGGCGAGCGCCTTGTTCAGCCCGATCTCGCGGCTTCGCTTGCCGCCATTTCCGAACGCGGGGCGGATGCCTTCTACAAAGGCGCGACCGCCGACGCCATCGTCAAGGCGAGTGGCGAGAAGGGCGGCATTCTGGCCAGGGCTGATTTCGAAAACTATGCGGTGCGCGAGCTCAAGCCGGCGACCTGCAATTATCGCGGCTACGAGATCATTTCCTCGCCGCCGCCGAGCTCCGGCGGCGTCATCATCTGCGAGATCCTCAACGTGCTTGAGTTCTATCCGTTGTCCTATCTCGGCGCCGGTTCGGCCGAGACGGTTCACGTCATGGTCGAGGCGATGCGCCACGCCTATGTCGACCGCAATTCGGCGCTCGGCGATCCCGGCTTCATCGACAATCCGGTCGCAAAACTGCTCGACAAGAATTACGCCAGGGAAATTCGTGAAAAGATCGATCCGTTCCGGGCCGGCGTCTCGCAGGAATTGATGCCGAAGGGTTTTGGCGAGAGCAACGAGACGACGCATTTTTCGATCATCGACAATGATGGCAATGCCGTCGCGGTAACCTACACGCTGAACGGCTCTTTCGGCGCCGGCGTTGTCGCCGCCGGCACCGGCATCCTGCTCAACAACGAGATGGACGATTTCACCCAGAAACCCGGCGTGCCCAATCTCTATGGCCTCGTCCAGGGCGAGGCGAATGCGATTGCGCCGAAAAAGACGCCGCTGTCATCGATGAGCCCCACCATCCTCGCCAAAGACGGCAAGCCGTTCATGGTCATCGGCAGCCCCGGCGGTTCACGCATCATCACCATCACGCTGGAGGCGATCGTCAACGTCGTCGACCACGGCATGAACATCCAGGAGGCGATCGACGCGCCGCGCATCCATCACCAATGGCTGCCCGACACGGTCTATATCGAACCCTTCGGCCTGTCGCCCGATACCGAAAAGCTGCTTACCGGCATGGGCTACCGCCTCGATCTTGCCGGCACGACCTGGGGCCAGGCGGCCGGCATCCTGGTCGGCGGCAAGAGCCTGGCGGAAATCGAGAAGGGTGGCGGCGCCCGCTACAACGGCGCCATCGACAGCCGCGCCGCAGCCGGCAAGGCTATCGGGTATTAAACCCCAAAAGTGGGAACCGGTTTTCGGATAAGATCATGGTCAACAAGAAGATTGCGCCTTGCTTCAGGTGACCAGCGCGATCGTCGACGCAATCAGCATCAGCGCCGCGATGCCGACGAACAGGGCGTAGATGCGCGGCCGGTCGAGCAGAAGCGCATTGCCGGATATCCATGCTGCAGTGGCGCCACCAAGCGCGAAAAAGAAGGTGCTGCGGCGCCCGAAGCTCAAGCCGGCAGCCATCAGGCCACCGATGATCAGGGCGCCGAACACGATGATCACGGCGACTGCGTATTTTTCGAAATCGTTGCTGCCGGCGCTCGGGCCGATTGCGTTCAACCTCGACAGATCGTCCGGATCGAACGGGCTGGTCGACCCATATTCGTCTTGACCGACAGGCTCATGCATTATTCGTTCTCCGCAAACCGACAGCAAATCATCAAGCCTCGTCGAGCGCAACCGCTCGCCGAATGTGATCGGCACGGTGTTCAACACTTTCTGGCGACGGCTTGCCAGAGATTTTTGAATTCGCGCTTGGATCGCCGCCCCGCTGCGCGGCCTGGTCAAGCGCTTTGCCCGAGCTGAATCTTCATGCCGCCCTGGCCAAAGACTGCGTTGCCTGAACGGAAGCCCCAAGCACCGCCTGTGCGGTGTCGGCCTGCCTTTCATCGACATGCGCCAGCACCAGGATCACACCTGGTGCGGCATTCGTCTGGTCTGGCTGCTTGCCGATATCGGACAATGTGTCGAAAAGTCTGCCGGCAACACAGCCCAAGGCTGCACCGACGAGGGCCGATGCCAGCCATCCCGCGCCGAGGGGATCGATGCCGGGGATATCGAACGCGCCGAGGCCGGCCAACAAACCGGCTGCCGCGCCAAGAGCGGCACCGGTGCCTGGACCGCGCAAGACGGCGCCGATTTCGTCGTCGTAGGGTCCGATGATACTGATCTGGTGGCGCGCAATTCCTGCCGCCTGAAGTGCTTCGACGGCACGCGCCGCCTGGTCATGGGAATCAAAAAGTCTGCTGATTGTTCGCATTGAAACTGCCTGTGAGGCCCCCCGGCCCTCGACGGTACGGCGGGTTCCTGCTGAGCGACGACGCCGAGGAACCGCCTAACGCATACGTCGCCCGCCTTCTGGTTCCGGGCGGCGGGCGACGACTGCCCGAGCTTTCACGTCACTCGATGATCTCGACGATCTTGCGCGTGCCTGGGTCGACGACGACGGTGCGGTTGTCGACGATGACATAGCGGTATTTGACACTGGGGACTTCATGAAGCTCGACGGTATCGGGGAGCGCCGAGCCGATGTTGAGCTCCACCCCAGGGATTTTCACCGAGGCCAGCGGCTGCTTTTTCACATACTCCTTGATGACCGTTTCCTGCTGCGGTTCGATGACAACGTCTTGCGCTGCAGCGGCGCCGATGCCTGCCAGCAGCAAAAATCCCGCCACCGCGGTGGAAAGATGCATTCTCATGGTCGTCTCCTTTGCGAACTCGGTCCGCTCTTCGCGCCAAGGCTCATTCGAACGGAAGGCAGCTGAAAACGTTCCGTCGACGGGCTTCGGTCCCGCCCGGCAGGGACCAACCGACGTGTTGCCGCAGGACCTAAGTCTGATCCTTGCGCGCAAAGGGCGGGTTTGCCGCGTGACCCGGAACCGCCGCGGCACCTAGCCGTTGCTGGCTGCACGTGCCGGGAGGATTCTTTGGAAAATATCGATGGCGGCTCGCACCGATCTTGGCTGTTTCCATTTCGATCGAATACAGCATCTGCGCAGCCTTGTCCCTTCCTGCGCCGATAGGGTTCGCGCGTCACTTTGGTGGCGGGCGAACCCTCGATTGCAGCGTGCGTCAGTCCAAAGTTGGCCCTGAGGCGAGGAGAACAGAAATGGCCGACGACAAGACCAAGCGAGACTTCAGCGACCGCAATCGCGTTTCGGCGGATGAATATTATGAGGTCGAACATTTCGCGCGGGAAAATGGTGTTTCGCCCAGCCAGGTGAGCAAGTTGATCAAAAGGACCGGCGGCGACCGGATGATCCTCTCGCAGGCGGTGAAGGCATTGCGCGAGCGCAAGTGAGCTGGCGGCGAAGCCAACGGTGGAGAGGCGCTGATCGCGATCGGCCGAGATCCGGCCAGCAATCGACAACGTGCTCGGATGCCGCCGCTTCGGCCAAGCGCAATGCCCCGCTACTTCTTCGATTCCGATGAAGACGGAATCGTCTATTCCGACGATCAGGGAACGTTATATGACGATCTCCCGCTGCTCAGGAAAGAAGCCCTTCGCACATTGGCCGAGATGGCCAGGGATGGCCTTCCTCATCGCAGGATTGCAGTCAAGGTCCGGGACGACCGTGGCGGTCTGGTCCTTGAAGTGGCTTTGACCTTTGCCGTTGAAACGCGGCACTTCGACGAGCGGATTTTCCAGATCGACTTGCGCACGAACTGACGGCTCGATCATCATCGCGCCGACCATCATCAGATTTCTGGTGCAGCGGCATCTTCCCCTGGCGCGGAACATTAGAAGTCTCTAATTGTTATCTTAAGCAGCGGGAACCTCCCAGGATTCTGCTGCAGATCGGGTGCAACCCGGTCGGCCCGCGCCCTCCGCCAGAGGCGCGGGCTTCGTTTGTTTAGCCGATGCGCAACGCCATGCGGCGGCAGCATATTGGAGACCTGCGGGAGCACTAGTAACATCAGTCGCTACCGCGGCGCCCTGGCGCCCAGGCAACGGAGCCCGTCGTCCGACAGGGCGGCGGGCTTTTTTGACGCGGGTCGGTCATCACGCAATCGATGGAATTCTGGCCGGCGCTGATTCGTGTGGCATGGGGTAAGGTGCCCTGACGCAGCGCCGGCCAAGCGGAAATCAGGTCCGCCGCAGCCAGATAGTAGCCGCGTTGGCGCAGCAGGTAATTGCGTGATCGCGGAAGCCGCACCATTGCAGAGCCCTCCCCAGCAGTTCGGCCTGCCCAGCGGCTGACCCGAGGCATTCATTCATTCTGACGATGCACCGGACGCCCCGACGGCGGAAATTGGACGCCGCGCTCGCTCGCGACTATGGCGGCCGGCGGTATTCCCTGCAGATTTCGGACGAAAGGCCATTCTACCCTTGTTGCGCCTGGATTCTTATCAGATCGTGGCAAGGATTGCCTTTCCGGCCGCGTTTGCCGGCGTTCTGCTGTTCGCCCTTCTGCCGGAGCGGCTCTTGCAGGGTCTTGGCCTGGCTTTCACGTTTGATCACGACAAGCTCAATCACGCCGCCGCCTTCGTCGTCCTGGCGGCTCTCGGAAGTCTCGGCTGGCCGGAACGCAAGGCGAAGCTGATCGTACTCCTCGTTCTCACGGGTGCGGCGATCGAGGGGCTTCAGGCCGTGCAACTGATAGGGCGCGACCCGGATTTATTCGACTGGGTGGCCGACTGCGCGGGAATCGCGTGCGGACTGATGGTTGCAGGCTGGACAAAGCGGCTCGCCGGCGGATTGCCATAGCTCGAAAGCGCATAACGGAATCGGCGCGCCCATGCCCCAATAAGGGGAAAATGGCCGGCGCCACTTGGGGGGCGCGTTGGGGTAAGTTGCCTGATGGGGCGCCGGCCAGGCGGAAAAATTACGTCCGCCGCAAAGTAACATAGCAGGAACGGCAATGCGCGGCAGTAGCGTGATCGCGGAAGGTCCGCGCTCGCGCCTCCGGTGCGGTGACCCGTTTTGGGTCAACAATTCTGGCACCTGAATTGCACTGTAGGCAATGCCGGGGAATCCCGGCAATCGTCCCCGAATATGGGGCCTCGCCGCTTCGCAAATGGAGCGGCGGGCCTTTTTGCCGGATGTTGAAAAGTAGGCCGATCAGCGGCTTAGCCGATCACAGTGTGCTTAGCCCGATTTCCCCTACCAAGTGCTTATTCTCACAAGAGAAATTCCAAAGCGCCCAAGCATCGGTGCTTGACACAGGTTTCGAGAACTGGATAAGTGGATACACAGATACGCTCTGATCGGACCCAAGACATGGCAGCTGACGCAATCGAGCCGTTGGGCATCACGACCGCCGAGGAGGAAGCTTATCGCCACATTCAGCGGGCCCTGAGGATGGGGCGTTATCGGGCCGGGGACCGGCTGATCCCGGAAGAGATCGCGACGGAAATCGGCATGAGCCGCATGCCGGTTCGCGAAGCATTCCGCCAACTGGCCGCGGAAGGTCTTGTGCTCATTCGCCCGAACCGTGGCTGCATCGTCGCCGGGCTTACCCTCGATGAGATCCACGAAACATTTGAAATACGCTCGGTGCTCGAAGGGCTGGCGGTGAGGCTTGCCATGCCGCACATCGATGTCGAAGTGCTTGAAGAACTGGAACGCCAGCTCGACCGGATGGAGCGCGCCAGCCAGACCGGCAGCAGCGACTGGGTCGTGCGCCATCAGGCCTTCCATTTGCAGATTTGCCAATTGAGCAACCGGCCCAAGCTGGTCCGGCAGATCGCCAGCCTGCACGTCGTGATCGAGCCCTACCTGCGCATCTGGTTCGACTATGTCGACAAGCCCGCCAGCGCGCGTGCCGAGCACGAGATCCTGATCGACGTGCTGCGGTCAGGTGATGCCGGCAAGGCTGAGATCGTCATGCGGGATCATATCGTCGAGACGGCGCCGCTTCTGGCCAACTTCGCAAGTCCCGGCCGCCGCTAGGGAATACCATCTAACTCGTTGAAGCCGGAAGATAATCCGGCACGACGAAAGGGAACTGCCATACCGGCAAAAAGAGGAGAATGATATGAAAATTAGCCGCATCGCAGCCATTGCGTCGGTCCTGTTCGGCCTGGTCCAGGCCGCCGTTGCACAAGAAACACCAAAGGCAATTACCATTGCCACCGAAGGAGCCTACGCGCCCTGGAATTTCACAACAGCCGACGGCAAGCTGGACGGCTTCGAAGTCGATCTCGCCAATGATCTGTGCGGGCGAATGAAGATCGAGTGCAAGATCGTCGCACAGGACTGGGACGGCATGATCCCCGCGCTGACCGTCGGCAAGTTCGACGTGATCATGGCGAGCATGTTCATCACTGAAAAACGTCTGAAGATCATTGAGTTTACCCAGCCATATGCGGTGGATCCCTCAGGTTTCGCGGTCGCCAAGGATAGCGAACTGGGCAAGCTCGGCATTTCCAACGAGCGGTTCAAGCTGGAGAATGAAGCCTCTGCGCAGGCGGCAATCGACAAGCTCAAGCCATTGCTGAAGGGAAAGATCATTGGAGTTCAGGCTGCAACGGCGAACCTGGAATTTGTGAAAAAATACTTCTCGGACGTCGCCGAGATTCGCGAATATAAGACCACCGAGCAACACGATCTCGATCTCGCCGCGGGTCGCATCGACGCGCTCTTCGCGCAACAGACAGCGCTGGCCGCCACGCTGAGCAAGCCGGAGTTCAGCGACTATACGCTTGCAGGACCAGGATTTGTCGGGGGTCTCTTCGGTCTTGGCTCCGGGGCCGGTATCCGCAAAGAGGACACCAAGCTGAAAGACATGCTCAACGGCGCCATCGACGCCGCGACCGCCGACGGCACGATCAAAACCCTGTCGCTTAAATGGCTCAAGAGCGACGTCACTCCAGTCAAGTAAGCGCTTGCCGGCGAACGGCCATTCCTGACCACGTTCCGGAGCTGAGCCGTTCGTCCTGCCGGGGGTATCAATGCCGGGGGTATCAATGGTTGACGCATTCCGGCTGCTTGGTTTCCAGCACGGAGGTTGGGGGGCTGCTCTTCTCATGGCGGCCTCGGTCACAGTGCTCCTGTCCGTGCTGGGGTTTGCGCTTGGCGCTGTCTTTGGCGGGCTGGCAGCGGCCGGGCGTCTCCGCAACTCCAAGGTATTGAGGTTCTTGGCCCTTGGCTATTGCACGGTTTTCAGGGGCGTGCCCGACCTTCTGACCATTTATCTGCTTTACTATGGAGGTAGTGTCGCCCTGACCTCGCTTGGTCATAGCCTGGGCGGGTCCGGATTCGTCGGCGTTCCGGCCTTTGCCACTGGAACCTTGGCTATCGCGATCATCTCGGGCGCCTATCAAGCCGAGGTCTATCGAGGGGCTTACGTCGCCATCGACCAGGGACAGCACGATGCCGCTTGCGCGCTTGGTCTCAACCGGCTGCAGCGGCTGCGACAGGTTATTTTTCCCCAGCTCCTGAGATACGCGCTGCCAGGTCTCGGCAATGTGTGGCAGTTGGTTCTGAAGGACTCGTCGCTGATATCGGTAATCGGCCTCGTTGAACTGATGCGCCAGGCGCAGATCGCTGCAGGTTCGACCCGTGAACCGTTCATCTTCTACATTGCTGCAGCCTTGCTCTATCTGGCTATCGCTTCCGTCACGGGCCACGCCTTTTACCGTCTGGAACGGAAGGCGCCGTGGCGCGTCCGGTCGGCATGATAGATTTCAGTTTTTTCCTCGAAATCCTGCCGAAGCTACTCGCCGGCCTGCCGCTCACGATGGAACTGGCCCTGACTTCCATCGTTGCCGGCTTCGTTCTTGCCGTCACATTGGCGCTTGCCCAGCAATCGGAATCGCCCTTCGTCGTCTTGCCGATCCGCGGCTTCGTTGCCGTGTTCAGGGGCACGCCTCTGCTGGTGCAGATTTTTCTGACCTATTATGGCCTTGGTCAGTTCCGGCACCAACTGTCGGCAATTGGATTATGGGCCGTTTTCCGCGAACCCTACTGGTGCGCAATCATCGCGCTGACACTCAACACCACCGCCTATGGCAGCGAAATCCTCCGCGGCGCGATTCAATCGGTGCCACGCGGCCTTGTCGAGGCGGCCCGGTCTGTCGGCCTGTCCACCTATTTGACCTATCGGCACGTTATCCTGCCGCTGGCCTTTCGCCAGGCGCTGCCGAGTTACGGCAATGAAATCATCCTGATGATCAAGGGCACGTCTCTGGCTTCCATCGTGACCTTGATGGAGGTGACTGGAATTGCCCAGGGATTGATCTCCCAGACCTACCGCGCCTTTGAAGTCTTCATCTGCGCGGGCGCCATTTATCTCACTTTGAACTTCGCGATCATCCGTGCCTTGGCGGCACTCGAATACTGGATGTCGCGGCATCTGCGGCACCGCCCCTCGACGATGAGCGACGCCGCCTCTTGAGCACTATCAGAAGGGCATAGCATGCGAAATTTTGAGAAACCAACGCGCTCGGTCGTCGTTTCACGCGAGGCCATGGCCGCCACCTCTCATCCGTCGGCGACCCTCACGGCGGTGGAGATCATGGCGGCCGGCGGCAACGCCATGGATGCCGCCATCGCAGCCTGCGCGGTGCAATGTGTCGTCGAGCCAGCCTCGACCGGCATTGGAGGCGACTGCTTCGCTCTTCTGTCGCGAAACGGATCCGGCGAGGTCATCGCCTACAACGGATCGGGCAGGACACCCGCCGCCCTCACAATTGACTGGTTCCTCGAACGTGGCATGGCGGAGGTGGCCCGCAATTCTCCTGGCTCCGTCACCATCCCGGGAGCCATCGATTCCTGGACCAGATTGCACGCTGATCATGGACATATGCCCTTCGATCAAATCCTGGCCCCCGCTATACGTTTCGCCGAGGAAGGCTACGCCATTTCACCGCGGGTCCATCGTGACTGGGCGTTGGAAGAAGAACTTCTGGCCTCCGATGTAGCCGCGAAACGGATTTTCCTGCCAAACGGCCGCGCGCCAGGCGTTGGCGAAGTGCATCGCCAGCCTGAGTTGGCTGCAACGCTGCGGCTGATCGCCAAGAAGGGACGAGAGGCCTTCTACACTGGCCCTGTGGCCGGAGACATGGTCGCCTATCTTCGAGGGCTCGGCGGATTGCACACACTCGAAGATTTCGCCTCGGCAACAGGCGAATACGTGATCCCGATCAGCACCGCGTTTCGAGGCTGCGATGTGTTCGAATGTCCGCCCAATGGCCAGGGTGTGATCGCGCTGCTCATTCTAAATATCCTCTCGCGCTTCGAAGCGCACGGCGACCCGCAATCCGCGGACCGGCTTCACCTGGAAATCGAAGCGACACGCCTCGCTTACGCCGCGCGTGACCTGCTCGTCGCCGATCCTGATGCGTCCGAGGTCCCGGTGGCCGACATGTTGTCGAATGCCTGGGCCGATCGTCTGGCCGGCATGATTGACCTAAAGCGCGCCCGCGCGGACCTGCCGGCGTTCGATATGCCGCTGCACAGCGACACGGCCTATATTTCCGTTGTCGATAAGGATCGCAATGCGGTCAGTTTCATCAACTCGGTCTTCGACAGCTTTGGCTCGGGCCTGGTCTCGCCACGCTCCGGTGTCGTCTTGCACAATCGCGGGCAAAGCTTTTCGCTTGACCCCAAGCACCCCAATGCAGTGGCGCCGAACAAGCGACCTTTGCATACCATCATACCCGGGATGCTTGCGAGAGACGGCCGGGCAGAAATGCCTTTCGGCGTTATGGGTGGCTACTACCAGGCAATGGGCCACGCGCACCTGCTGACGAAGGTGCTCGACTTCGGGATGGATCTGCAGGAGGCGATTGATCTGCCGCGGGTCGCCCCCGTCAGCGGCACCATGAACGTCCAGGCCGAACACGGGCTCGCTGGCGAAACCGTAGCTGAACTTAGCCGACGCGGTTTCGAAATCATTCCCGCCACGGACCCGATCGGCGGTGCGCAGGCCATTCGCATCGATTGGGCAAACGGGACCCTGCTGGGCGGTTCTGAACCGCGCAAGGACGGCTGCGCCCTCGGTCTGTAGACCGGTTATGGCCAGAGTGGGATCCAAGATGCCGAAGATGCTCTTCATCGACATTTGGCCGGCGAGCAGGAGCCGCTGGCGCCATGGTCCAGATAATTCTTGCACGCCATCGACAATCCGATCGGCGCGAGGTTGTCACCCATGTCTTAGGTACAAACTGTTACCCATCTCCGGGCCGTACAGGGAAAAATGGTGCCCAGAGGCGGATTCGAACCACCGACATGCGAATTTTCAGTCCGCTGTCGGTGATTGATATTGTTCAGATTTTAGGTCGAATGTCGCGTTTGTGTCGCGTCAAGCCAAAAGCGCCCGCTCGGCCTGAACTCGTTGCCTTGTTCAGCGCCCAAACACGCGTGCCGTGGTGCCGACAGTCATTCAGATGGATGATGGTATGGTTCGGCACTCCTAGTAAGCTCCGATCACCAGGCAATTTAGAGACTTTCTGAGGTCCATGTTCCTATGGGCGCAAGCGGCGCGACGACGGAGGTGTTGGCGCAGGCGGCGGGGTCGGCGTCGTCGAGGCTCGCACGCCTGGAAGCCACAACGACCGACGTCGACCAACGGGCAACCGTGGGGCACGCGCTCGATCAGGAGATGGCACGGGCGACGAGCCAGTTCGACAGCGACAGGCGTGTCAACCAGCCGCAAGCGCAGGCGATCGAGAAGCAATTGCAAGTTCCCAAGTCAACCGGCAACGCTGTCGCGGCTCAACAGGCGGGACTGCACGCCATGGAAAGGCAGTTCCCGCCGCATCGCATCTCCTCCAAATCTTTTTGCGGCGTCAGCAGGATGCCAGCGAGCGGGGTCAACTCGGCCAGGCGGATGCCAGAGTGTTTACGCTCGCCACACCGCCGGAGCGGGCGAGCTCGCTTCATCCGATCTTTCTGTTTCCTGTTCGGGAGGTCCCTACATGATTATCGAGTTGTTCGGTCCGCCTGGTGCAGGCAAGACGACCCTTCTCCGCGCCCTTTGCCGTGAGCTGGCGAAACGCGACATCCGTGTGAAGACAGTCAATGGCTATCGCCGGATTGATTTTGTGTCTTTCGGCAGCGAAGTCGATTCGGTCGAGGATGAAGGCCCGGAGACACGCCATGGCATCCAGCGTCTGGTGCACAAGCTCGCCACCGCGAGTCCGGTCTTGTTCTCGACCCCGCCGAGCGAGGGGGCCGCTGCGCGGCTTTTGGCATCGATCCCTCCAAAAAGTCGAATATGGGCGTTGCGTCTGAAGATCGACGTCGTTTTGCTCTTCGAAGCCTGGAATACGGCGCAGGCCTCAGAAGGGTACTTCATTTTCGAAGAGGGCATCGTTCAGGCGTTGTGTGCGCTCGTCCTGTTGGCACGAAATCCAAGTATCGACATGGTTCGTAATTGCATGACGTTCCTGCCGCGACCGGATCTCCTCATTCAAGTCGACGCGCCCGGGGAAACGCTGCGCCACCGCCTCATTGAGCGGTATGCGCGGCAGCCGTACCTCGAGCGCCTTCTCGAAGTCGGAGTGGTCAGGGGCCTGAAGCAAGCGGATATCGCGAGGGAGATCGGCCAATGCCTGCAAGACAAATGGCCGCTGATGCGTGTCGACGGCCTCGACCCACGCAATTTCGAACAGGTCGTCGCGCGCATCGTGGGGCACGGATTGCCCGCGACGGCATGCGTCGGGCCAGACTAGAGGCGCGAGTTGCATGGTGCTCACGGTGAGATCGTTCGTTGGCATTCGCAGATTTCTACGGGCGCAGCGGCGACCGTTAGGCAGCGTCCATGAGAACCGTGCACCCGCTCGTCGGGATTACCGAGCAAGCCACCAGACGGATGGGTACGGTGCCCATTACTCCGACACGTTCCGGTCCGGCTACTATGCAGCTCTGTGGTCGGGTATCGAAAAGCCCTTGGTCGAACGTACTCTCCTGCCTGTCGGCGGGCCGAACCGGAAATGCCTGGACTTCGCATGCGGCACAGGCCGCATAGCAAATATCGCAGCTCAATTTTTTGGTGAAGTCGTCGGCGTTGACATCTCCCAATCTATGCTGGCTAGCGCACGGGTTCCGAAGAACGTGAAATTGGTCCGCGCTGATATTACGCTCTCTCCGCTCGCCGAAAGGTTCGACGTGGTCACGGCATTCAGATTCTTCCTCAATGCTGAAGATGAGCTCAGGAAGGATGCACTGTCGGCCATCAGCGCGCATTTGAACGAAGGTGGATTGCTAATCTCGAATATCCACATGAATGCGACCTCGCCAATAGGGCTGGTCTGCCGCATTCTGAACCGTTATGCAGGAGGGACAGTCCGCCACACTTTGAGCATTAAAGGATACGAGCAGACGCTCATTGCAAACGGCTTTATTGTCGAGCGGATAGTTGGGTACGGTTTTTTGCCGCGACCCGGGAAATTGCTGCCAAGACTCTGCGAAATATTGATCGTGCCGTTTGAAAGGATCTGCGCAAGTGCCAGGATTCCGGCGGAGCTTGCGCAGAATTTCCTGGTGGTTGCCAGAAAGCGGTAAAGCCGGCGGGCACATGAAATTTGAAACCGAGCATTTGCCATGAGGCTGGTCTTTGTTGAAGCTATTGGCAGGAAAGTATCGAGTGTCGTTTTTGGCTGCGCTTCGCTTGGCTCAATCAGACAAAGCGCTGCTCGCCTCTGCTCATCAGTGCGTTTGGCGACGGCGCTCGCCGGTGACCAACGATGCACTTGCCCTTTTGAGGCAGGACGATCGCAAGCATCCCGACGTCGCGAGGTACTTTCGTAGGTTGGGGGATTCCGGCAACGTAACGCGGGTTCGCGCCGTAATTTCCAGACGTCTTGAGGTTCAAGTATCTCCCTGCCGATTGCGGGACGCGAATTCCTCGTAATGCCTGCGTATGAACTCCGGTTTGGCCCGATGCCGCACCTGCCGGCCTGTAAGCCTCTCGCAGACAGTGCCCACGCATCTCGAACCATAAAGACGCATGAGAGAACGTCTGAAAGCGGCTACGGCGCGCTTTACGCGTGCCCATGTCGCGTTCATGTCGCGTGGAGTTGCCTACAGTCGCAGGAAACCCTTGAAAATCAACGGTAACAGTTCGCAACACGGCGCGACATGAAATGCCGTAAGTCGCCAAGTTGGCGACACCGCAAGCCATTGAGTGATTTTATATGAGGAAGTAGTGGTGCCCAGAGGCGGATTCGAACCACCGACACGCGGATTTTCAGTCCGCTGCTCTACCAACTGAGCTATCTGGGCCTGCTCCGGCGGGCGGCAATCTGCACACCGGGTTCATGAAAGCGCCGTCGGCACCCCTTGAAAGCGCGTGGGTTATAGCACGGGAATTCGGCCTGTCCAGCGCTTAGAGCATGATCCCGAAAAGTGGAATCCGGTTTTCGGAAAAGATTATGCTCAAACAAAACGCCAGAACCTGTTCCGTCCGACAGTGCCCGGATGGAACAAGTTCTGGACATTGATTTCAGGCGCGAAACGACAGGCAGTCCGCAAGGCCGATCATCGGTCACGATCGCGGCTGCGAAACCGTCCCAAGCCTGTGGAAAACCGCAGGTGGACGGCGCTATTTCTGGTCGTCGTTCTCGTCCTCGTCGTCGCGTCCCGGGATGACGTAGACCCCCTTCAGCCAGCGGTTGAGGTCGATGTCCTTGCAGCGCGTCGAGCAGAACGGGTAGGTTTCGCGCGCCGATGGCTTGCCGCATTCGGGGCAGGGCCGCTTGGGCCGCAATGGCGTGACCTTGTCGTCCGGGCTCATATCCGCGCACCCGACAGCCAGTTGGCGTGCACCTTAAACCCTTCGCCGCTCAAAAGCGCTACCGTCTCGTAGAGCGGCAGGCCGACGACGTTGGTGTAGGAGCCGACAAGCTTGACGACGAAGGCGCCGGCGAGCCCCTGGACGCCATAGCCGCCGGCCTTGCCGCGCCATTCTCCCGATGCGATGTAGGCCTCGATCTCCTCGCGCGGCAGCCGCTTGAAACGCACCCTGGTCTCGACCAGCCGCAAGCGCTGCTTGCCGCCCGGCGTGATCAGGCAGATGCCGGAATAGACCCGGTGCGAACGGCCGGACAAAAGCCCGAGGCAGTTGGCGGCGTCGTCGAGCGTCTCGGCCTTGGGCAGGATGCGCCGCCCGACGGCAACCACCGTGTCGGCGGCCAGCACGAAGCTCGGCAGGTAGTCGGCTTCGGTCTTCAGCGAAGCCAGCGCCTTCTCGGCCTTTTGTGTTGCCAGGCGCTTGGCCAGCGAGCGCGGGTGTTCGGCGCGCAGCGGCGTCTCGTCGACATCGGCCGGCAGCACACGGTCCGGCTCGATGCCGGCCTGCTGCAGCAGCTCGATCCGGCGCGGCGAACCCGAGGCAAGCACGAGCTTCTGCAAAATGCCCATCGCGATCCCGGCCGGGTTCTTGAACTTACTTGAAGCGGTAGGTGATGCGGCCCTTGGTCAGGTCGTAGGGCGTCATCTCGACCAGGACCTTGTCGCCGGTCAAAACGCGGATGCGGTTCTTGCGCATGCGGCCGGCCGTATGGGCGATGATTTCATGTTCGTTTTCGAGCTTGACCCTGAACATCGCGTTGGGCAGCAGTTCCGTCACGACACCCGGAAACTCGAGGACTTCTTCCTTCGGCATTCGATACCTTTGCTTGGATGGGTACTTCCAGCGCCCCGGCCGGAAAGTTGCGCGGAACCTATATGATAAACGTCCGCTTGTGAACATGCTTAATCCGCGGCGTTTTCAGCCCCGGTGCCGAGAAAACGGCGGCCGATCCGCGCCTTCAGCCGCTCGCGCACGTCGCGGTAGGCGGCCATGATCTGCTCGCGCGTGCCGCTGACGCCGGTCGGGTCGGGCATAGGCCAATACTCGACCTCGACGGCCAGCGAGCGGGTGAGCTCGAGCGCGGTGTGGTGGGCTTCCGGCGCCAGCGTCACGATCAGGTCGAAATAATCATCCTCGAGGTCGTCCATCGTTCTCGGGTGCCGTTCGCCGAGCGACAGCCCTTCTTCGGCCAGCACGGCATCGACGAACGGATCGCGTTCGCCGCCGCGCACCCCGGCCGAGGCGACGAAGGTGGTGGGCGGAAGCACCTTGCGCGCCAGCAATTCGGCCATCGGCGAGCGCACGGCGTTCATGCCGCAGACAAACAGGATCGAGCGGGGCAGGATCGGGCGGGGCAGCGGGGCGGCCAGTTCAGCCTCGCCAGTGCAGCACGCAAACCAGCGTGAACAGCCGGCGCGCCGTGTCGAAGTCAATCTCGATCTTGCCGGCAAGCCGGTCCATCAGCGTCTGCGAGCCTTCATTGTGCAGGCCGCGCCGGCCCATGTCGATCGCCTCGATGTGGCTGGGTGTCGCGGTGCGGATGGCATCGTAATAGCTTTCGCAGATCATGTAGTAATCCTTGACGATGCGCCGAAGCGGCGTCAGCGACAGGATGTGGGTGACCACGGCTGCGCCGTCCTCGCGCGCCACCGCAAACACCAGCCGGGATTCGGCCAGCGACAGTTTCAGCCGGTACGGGCCGGCGCCGTCGTCATTGACCGGCTGGAAGCGGTTCTCCTCTATCAGGTCGAAGATCGCCACCGCCCGCTCATGCTCGACATCGGGCGTCGAGCGGCCGATCGTCTCGTCGAGCTCGACATCGATCAGCCTGGCGCGTGTTTGGTCGTAGTCGGACATTTCTACATGTTCAGCCGAATGCCGACGGAGCGTCCATGTGCATCGAGCCCTTCCGCCTTGGCGAGCGTGATCGCCGCCGGCGCCAGCGCCCGCAACTGCTCCGGCCCGAGCTTCAGGATCGAAGTGCGCTTGACGAAATCGAGCACCGAAAGCCCGGACGAAAAGCGCGCCGAGCGCGCCGTCGGCAGCACGTGGTTGGAGCCGGCGACATAGTCGCCGATGGCTTCCGGCGTATGACGGCCGAGAAACACCGCACCGGCATTGCGCATCCGCGCCAGGAAGGCCTCTGGGTCGTCGATGGCAAGCTCGACATGTTCGGCCGCGATGCGGTCGACCAGCGGCAGTGCTGCCTCGATCGTCGGCACCAGGATCACGGCGCCGAAATCGCGCCAGCTCGCCGCCGCCGTTTCTCCGCGCGGCAGGTTCTGCAACTGCCGCTCCACCGCCTGTTCGACCGCTGCGCCAAAGGCACGGTCGTCGGTGATCAGGATCGACTGCGCCGACATATCGTGTTCGGCCTGGGCGAGCAGGTCGGCGGCGATCCAGTCCGGATCGTTGCTGCCGTCGGCGACGACCAGCACTTCCGACGGCCCGGCGATCATGTCGATGCCCACCGTGCCGAACACCTGGCGCTTGGCCGCAGCGACATAGGCATTGCCGGGGCCGACGATCTTGGCGACGGGCTTTATCGTCTCGGTGCCATAGGCAAGGGCCGCGATCGCCTGGGCGCCACCAACGCGGTAGATTTCGGAGACACCGGCAAGGTCGGCTGCCACCAGCACCAGCGGCGGCACCTCGCCGCCGGAGGCCGGCACCACCATGGCGATGCGCTCGACGCCGGCGACCTTGGCCGGTACCGCGTTCATCAGCACCGAGCTCGGATAGCTCGCCGTGCCGCCCGGCACGTAGAGCCCGACGGCCTCGATCGCCGTCCAGCGCGAGCCGAGCTCGACGCCGGCGGCATCGGTGTAGCGGTCGTCCTGCGGCAGCTGCCGCAGGTGGTGGGAGCGGATGCGCTCGCGCGCGAATTTCAGCGCCTCGACCGTCTGCGGATCGGCGGCCTCGTAAGCCTTGGCAATGTCGTCCCTGGAGACGGCGATGCCGAGCCTGGCCAGGTCACCGCCGCCGAATTTCTGCGTGTACCCGACCAGCGCCGCGTCGCCCTCGGCACGCACCTTGGCGATGATCTCGCGCACCACGGCGTCGACATCGGCCGAGACTTCCCGCTTGGTCAGCAGGAACGCGGCAAAGCGCTGCTCGAAATCGGCGTCGGACTGGCGAAGCGTGATGGCCATCGGCTCAAACCCTGTGGACCGGGCGCGACGTCGCTTCCCAGGCGCCGCCGACATCGGCAAGCCGTGCCTCGATGCATTCGACATCGAGCATGATCGCGCCCCCGCCCGAAAAGATCAGCTCGACGATGCCGGCCGGTTTGTCGAGCGCGAGAAAGCTGATCGCCAGCAGCGACAGCACTTCGTCGGGCTTGTCGCGGGCAATGCCGCTGGTCTTGGCGCCGAGCACCCGGTCGAAATGCAGCACGGCCTGCCGCCGCTCATTGTGCCGGCGCAAGAAGCCGGATTTCGCCTCCCACACGAAGCGGTTCATGGTCAGCACGAAGCGCTTTACAGAAGGCAGGTATTCGAGATCGCTGACCTTCATGACGGCATCCTGGACATGCGCCGAGATGATGCTCAGATCCTGATCGTCGAGCGCGACAAGCTTGAGGCCATTCATGCGGAATTCGCACCTGCGAAGGTTTACAATTGGCCTTCTGTTAGGCGGTCTTGGCGATCGGTGCAACCGCGCCACAAGCCCTGCGGAAAGGCTCTAGCCCGAAATGCGCTCGATCTCCGCGCCGCAGCCGGACAGCTTTTCCTCCAGCCGCTCGAAGCCGCGGTCGAGATGGTAGACGCGGTTGACCGTGGTTTCGCCTTCGGCTGCAAGGCCGGCAATGACCAGCGACACCGAGGCTCGAAGATCGGTCGCCATGACTGGCGCGCCCTTCAGCTTCGCTACGCCGTCGACGATCGCCGTCTGGCCGGACAGCGTGATGTGGGCGCCTAGCCGGGCGAGTTCCTGGACGTGCATGAAGCGGTTTTCGAAGATCGTCTCGGTGATGCGCGACTTGCCCTTGGCCATCGTCATCAGGCCCATGAACTGCGCCTGCAGATCGGTCGGGAAAGCCGGGAAGGGCGCCGTCGTCACATCGACCGGCGAAATGCCGGCGCCGTTGCGCCTGACGCGGATGCCGGAATTGGTCTGCGTGATCTCGGCGCCGGTCTGCGAAATGATGTCGAGCGCCGTCTGCAACAGGTCGGGCCGGGCGCCTTCCAGCACGACGTCGCCGCCGGTCATCGCCACCGCCATCGCATAGGTGCCGGTCTCGATACGGTCGGGGATCACCCTGACGCGGGCACCCGACAGCGCCTCGACGCCGTCGATGGTGATGGTCGCCGTGCCGGCGCCCGAGATCTTCGCGCCCATGGCGTTGAGGCATTCGGCGAGGTTGACGATCTCCGGCTCGCGCGCGGCGTTTTCGAGCACCGTCTCGCCCTTGGCCAGCGAGGCCGCCATCATCAGCACATGGGTGGCGCCGACCGAGATTTTCGGGAACATGTAGCGGTTGCCGACAAGCCGGCCGTTCCTGGTTTTGGCGATGACGTAGCCGGTGTCGACATCGATATCGGCGCCCAGCGCCTGCAGGCCTTCGAGGAACAGGTCGACAGGGCGCGTGCCGATGGCGCAGCCGCCGGGCAGCGACACCTTGGCCTCGCCCATGCGGGCCAGCAGCGGCCCGATCACCCAGAACGACGCCCGCATCTTCGACACCAGCTCGTAAGGCGCCGTCGTGTCGACGATGTTGCGGGCGGAGAAAGTGATGGTGCGCGAATAGCCTTCCTGCTGCTTTTCGCGGCGGCCATTGACCGAATAGTCGACGCCGTGATTGCCGAGGATGCGGATCAGCTGCTCGACATCGGCCAGATGCGGCACGTTTTCCAGCGTCAGCGTGTCATCGGTCAAAAGCGCGGCGATCATCAGCGGCAGCGCAGCGTTTTTCGCGCCCGAGATCGGAATGCTTCCGGCAAGCTTGTTGCCGCCGACAATTCTGATGCGATCCATGAAGAGCGTCCCCTCGGCGCCAAGGCCGGTTTAAATCGGTTGAGTCTGTTGCGGCCATCTAGACCATTGGCCGGCTTGGTTCAAGAAACAGGCTACTCCCCACTTTGGCCCACGCCGACTTGGCCAAAGTACCGGCGACCAACATAGCCGATTTGCGTTAATCTTTTTTCATCGCCGCCTGCAGCCCGTCCGGCCGCTCGTCGGCCTCGCCAGCGCGCCGGTTGTCGGCGTCGCCGGTCCTTCGTGAGCGCGATTGCGCCTTGCGCTTCTGCAGGTTGGCGCGCAACTGCTCGGCCAGCCGGTCCTTGCGGCCCGTTCCGGGCTTTTTCGGTGGGTCATCCTTTTTTGGTGAAAGCGTCTTGTCGTTCATCGTCCCGTCTCCGGCCGGCGACCCGCCAGCTGCTATCAAGGGATAGCCAACATTGTGGCACGGCCATGTCCGGAACAATCGCCGGTGCGGCCTTTCAACCCGTCTTTGTCTTGGCCTTGCGCTTGCCGGTTCGATATGGCAGAAGCCCCGCCATCGGCGGCTGCGGTAGCTCAGTGGTAGAGCACTCCCTTGGTAAGGGAGAGGTCGAGAGTTCAATCCTCTCTCGCAGCACCAGATTGTTTTCGCTGGCGCATCTTCCAAGGCCTCTTTGACCTGCTCGATGATGATTGTGCGCGGTTGGCGAGGTTGCCGAAAAATATGACGCCCCGCGATCTGCCGAGTGCCACGCGCACAAGCTCGTCGAAACAGTGGTCTTGCACGCGCACCTCCCGGCGCTCGCACGCGCCATGATGCGCGCGGGGAAAGCGTTCCAGTCTGCCCTGCTGCAGGCGGCTTAACAAAGCTTGCAGCCGGGAACAATCGCTCAATGACTCGCGTTTCTTGCGAAGACCCGCTTCTTTTGCACGGGCAGCGGCCTCGAAGGCTCGCAAATGTCGCGCCGGCGTTTCAATCGCACTCGCCTCAGCCCTCACGATTTGGCTATTTGTGAACGCGTGTTTGATCAGGTTTGCGCAGATGAGCACATTGACCCTCTAAGCCTGGATGCCGAAGCCTTGGCGGTGATGATTGTCGCAATCTTCCGAAACGTGACTACCAATGAGCGCGAACTGCTGGAGGAAGTTAGGTCTCTTCGTCGCTCAAAAGGTGCAGAGAAGGCGCACTAGCTTGCCAGCGTTCCGGGGCGAATTGGTCTGGTCCCGCATTGGCACAATCGGATTGGCATCTGAATTGCCCATTGATGATCGCCAGAGTGTAGCCACCGAGCTTGCGAAGGGGATAGAAATGGGTTTGGCCGAAGACTTATCTGATGTCGCGCTCACATTCGAATGTCCGGATTGCTCACACCCGGCGGTAAGAAAGGGCTCCGCACTAAGAACAATCGCGCACTTCAGATGCGACGGGTGCAACGCCAAGGTGCGGATGACCTATCCGCAGAAGCTCGCGATCTTCGAAAAGCACAAGCTATTGGCCGCAAGCAGCCGGCAAAGCCGCGGGAAGCGATTGTACGCCCCCTACCGGGGCTGATTGCCGCCGACAACACGACACAGAAGGAAAATGCCCAAGGTCAGGGGCACAGATGCGGCCGAAGTGGCTTCGCGACCTCTGCCGCGTGCAGCGACGCCTGCTAAGCCTTCCTCATCCGCGCGGCCTTCGCCCCTTTTGACGCATGTTGACCATGACAATGCGCCCAATCGGACTAATTCGGGCGAACGGCTCGTTAGTTCGTTAGACGGTGCTAAAATACGGCAAAGTGTCCGAATGTCATCTCATGAAGCCCGCCAGACAGGCTGCGGCTCGCTCTGGCCTAACCGCGAAGGGAACCAGGAATGAAAACGGCTGTTTCGACCTCTTTGACAAGACGAAGTGTTGTCGCAGCGCTGGCGCTGACCGCGGCATCGACGGCGGTATTGCCTGCCGACAACGCGCTCGCCCAGGCCAAGAAAACCACAGCTGAGAAAAGTCTGTATGAGCGGCTGGGCGGCGTGTTTGCCATCGCAGCGGTGATCGATCACTTCAGCGACGCCGTCGTGAAGAACCCGATCGTCGGCAAGAAATCCAAGAATCCGCAGCTGCGCAAATGGCACACCAAGAACCTGGAAAGGTTGCCCGGCCTCAAGTTCATGCGCACGCTGTGGGTCTGCGACGTTTCTGGCGGGCCCTTCAAGTTCGTCGCCACCAAGCCCGGCACGACGCCGCTCGGTCTCGAGGAGGCGCATCGCGACCTGCAGATTTCCCCCGCCGAATTCGATGAGGTCGCAGCCGAACTCGGGCGGACCTTGGATCATTTCAAAATTCCGAAGCCTGAGAAAACCGAAGTCCTGGAAGCTTTCGCCGCCCACAAAGACGAGGTCACCGCCGGCTACGTCAAGCGGGGCTGAAGCGCTTATATCGCGCGGGCATTCGTTCTGAGCATGGCGCGCAAAGCCGTGACTATGCGGCGCGGCCGCAGCTCAGCGCGCAATTATCCGATGGTTCCTACTCCGAACCTGCCCGAGCTGTTTCCACACTGAGCGACCCTTCCGGCAGTGGCAGCATGAGTTCAGCCTCGGACTTCGTCAGATGGATCCATGCCGCCCAGTCCGATGGCCGCAGCACAACCACTTGCCGGTTGTGATATGGCGCGACGTCCGGCCCTGGCTCGCTCGTCAGCATCGTGAACGTCGGCGGCTTGTTTCCGACACCCTCGCGCCACAGCCCGGCAATCGCCATGAACGAATGGCCATTCAGCGTGAACCTGTGCTTGGTTTTTGGATATTTCGTTCCCGTGAATTCGAAGAATGCCGACGCCGGAACGAGACAGCGCTTGCTGTTGCTGAACTGCCGGCCCTCCGAGCGAAAGTTGAATACAGGTCCGCCTTTTGGCCCGGCCGGGGGAAAGCCGAACGTCATCGACGCCAGTTCGATTGCGTCGCCAGCGGCGCGCATTACAGGCGCGGGGTCGTTGATGTGGATGTCATCCGCCTGCGGCAGATCCAATTCGGTTTGATGGCTGGGGATTTTGAGCGCCAGCGATTCCATCATCCGGCAGTATTCGGCCCAGGCGATGTGCTGCTCGTAGTCATTGCACATGGAAAGGCTCCGTACGCTCGACTGAGGCCAGTTCAACATAGCGTTTATCGGTTGGCGCCGATTGCTGGCGGATTTGATATAAGCCTATTTGGGCCGGCGTGCGGCAGCGATGGCCTGCAACAGATTGATGCTGTTCACGTCGGGTTCGCTGGATGCGGCAACGGCAAGTGCGGCGGCTTCGGCTATTTTCGCGACGTCGTCGCTGCTGATCGTTCCACGCTTTTCCAGCAGATTTACGAGTTCGACAACGAGAAGAAAGGCGTTCACACCATATCGTTCGGCTCTGAGCTCGAACTCGCCTCGAGCCAATTTCTCCGCGTCTCCTTCAGCCCGTTTGTCCACGTTGGCGTCCTCTCCTATGGCTACAAGCTATTAACGCTTAGCACGAATGGTTTAATCCTTCGAACTGGCCACAACCTTCGCCAATTGCCGGGCATAGTGTCGCCGGTGGCAAGGGCATGGGTTCAGCCAAGGATGAGACCAACCAACAGAACGGTAAGAATAAAGGACAACACGACGGCAAGTAGCCCGCATGCTTCCAAAGTGTTGGTTTGCCAAGCTTTCGTCGGGCGCCTCCGGTTTGAATTCCCGTTTCGCGAAACAAACTTCATCGGGCACCAGATCGGACGCGGAGCCGGCTTGAATTTGGCAAAGCGCTCCTCTTCATCGGCCCGGAAGGCATCTCCGCGAAACTCCGGAGCACCGTATGCGCGGCGCCGGCCTGCCTTTCATCGACGCGAGCCATCACCAGTACGACACCTTCTGCGATCTTCGGCTTGCGCGGCTTCTGGGCGAAATTGGCGAAAGTTCCGAGAAGCACGCCGGCAAAGCCGCCCCACGCCGCACCGACCAGGGCCATGCCGGTCATCCCCGCAGGATCAACGCCTTGAACTCCAAAAGCGCTGAAACCGGCCAACAGACCAGCCGTGGCGCCAAGTGCGGCACCAGCAACCGCACCCCGCCAGAGAGCGCTCATCTCATCGTCGTAATATCCAGCAACGCTGATCGGTTCATCATTGTCATTGTAAGATCCGACCACGCTGATTTGCCGGCGACGAATCCCGGCAGCCTGAAGCCTGGCAACGGCACGTGCTGCCTGGGCATGGGAATTGAACAGCCTGCTGATCGTTTGCATTTACGCCCAGGCCCGCCGCCCGTTCGGAGCGTCGGGCCTCTCCTCCCTGGCTTGAACTCTTCCGCCCGGACGCATCTTCGTCGCGCCAAAGCTCACCACAACGTGAGCCAGCCGGCTACGTTCCCAGCCGGGGCTTCGGTCCAATCCTGGAGTATCTTGCTTGGGACCTAAGTCTGACCTGCTTGAATGCAACGGGCAGTGAGGCCACGCCGAGAGGGAGCCGTTGCTGAATCGAAGAGGTCGAGGAGAGGGCTAAGGCCTATCGCAGACCCAAAAAGCTCAAAATGGCGATTACGATCACGATCGCGCCGACCAGCCAGATAATGTTGTTCATGATTGCACTCCTTCGCCTCCGGGTGGGGTGCACGCCGAGGCGAAGCCCGCCACGCAAGTAGAACATCAGATATGGCTAAAGGTTCCTCGCTCGCCTCGCTGTCGAAAGAGCCCACCGCACCAGTCGGCACGGCGGGCGACGCAGAGTTTCACCCCGGTGGTGGGGCAGCAAACGGCGTTGCGCCCAAGGCTCAGCTGATGCTTCGGGACCAGTCATCTACCTGGCGCTCTGCCTCTTCCTTGGCGATGCCATATCGCTCCTGGATACGTCCCAAAAGCTGGTCTCGGTTGCCCTCGATGCGATCAAGATCATCGTCGGTGAGGTCACCCCACTGCTCTTTCGCCTTGCCTTTGAACTGCGTCCATTTTCCCTTGATTTGATCCCAGTTCATATGTTCCTCCTTGCTTCCTGGGCCCGCACTGAAGCGGAGCGCGGACCGATCGGCATTTCAATGTTGGTGACGAATGAAGATTAGCAGCCGCTAAAAGTTCCGGTGCCGACGCAAAAAGCCCGTCGTGCCCGTGCCGGACTGCGAGCTGATGTTGATGATGCCCGGAGCTTGATGCTCTTTCGCGGCACTATCTTATGCCGTTGAAGGCGCTGAGCTTCTTGCTGGTTGGCCTTGGCTGGCAAGCCTCGAAAGGCTGCCCGGCAGCATTGTTCTGTCCTTGCCGATCATGAGCACGCCGCTGTCGGGCGCCAACAGTGCCGAGAACGGCAGCATCGCCGCGCCGATCGGCGAAGCCTCGGGGCCGAATTGTCCCGACACGATTTCCGGCGCCACGATGCCGATGGCGCTGATCCTGTTGAACTGGGTCTGCACCTTTGCCAACAGCTCGAGATGAATCGGCCGCGGCAGGATGCTGTCGAGAACGATCGCCTCGATGTCGATGACGGAGGTGATGGCGATGATCGCCTCGACCAGCGCATTGGCGCAATCGTCGATCCATTCGGACAGCGGCTCGCGCGCCCCCGGCGGCAAGGGATCGAGTTCGCGCACACGGTTGATCTCGATGCCGCGCGATTTGAGATGATTGACCAGCACATAGATCGAAGCGCGATGCAGCAGGCTCTGGTAGCGCGCCGGCTTGGCCGCCACCGAATCGAGGCTTGAAGGCGAGACCGGCAAAGGACCGAGCGCGGCGCTGTTGCCGTGCGGCCCGGTATGGACCTTGCCGCCTTGCACCAGTCCGCCGCCGACAAAGGTGTCGATCGAGATATGCATGAAGTCGCGGAACCGTGCGCCGGTCCCCTGGATGAGTTCGGCGAGTGCGGCCGATGATGCGTCGTTTTCCACGAAGACCGGGGTCTTCGGCTTTGTGGCGAAGAACGTCGTCAGATCGATTGCTTCCCAGCGGCTGCCGAGATCGTCGGGAAAGCCGAGCTCTTCGCTCCAGCCGCCGAGGAAATATGGCGAGGCGATGCCGACGCCGACGATGCTGGCATCGCCAAGCCCCTCGACCAGCTTGTCGAAATTGGCCAGCGACATGTTGCCGGCCTTGAGCACCATGTCGGGATCCGGAAAGCGATATTCGTGCGACTCGCGCGAGCGGACCTCGCCGGCAAAGTCGACGAGCACGGCTTCCAGCGCGCGCCGGCCGATCTTGATGCCGACGCTGTAGATACGCTCAGGTGCAAGTCGGTAGAGAGTGGATGGCGATCCGCGTTGCCCGAACCTTTTCCCCACTTGCTTTACGAATCCGGACGATTCCAGCCCGTCGACAATGGTGGCGACCGCGGCCGGCGTCAGATTTGCGGCGCGCGCCAGATCGGACTTGGATGCCTCCTTCAGGCGGCGAATGGCATCAAGCACGAAGCGCTCGTTATAATGCCGAACCTTGACCGAATTGCTGCCTTTTCCGGACAAAACCGGCGCCTCCCCATTCATTCCCGCAGAGCCACTCCAGCCGCTTGCAGCTTTGAGGCTGCCGCGGGGTCGAGCACTCCAATCGCACCCGTGCGCGACGCGACAGTGCCCTTCGCGGCCATGGAAGTCAATTTTCCAGTTGCGGCATTCGGCCATTTAATATCGCAAATTGAAAAAACAGGACCAGGGAGGAAAGGTGCTGCACTTGGGCGCATTAGGCGAAGCCGACGCCATGGTGAAGAGCGACGCGGCTGTCCCCGTTGCCCTGGTTCAGGCGACAAAAGCCTTCGGCGGCACGATTGCCCTCAAGGACGCGTCCTTCGAATTGCGCTCAGGCGAGGTGCTGGCTCTGCTTGGCGAAAACGGCGCCGGCAAGAGCACCTGCGTAAAGCTGCTGGCCGGCGTGTATCTCCCGACCGGCGGCCATGTCGAAGTCGATGGCAAGCCTGTGGTCTTCCATTCGCCGCACGACGCCCAGGCTGCCGGCATCTCGGTCATGCACCAGCACCCCGGTCTTTTCCCTGATCTTTCGGTGGCGGAGAACATCTATCTCGGCCATATGCCGCGCGACCGCTTCGGCGGCATCGACAACGCCGCCATGCTTGCCGGCGCGCGCAGGGTGCTGGCGACAGCCGGCCTCGACGTGCCGGCCGAAACCCGGCTCGGAACGTTGCGCACCTCCGAACAGCAACTGGTCGAGATCGCCCGCGCCCTGTCGCTCGACGCGCGGGTGCTGATCATGGACGAGCCGACGGCCGCCCTGTCGCAGCGCGAGGTCGAGCGGCTGTTCACCGTCGTCGCCGACCTGCGGCTGCACGGCGTGGCGATGATGTTCGTCGGCCACCGCATGGACGAGATCTTCCGCATCGCCGACCGCATCGCCGTGCTGCGCGACGGGCGTCTCATCGGTGTCAAGCCGAGGGCCGAGCTTGGCCGCGCCGCCGCCATCGGCATGATGGTCGGCCGCGAGGTCACCGACCTCTATCCGCAACGAAGCCACGCCACCGGCGCACTGGTGCTGGAGGCGAGGGGGCTTTCGCACGCCGGTGGCTTTTCCACTATCGACCTCAAGCTCCATGCCGGCGAGGTGCTCGGGCTCGGCGGCCTGGTCGGCAGCGGGCGGACCGAGATCGCCCGCGTGCTGTTCGGAATCGACCAGCCCGATGCCGGCGAAATCCTGATCGACGGCGAAGCTGTGCGCTTCGCGTCGGCACGCGACGCCATGGATGCGCGTATCGCCTATGTCTCTGAAGACCGCATGGGCCAGAGCCTGGTCATGGATTTTTCCATCCTCGACAACGCGGTGCTGCCAGTCCTCGACAAGGCAGCCCGCTCCTGCTTCTACGGCACGAACCGCGCGATCAATCTGGTTTCGGACTGGCTGAAGCGCATGAAGCTTCGCTTTTCCGGCTATGCGCAGCCGGTAAAGGAACTGTCCGGCGGCAACCAGCAGAAGGTAGTGTTGGCCAAATGGCTGCGCAGCGAACCGCGCGTCCTCATCCTCGACGAGCCGACGCAAGGCATCGACGTCGGCACCAAGGCGGAAGTGCATGCGATGATCGCCGACCTTGCCGCCCAGGGCATGGCAATCATCCTGATCTCCTCCGAAATGCCCGAGCTCATCGGCATGTGCGACCGCATCATCGTCCTGCGCGAAGGCCATCGGACGGCCGAATTTGCCAGGGGCGAAGCCACTCAGGAAAAGGTGCTGGAAGCAGCGACCAAGGCCGGCGAAAGCGCCGATGCGGCGGCACAGGCCACCGGCGAGGAGAAGAGAAGAGGACCGCTCGACATACTGAAGCGGCGGGAGTTCGGTCTGCTCGCCGCGATGCTGGCGGTCGCCATCCCGGTCACCGTCATCAACCCGCGCATGGTGAGCGCCGCAAACCTGACCGCCGTGTCGATGGATGCCGCCTTGCTCGTCGTTGCAGCACTCGCGCAGATGCTGGTGCTGATCACCCGCAACATCGACCTTTCGATCGCTGCGGTGATCGGCCTGTCGGCTTACATGGCGGCCAGCATGGTCCAGGCCTATCCAGGGCTCGACATCGGCATTGGCCTGATAACCGCATGCGCCGTCGGTGGCGTCGCCGGCCTGATCAACGGCCTCGTCGTCACCAGGGGAAAGATCCCGGCGATCGTCGTCACGCTGGCCTCGATGTCGATCTTCCGCGGCTTCAACTCGATCTGGGCAGCCGGTGACCAGATCAGCGCCGACGAAGTCACGCAAGCCTGGCTCGACATGACCGGCCTGAAGATCGCCGGCGTGCCGCTGATCGTCGTCATCGCGATCGTCATCCTGTGCCTGGGTTATGTGCTGCTCTATCGCACGGCCATCGGGCGCGAACTGTTCGCCGCCGGCTCCAATCCCGACGGCGCGCGTCTTATCGGCATCCCCGTCGACCGCCGCATTCTGTTGGCCTTTGGCATGGCCGGCCTGCTCGGCGGCCTGTGCGGCGCGCTGTGGGCATCGCGCTATGCGACCATCGATGCACGCGTCGCGCTCGGTTTCGAACTCACCGTGATCGCGTCGGCGGTGGTCGGCGGCGTCGCCATCCGCGGTGGTTCGGGCACGCTGCTCGGTATCATCCTCGGCGCGCTCACGCTGCTCGTCATCAAGAACGGGCTGACGCTGGTGCGCGTCGACCCGCTGTGGCTGCAGGGCGTCTACGGCCTCGTGATCCTGGTCGCCATCGGCATCGACACCTTCATCGTGCGGCGGGCCGAGCAGGCAAGACAGGCGAGGGCGCGGTGAAAAAGTTCCTCCGTTCGATCGACTTCTGGGATCTGCTGCTGGCGACCTCTTGCGTGGCCATCTTCCTCTATGCCGCGATCTTCGTGCCGAATTTCGTTTCCGGCTTCAATCTCTCGCAACTGGCCGCCAGCGCCTCGGAAAAGGCATTGCTGATCCTGCCGATGACGCTGCTCATCATCACCCGCGAGATCGACCTGTCGATCGCCTCGGTGCTGGCGCTGACGTCCGTCGTCTTTGGCTTGCTGGTCCAGGCCGGTGTGCCGACATTTGCCGCAATCCCGCTGACGCTCGTCATCGGCGGCCTGCTCGGCGCCTTCAACGGCTATCTGGTCTCGGGCCTTGGACTGCAGTCGTTGGTTGTGACGCTCGGCACCATGGCGCTCTATCGAGGCATTGGCTACATCCTGCTCGGCACCGGCTCGGTCAACATCCTGCCGCCCGCGGTCGTCGATTTCGGCATCAACAACCTGCCTGGCACCGAGATACCGTGGACCATCGTGCCCTTCCTGGTGCTGGCGCCGGTGTTTGCGGTCGTGCTGCAGAAGACGCCGACCGGCAAGCGCATCTACGCGCTCGGCGGCAGCCCCGAAGTGGCGCGCTATTCCGGCATAAACACGCGCCGGATGGTGCTGAACCTGTTCGTCGTCTCGGGCGTCGTCGCGGCGATAGCCGGCATCGTCTATACCGCGCGCCTTTCCAACGCCCGCGCCAACAATGCGCTCGGCATGGAGCTCGACGTCATCACCATCGTGCTGCTCGGCGGCGTCAGCGTCTTTGGCGGCAAGGGCCGCCTGACCGGCGTCATGCTGGCACTGGTCCTGATCGCCATCATCCGCAACGTGCTGGCGCTGAACCAGATCGGTGGCGACGCGCAGGGCATGATCATCGGCCTGCTTCTGATCGGCTCGCTGCTGGTCGGCAATTACTGGCGCTCCACACAGGAGATGCTCAGCAGATCCCGCGCAATGCGCGAGACAAAGGGGTGATCTCGGGCCCCTTCCTTCAAGCCCGAATTTTGACGGAGGAGTCACAATGAAAGCGTTTAGATTAGCCCTGCTCGCATCCGCGGTTCTGCTTGCGCCAAGCTCGCTGGCCTTCAGCCAGGAGTGCGCCAAGGAACCCGTAACGGTCGGTTTCCTGCCCAAGCTCGACACGGATCCCTACTTCAAAGTGGCCTTTGGAGGCGCACAAGAGGCAGCCAAGGAAATTGGCGGCACCGCTACCCAGGTCGCCCCATCGCAGGCGACCGCCGAGGCGCAGATCGAATTCATCAACAGCCTCGTGTCGCAGAAGGTCGGAGTCATCGCAATTGCCGGCAACGACGCCAATGCCGTCGCGCCTGCGCTGAAGCGCGCCGTTCAGCAGGGCGTCAGAGTGATTTCGTATGACTCCGATGTGGCCGCCGATGCGCGTGCGGTGTTCGTCAATCAGGTGAAGGGCGACAGTCTCGCCGAGATGATGCTCGAAAGTGCATTCGCCCTCAGCGGCGGTGAAGGCGAATTCGCGATCCTGTCGTCGACGCCGACGGCGACCAACCAGAATGCCTGGATCGACTTCATGAAGGCGAAGATGGCGGCCGAGCCGAAGTTCTCCAAAATGAAGCTGGTGCAGGTGGCCTATGGCGAAGAAAGCGAACAGATCAACCAGCAGCAGGCATTGGCGCTGGTGCAGGCGTTTCCCGATCTCAAGGTGATCATCGTCCCGGCAGGCATCGGCCTTCCGGCGGCCGCGCGTGCACTCGAGGAAGCGGGCATGATCGGCAAGGTCAAGCTGACCGGGCTCGCGCCGGCCACTCTGATCTCGAAATACATCAAGGACGAAGCGGCTCAGGATATCTGGTGGAACGTCACCGATCTTGGCTATCTTACTTATCAGACGGCCCAGGCGTTTGCGCAATGCAAGATCACCGGCAAGGAGGGTGAGAAGTTCACGGCAGGCAGGCTCGGCGAATACACGATTGGCGCCGGCGGCGAACTGATCCTTGGTCCGGCCAAGATCGTGACTCCCGAAAATCTGGCCGAGTTCAAATTCTGATCCTATAGAGCTTGAGTTCTAGGGGGCGCCGGTCCATCCGGCGCCCTTCCTAAAAACCTCTCGAATGAAAACAGTGCGGGGCGGCAATGAAGATATTGCTTGCAGGCGAAACCTTTGCAGCGACGACCTCGGTTGCCATCGGCAGCGACGTGCTTACAAGTGCGGCCTCGACAAATGGTGCGACGGCCTTCAATGCCGCGCTGGCCACTGAAGGCATCGCGGTCACGCAGATCGGCGACGAGCGTTGCAGCGCGGCGTTTCCCTATGACCTCGATGGGCTCGCCCAATATCAGGCGGTGGTGATCTCCGACGTCGGCGCCCTGACATTGCTGGTGACGCCGGATGCCCGCGCCGGGCGTGTCGGCGTCAACCGCCTCGATGTGCTCAAGGCCTATGTCGAAGGTGGCGGCGGGCTGATGCTGGCCGGCGGTTACATGGGCTTTCAGGGCATGTTCGGGACGGCGCGTTTCCACGACACCCCGGTCGAGGACGTTCTGCCGGTCCGTTGCCTACCCTACTGCGACGGCATGGAGGTGCCGCAAGGCGTGCAGGCCTCCATCCTGCAGTCGTCACATCCGATTTTTTCCGGGGTGGAGGGGCCTTTGCCGCCGATTCTCGGCATGAACAAGCTGGAATTCAGGCGCGACGGTTCGTCCCGGCTTCTGGCGACCTGCCACCATCGCGGCACCGACTGGCCGCTCCTTGCCGTCGGTAGCCATGGCCGCGGCCGCACGATTGCCTGGGCAACCGATATCGGCCCGCATTGGCTCTCGCAGGATTTCCTCGGATGGCCGTTCTACGGAAGACTGATGGCGAACATGGTCGGTTGGCTCGCCGGCGATGGATGAGAAAGCTGGTTTGACCAGTGCGGCTGCCCAATCCTCCAACGAAAGACCAGGCTATCAAGCATGCGTTGAATCAGGACGGCAGTGGCTGATAAACCGAAACCCCGATGTATCGATCGTATGAGCCACGATCTTTCTCAGGAAGCTTGTCTCGGGTTACACGTAATGTGAATCCCCCCTGCAAGTGCCCCGCGTCGAGAACCATCCAATCGAAAATATCATCGCCTTCAAACGAAAGTCGCTGTCCGACTTGATGCCATTTCTGAAGCTCGGGTGGCACCTCGAAAAACGCACCTGAAAATAGCCGCTCCTCAGCATGATAATGCACAGCGGCAAGCCAAAGGAAAACAAAGTGGTCCTCCCGAAGACGTACGGACTCGTCGGGATCGCGAAACCGAAGCTTCGCGGAACAGAAGGCATCTGCATTTCCCTCGATATGTTCGACAAATGTCGGCACACTCGCAAGCGCGCGATCGTAAGCTGCTAGGAAGGCGGGGTCTGTCTGCGAGATAGCCGCGAAGAGTGGCTCATTCCGCGGTTCGTCGAATTCACCGTTCGATTGAGATTTTTCGCTCATAAAAGACCTCTTGGACTAACCTTGCGAAGTCCGCGCGCTTCTTCCTGGTGTGGGGAGACGGCGCTCGCGAAGCGGTGTCGCACTACCAGCCAAAGAGCCCTATCACGCTACCGACCAACCGCCATCCACCAATATATTCGCGCCAGTGATCAGTGACGCCGCCGGCGAGGCGAGGAACACCACGGTGCCCGCGACGTCGATCGGGTCGCCGATGCGGCCGAGCGGAATGTGGCCAGCACATGCAGGCGAGTGCGCAGGCGCGGCCGCGCGAGGCCCCGGTGACCAGTACTACCTTGCCGGCGAGATCGAATTTCGGCGTGATCTCATTTGTCATGCGATTCCACCTTGTTCTTCAAATCGGACCGGCTGCCGTGTCGGACCGAATAGGCTCGCGTGAATTCGGCGCCCAGCAGAAATATCTCGGCCGAATAATAGACCCATAACAGCACGACGAGCAGGGCGCCGGCCGCGCCGTATGACGATGAGATGGCGCTGGTTCCGATATACCAGCCAATCAGCGACTTGCCGATGGTGAACAGAAACCCGGTGACCACGGCGCCGATGCCGACATCGCGCCATTGCAGGCTGCGGTCCGGCAGCACCTTGTAGATTGCGGCAAACAGCAGCGTGATCAGGGCAAACGAGACGATCCCGTTGATGGCACTCAGGATGATGGTGCCGAACGGCAGGTAGGCGTTGATGACTTCTCCGAGCCCCGAAATTGCAGCGCTTACGACCAGCGACACCAGAAGCAGAAAACCGAGGGCGGCGACCAGGCCCAGGCTTGCAATGCGTGCCCGAACCATTCGTGAAATCGTTGCCCCGCTCGGTTTGACTTTCCAGATTTCGTTCAACCCCAGCTGCATCTCGCCGAACACGCCGGATGCGGCGACGAACAGCGTGACCAGCCCCAGAATGCTGGCGAGGGTTCCGGCTTCCTTCTGCGAGGCGTTTTCGATCGTAGCTCGCAGCAGCTCGGCACTTTGCGGCCCCATCAGGCCAGCGATCTGTGCCGAAAGGGCGAGTTGCGCCGCCTCGTGCCCGAAGGCCATGCCGGCAATAGCGACAACGATGAGCAGGATCGGCGCAAGCGAGGTCGTGGCATAAAACGCTATCGCCGCCCCATGGCTCAGCGCATTGTCGTCGATGAAGCCGATGACGCTCTGCTTGAGGAGTCTCCAGCCCTCTGCTGCCAAATTCCACATGTAGGCCTCGCATGCCTGTCAACAAACAAGTAGCGGCGGCGCAGCGCTGGGCGAGGGGTGGGGGCTCGGCCGGAACAAAGCCGGCAACGGCACGCTGTACAAGGCGATCGCCTATAAAGGCGGCGTGCAGCGAACACCCTGCGAAAGGTGCCGCTCGACTGGCCGGGGACGTGCTCACGATGCAATCAGGGGAACTGTGACAGTTGTCTGATAATTTATCGGATATCGGTTGAAATACGGGAACTCGATCACGAACGCATATTGGGCGGTCAGATGTGCCATGCGAAAGCCGCCGCTGGGGGCGTCGATTGCTATTGTTACGTCGACGTCTTTCAATCCCAAATCCAGTAATTTTTCCGTGGCAATGGCTTGGATCTGGGCCTGCGTCAGCGAGTTCTTCATTTGCAGCGCACGTGACGACGTTTCC
>NZ_JAMYPT010000019.1:0-102377 GCF_040320505.1 Mesorhizobium sp. M0678 | reverse complement strand
TCTTCCAGCACTACGCGCTGTTTCGCCATATGACGGTCGCCGACAATATCGGCTTCGGACTCAAGGTCCGGCACGGGCCGTCACGCCCGTCGGCGAAGGAAATCCGCCGCCGCGCCTCGGAACTCCTCAACCTCGTTCAGCTTTCCGGTCTGGAAAAACGCTATCCGGCACAGCTTTCGGGCGGCCAGCGCCAGCGCGTGGCGCTAGCCCGCGCCATGGCGATCGAACCGGCCGTGCTTTTGCTCGACGAACCGTTCGGCGCGCTCGATGCGCAGGTGCGCCGCGAACTGCGCCGCTGGCTGCGCGACATCCACGATACGACCGGCCACACCACCGTTTTCGTCACCCATGACCAGGAAGAGGCGCTGGAGCTTGCCGACCGCGTCGTGGTGATGAGCCAGGGCCGCATCGAGCAGGTCGGCACCGCCGACGAGATCTACGACACACCGAATTCGCCCTTCGTCTATGGCTTTATCGGCGAATCGAGCTCGATCCCGGTCAAGGTCGAGGACGGCCAGGTCTGGATCGCCGACCGCCCGATCGGGCTGTCCGCGCCGCAGGCGCCGCAAGGCGAAGCGACGCTTTTCTTCCGTCCGCACGATGTCGAACTGGTGGAAGAATGCAATGGCTGCATCGCCGGCACGGTCGCCGCCAGCCGCCGCGTTGCCGATACCAGGCGGGTGGAACTCGAAATCGGCGGCGAGCGCCAGCGGGTCGAGATCGAGCTGCCCGTCGACCATCCGGCGGCGCAGAAAAGCCGGGTGGCATTCAGGCCGCGGCGCTGGAAGCTGTTTCCGGCTGCTTGATTACGAGGCGATTACCAACTTGTGCACAACAAGACGTTTCGGCCCGCTCTTTCAACGCGCCTTAGCGAGAGCACAAGGGTCATCGGATTTTTCGGGAAAGCCGCAAAGCCGTAGTGCTCGTAGAAGGCTTTCGCTTCGTCCGATATGGCATGAACAAGAAGGCCGCGAATCCCGAGGATCGTCGCGGCGTAACGCGGTGCGCAGAACGGCGTCTTGCAACAGCGCGGCGCCTAACCCCTTGCCTTGCCAGCTTGTGTCCACGCTGCTCGAATGTCGCGCGGTCGACGTCGAGCAGCCTGATGGAGCAGGTCTGCACGGCCTTGCCGTTCAAGATGGCTTTGGTCACCGCGATCACGTTCCCGGCGGAAACTCGCCGTCGGTTGTCTCCCATCCCTGAAAGGCGTCCACGTCATCGACCGGAGCAAGCGCTGCGTCAGCGGATAGTGGTGTCGATGCACGCGTCTTTCGCCACAGCGGCGCCAGGAGCCACCATTCCCGGCGCTTCTCCAATACTGACCTTCGCGCGCTACGGCTTGAGGCGATTCGGAGCTGAACCTTCAAAGATAATAGCGAAGTAAAGGAAACAGCGGTATTTTGACCAATTGAAATCGTCGGGGGGTGCTCATGGCTCTATATGTCATTGGCGCAGGCATGGGTCGCACTGGCACATATTCGCTGAAGCTCGCGTTGGAGCATCTTGGGTTCGGGCCGTGTCATCACATGGCAGATGTCCACGCCAATCCCGAGCAGAAGGCGCTGTGGCGCGCCGCCGGACAGGGACAACTCCCGACCTGGGATGCGGCATATGCCGGCTATCTTTCCGCGGTCGATTGGCCAACGGCGCATTTTTGGCGCGAAGTGAGTGACCGCTACTCTGATGCAAAGGTTATCCTGACAGTTCGTGACCCGGAAGCCTGGTATGACAGCATGGCGCAAACAATAGGGCTCACGATGGATGCTACTACCAATGATCCACAGTCCTGTGGTGTGGCGGTGGTTGGAAACACTGTCTTTGGCGGTCGATTTGATAACCGTGATCACGCAATCGCTGTCTATGAAGCACATAACGCTTCCGTGAAATCAACGCTGCCACCTGAACGCCTTCTTACTTATCAGGCCTCCGAAGGGTGGGAGCCGCTTTGTGCCTTCTCGGTGTACAGTTGCCTTCCGCACCGTTTCCACGCACCAATTCGACTGCCGAATTTCGTGCTCGCATAGGGCGCTGAACGGCGGTTTTCCACCCCGGCCGGACCTTCCCGAGCCTCATCAGGCAATCTGATGTCTGAACGCACCAACCGACCACGTGCGCCAGTAGCAGTCATCCGATCGGACGAATCGAATGACCGCTTTGGCTAGTTCGGTTCGAATTCTTTTGCTCCAGGATGTGTTCCGCCGAACCAACCACGTAGGCATCTGGTACAATACCAATAACTGCAGGCCGGGGGTACGCGTCCGAGGAGGGCCGGTGCGTACGTCGCTGCGAAAGCGGCCAATTGGACCCACAATCAGCGAACATTCATTTTCGTCTGAGCGCCGATACGTCTCACAGTGGCCCTATGAACTCGGAAGATGCGAGCAATCTCGGCGGCGGGTGGACCATCATTCAGCATGCCGATGATTTCGGAGCGCTGATCGGACGTGAGTTTTGGGCGACGACCACCTTTTCGCCCGCGCTCCTGGCCGCTTGAAGCCCCGCCATGGTGCGTTCCCGTACGATGGCTCGCTCGAATTCGGCGAAGGAACCGAGCATCCGCATCATCATGCGGCCTGCCGTCGTGGTCGTGCCGATTGCCTCGGTCAGTGAGCAGAACCCGGCGCCGGCGGCCTCGATCTTCTCAAGGATAAGGAGCAGGTCCTTGAGTGACCGCATCAGTCGGTCTAGTTTCCGGACAACCACGATATCGCCTTCTTCGAGCTCGCCAAGAAGCCGATGGAGCTCGGGTCGATCCCAGCGTCCTCCTGATGCTCGCTCCTCCGCGAGCCGCTTGCAGCCGGCGGCTTTGGCACCGCAGACAGGCCTACGCGCTTCTCTGGAAGCCATACTTGGCCTACTCTGTCAGGGGATCAGATGAGTCGCTCGTCACGAAAACGACGACCAAAGGATCGAAGAAATCGCTGGGTCGTCAGGCGCAGCGCGATATTTGGAGGTAACGATGAATTTCACGGACAGGCGCCTCTGGTACGGTGTGGCAGCCGTGATCGTGGTGCTGTTTGTGATCGGGTATGCGGCTGGGTGGTTTGGGGGCACACCGCCACCAGCGCCACAGCAGTAAGCGTACTCTGGTTGCGGTTGCCCGGTTTCGTGGACGATGCGAATTGGACGCGTTTGTCGTCCAAAGAACTGCAAGCGCCTTAGGCTCCAAAGAGATGCGCTAAACATCTTGGATTCGAACGCGCAGCAGTTTTGCCGAATTCAGGAACACCAGGACATCTGGCCCCAAGTGCAAAATCGCTGCCTGGATAGGACCGATCCAGCCCATCAGCGCTGCGGTAATGCCCAAAACGTGCACAACACCGACACCGACAAAAATATTTTCCTGAATTGTCCGGTAAGCACGTCGAGCAATTGCGCGCGCGCTGACAATTTTTGCCAGATCATCCTTCATCAATGCAATGTCGGCGGCTTCCAGTGCCGCCTGCGTGCCGCCGCCGCCCATCGCAATGCCGACATCGGCGCGTGCCAGCGCCGGCGCGTCGTTGATCCCGTCGCCGACCATCGCCACGCGATGGCCCTGCTTTTGCAGTTCGGCGATGGCGGCGACCTTGTCCTGCGGCATCAGATTGGCACGCACTTCATCCACGCCGAGTTCCTTGGCGATGGTCCGCGCTGTGGCCTCATTGTCACCCGTCACCATCACCATGCGCTTGACCCCGGTCGCACGGAGCTTTGCCAGCGCTTCGCGCGCACCTGGTCGCAATGTGTCGGCAATCAGAATCACGCCCGCGAATTTCCCATCGACCGCGACGTGAACCGGCGTCTGTCCGCCCTTTTCGATCGCATCGGAAAGCGGCACGCCGGCCTCGCGCAGCAACGATGCATTCCCGACCAGCACGGTGCCTCCGGAGACCGTCGCCTTCACACCGCGCGCCTGCAACTGCTCGTACTGCTCCGGTTCCGGGACATCGATTTTCATCCGGGCGGCATAGTTGACGACCGCTTTCGCCAAGGGGTGAGCGGAGCGCCGATCGGCGGCGGCGGCAAGGCTGAGCAGATCAGCTTCCGAAAGCGTGCCGTCCTGCATCTCCACGCCGACAACCTCGGGCTTGTTCGCCGTCAGGGTGCCTGTCTTGTCGAACACCAGGACGTCGACCTTGGCCAAAGACTCCAGATAGACGCCCCCCTTGACTAGAATTCCACTGCGTGCGGCTCGCGCAATGGCTGCGATAATCACCAGAGGAGTCGCCAATCCGAGTTCGGCAGGCGATGTGAAAATCAGCAGAGTGACGATCATCCGAACGTCGCGGGTATAAAGATAAACCGCAACGAGGAAGATCAGCACGACCGGGATCAGCCATGACGCGACCTTATCCGCCAGTTTCTGGACGGGTGCCTGTTCCGCTTCGGCATTCTCGACCAGACTGATGATGCGGGCAAAGGTGGTGTCCGCACCAACCTTCTCGGTCTCGATGTCGAGGGCGCCGGATTCGACGATGGTTCCGGCAAAGACATCGGCGCCATCGCTCTTGTCCTTGGGAATGCTCTCTCCAGTGATCGATGCTTCGTTGACCGAAGCCGCTCCACCGACGACGGTGCCATCGACCGGGATCTTCTCGCCGGCCCGCACCAAGACAACGTCGCCCGCGCGCAAATTCTCGATCGTGACCATGCGTTCGCCACCTGCGTCCCGCACAAGCGCAACTTGGGGCACCGAGCCGATCAGGTCTTTGATTGAGGCTCGCGCACGATCCATATTCAAATCGGCAATGAACTCTGCGATCAGAATGATCACCATGAGGACCGCGCCGGCGACGGTCTCGCCTCCGATCAGCGCTACCACCGTAGCGATGGTGACGAATATCTCGGTACCGATCTTGCGCTCTTTTACGAGGTCAACGGCGCCGGTCTTGACAAGCGGATACAAACCGATGGCAACCGCCCCCCACAAAGCTTGAATGGGAATCAGCTTTTGCCAGTACAGAAAGGCCATCAGGCCGGTAAATATAATGCGAGCGACTTCGGTCCAACGTTCGCGTGTCATCAACACTCGCCAACCCGATGGAACAGCCTTAGGCGCCGGCTCAACGCTTTCGGTGGCTGCTGTCTCGGATTTCATGATTGGCTCGCTATCTGGATTGCGGTCTTGGCTTGAAGCGTGAGCGCATCAGGATCGTGTCCCAGGGAGTGGTGTAGTTGACGGCTTGGTCGCCGCAGCTTCCGGCATGGGCCGGGAATGATCAGCGCGCCACAGCAGGCTGATGAGTGGATCATCGCTCATTTGGCTGATGGTTTCCAGCGTAATGTATCTCGCCCGCTGCACGGCCCATTCATCGTTCTGCTCGAGCAGGATCGCGCCAACCAGACGGACGATGGCGTCATCATTTGGGAAGATGCCGATGACCTCGGTGCGCCGCTTGATCTCGCCGTTGAGGCGCTCGGTAACCGGTATGATCATGATGGTGCCATCTGATCCCCGCTGGAGATGCGAGATTTTCAGCGTATGTGTGACCATCCGGGACAGCGGCGCCGGGAGCACGCCAAGTGCGGGCAGGCCGATGTATTCGATAAGCTGCGAGCTCGCGTTAGTAGCTGGCCGCCCCTGCGACCTGCCCGGTTGCGCCGAGAGCGCGGATCCGTAGGTGTCGCGTCGCCCGCCGGCTCCCGATTGTTCAAGGAGAGAGGGGGCCAATGACGTGTAATTGGAATGGACATCCACCGCACCTTTGCGGAAGTGGTTTTCTGCGAAGATGGCCGGCTGCGCCATCACGGACGGGTCGACATGACCCGCTCCGGACTGGAGGGATTTGGCCGCAGCTTGAACAGGACGGACGAGGTCGTTGTCGAGGCGACCGGCAACGCCATGGGGGTGGTGCGGGTGCTTTCGCCTTTCGTCGACCGGGTGATGGTGCATCAGCATCAGTCAGGTTGGATCACGCAGGATACAGTTGGTTCGCGGGCACCGGCGACCTCGACGAGGCCATGGCGGCCCATTCATTGGCCTATGTTCTGAGCCCATCTACCTCCGATGTTTCTTGCCGCCCCGTGGGAGAGTTCCTTCGTGCGAGCAGTTTGTCGAT
The DNA here is from genome assembly GCF_040320505.1 of Mesorhizobium sp. M0678. Taxonomy (NCBI): domain Bacteria; kingdom Pseudomonadati; phylum Pseudomonadota; class Alphaproteobacteria; order Hyphomicrobiales; family Phyllobacteriaceae; genus Mesorhizobium; species Mesorhizobium sp. M0678. Next base: position 96,336 of record NZ_JAMYPT010000019.1, on the reverse strand, counting down.
CCGCCGGCCATCCATGTCCACGATCTCGAAGTGCCAGCCGCCATAATCAAAATGTTCCCCGACCTCAGGCAGATGCCCTAGTCGAAACAGGGCAAATCCTGCGATCGTATGGAAGTCGCCTTCAGTTGGCCGTGCTCGAAAACCAAGGCGATCGAAGGCGTCCTGGGCCGACATCATACCATCCACGAGAAGGGAGCCGTCTTCACGCTCGACGATATCCGGCTCTTCGCCTTCGATGTTGGGCAGGTCGCCGGCGATGGCTTCGAGCAAATCGGTCTGGGTAACAATTCCTTCCAGACTTCCGTACTCGTCGAGGACCATTGCTATGCGGACGGGCGCCTTCCTGAACTGCTCCAGCACTTTGAAAATCGGCGTTGATTCATGAACGACGAGCGGCTCACGGATGATCGCCATCGGATCGAGAACCTGCCCGTCAAGAACCTGGTCGAGCATGTCCTTCTTCAGAACCATGCCGAGCAGTTCATCGATACCGCCCTTGCCGACAAGGAGCTGCTCATGGCGGCAATCGCGGATCGTACGAAGAATCTCGGTTCGGTCATCATTCACGTCGATCCAGTCGATATCCGGCCGAGGCGTCATGATGTCACTGATGCGGCGCTCGCCGATATTGAAGACCCGCTCGACCATCTCCCGCTGCGCCTGCTGCAACAGCCCGCCTTCCTGACTGGCCGAGATCAGAAGCTTCAGCTCGTCTGGCGAGTGCAATGAATCCTCACCGGTTCCCGGGCGCAGGCCGCAGAGTCGCAGAACGAGGTTGCCGAGACCATTCAGCATTAGAATCGCCGGCCTGAGCAGAAAGAGGAACAGACCGAGCGGACGCACGACCCAGAGCGCAGTGTCTTCGCTGCGCTGGAGCGCCAGACTCTTTGGTGCGAGCTCGCCAAGCACGATGTGAAGCGCGGTGATGATGATGAAAGCGATCGCGACGGCGACAGTGTGTGAGCCCGCAGTCGCCAACGACCCCAGCAGCCCGATCAAGAGAGGCTCGACGAGATGCGCGAGAGCAGGTTCGCCGATCCAGCCGAGCGCCAGCGATGAAATGGTGATGCCGAGCTGGGTCGCCGCCAGATTGGCATCGAGATTGTCGACGGCCCGCTGGAGCGCTGCCGCGTTCAGCCGCCCAGCCGCAGCGAGTTCGGCAACTCGGCTTCGGCGCACGGCGACCAGGGAAAACTCGGCGGCGACAAAGAAGCCGTTTGCGGCCACGAGTAGGAGAACCGATAAGATTCCAAGAATGTCGCTCAAACTGCCATCGCCTGTCGGCATGATATCCTCTTAATGACGCAATTGGATACGTCTCTGAAGCGCAAATGATGGCATTGCGCAATCGCTATCAGCATCACGATCGCCAGAAGCATAATCTCCTGATGGCGATGGTGGTGCATCTACTAGCGACTGATCACGGTGCGGTCGAATACGTTGAATGCGGCAAAGTGCGTGGTCCAGCCGTGGCTTGCAGCGCGGGTCATGTACCGACGCGCCCCGTTCTTGGCGTGGATGCGCAGATCACATGAAGGCAGACGCCATCACGCAGCCCGTCGACAAAGCTCAAATGATTGGATAGCTTGAACTGCTGACGGTAACAGGGCTGAAGCCAACGCGTGATCTGCAGATGATGTCAAGCGCCTCTCCGCAAAGAGGTGACGCTTGATAGGCGGCTGCTTCCGTGCAAATGCTCCGGCATGCGAATTCTCCTCGTCGAAGACACGCGCGACGTTGGCGAGGCTATCAGCCGCCGCTTCGAAACGATCGGCCACGCAGTCGATTGGGAGACGGACGGCCGTGCTGCCGCAGAGATCCTCGATTTCACCTGCTACGATCTCGTCATCCTCGACGTCATGCTGCCCAGCCTCGACGGGTTTGAAATCGTTCGACGGCTCCGGCAGGCAAGGAATACGACCCCGGTTCTGATGTTGACGGCCCGTTCCGAGATAGAGGACCGCGTTGGCGCGCTTGATCTCGGCGCCGACGACTATCTGGTCAAACCGTTCGATTTCCGGGAATTGGAAGCGCGCGCCCGTGTTCTGCTCCGGCGGAAAAGCGGCGAGGCGACCAACATCGTACAGTGTGGCGATGTCGTGCTCGACCGCGGCAGCCGCTCAGTGCGAGTAGGCAGGCGCGAGGTGCAATTGAAACGACGCGAGATGACGTTGCTTGAGATACTGGCGTCGCGGCCAGGCCGCGTCTTCAGCAAAGATGAACTTATCGATCAGCTTTTCGGGTTTGACGAGCCGGCCAATCAGAACGCGATCGAACTTTATGTCGGGCGGCTGCGCAAGAAGCTGGAAGGCGCCAAGGCGCAGATCGTTACCGTGCGGGGCGTGGGATATCAGCTGGCTTCCGATGATACCGGCTGAGCCTTCCCTTTTCACGCGCCTGGCGGTCCGCATCTCGCTGGTGCTGGGCCTGGGTGCGGCTCTTCTGGTGAGTGCGGCGTCGTACTACGCACGTACCGCCGCCGATGACGCCTATGACCGGCTTCTGCTTGGTGCGGCCATCCAGATGGCAGACAGCCTTACGGTTGAATCCGGTTCGCTCATCATCAACCTGCCGGTATCAGCTTTTGAACTTCTGGGCCTCGCCAGCCGCGATCGCATCTTCTATCGCGTGATCGGCCCTTCCGGCGCGACGCTGACAGGTTATGCCGATCTGCAAACAGAAGTTGATCTGGCCGCAATACACGATGTCCCGGTATTGGAATCGGCGCATTATCGCGGCGAACCGGTTCGGATTGCGGTGGTGGCGCGCGCACTGTCCGATCCAGCCGTATCCGGTTGGGCGCATGTCATCGTTGGGCAGACCACGGAAGCCCGCCGCGCGCTCGCGGGTGAATTGACTCTCAGGGCGACCGTCCTCCTGGCGGTCATGAGCATATTGGCTTTAGCTGGAGCGATGATTGCTATTCGCTATTCTCTGCAACCGGTCAAGCATCTCGGAGCGACGCTCCGCCGTCGCGATCCACAAGACCTGACGCCGGTAACGGTCGTCGTACCGAGAGAATTGCGGCCCTTCGTTACTTCCATCAATTATTTCATGAGTCGGCTCGACGAGCGCGTGAAACTCCTGCAGCGCTTCATCGCCGACGCGGCGCACCAGATCAGAACGCCGCTGACGGCGCTAACGGCGCAGCTCGATCTGTTGAGTCAAGCCAAGCTGGACAAGTCGAGCCGCCAGCATCTCGATCGCGTACAGCAGCGCGCCAGCGAACTTGCGCGCCTGACCAACCAGTTGCTCAGCCACGCCATGGTCATCCATCGTGCCGATTCCGTGCAGCTTCAGCGGCATGATCTGGCAGATGTCGCACGGCGCGCTTTCCGTGCGGCGGTTCCGATAACTATCGATCCGGACATCATCGTCTCCTTCGAGGCGCCTGACGACGAGCCGGTCGTGCTTGCGGACGCCGTCAGCCTTCGCGAAGCGATCGTCAATATCATCGACAATGCCTTGCGCCATGGAGTGGTGTCGCGCCTTGAGGTCAGAGTACGCAGCGACGGTACACGTGCCCATCTCGAGGTCGAAGATGACGGACCGGGCATTCCGCGGGGCGAGTGGGAGCGGGTTACGCAGCGCTTCGAAACGTCCAAATCTCATGACGGCAGCGCAGGTCTTGGTTTCGCCATCGCGTCGGAGGTTGCGGCGGCTCACGGTGGCGCGCTGACCTTTCGCGAGACAAGCAAGGATGGCGGGAAGGGCACGCAAGGGTTCACCGTCACCTTGACGTTGCCCATCGCGACGGAGAAGACCGGATGATAACGGGAACATTGCCGACATTCGGTTTGATGGCTGCCGTCGTCTTATGCATCGGTCACGCGGCAAGAGCTGCTGAAGGAAGCAGCGCATTTTTCCCTTCGTCTCAGCCGGAGAAGGACCGACTGTCGATCCACGCCGCGACCGATCTGGCGGCAATGGAACCACTGATCCGGGATTTTCAGTCCGTTTTCCCCAACGTGGCAGTCGACTATGTTGAATATGTCACCAACGACTTGCAAAGGAGTGCCAGTGAAGCCTGTCGGACGGACGCGGTGCTGGGCGACATCTTGTTGTCTCCGTCGGTCGACCAACTTGTGAAGCTCGCCAATGACGGCTGCGCGGCGCCGCACGTGTCGGCCGAAACCGCGCATGTCGCCAATTGGGCAAACTGGCGCGACGAGGTATTCGGCTTTACCTACGAACCGGCCGTCTTCGTCTATAACGCCCGCCTCGTGCCGTCCGGCGACGTACCGCGCACCCACATCGAACTCGCCGATCTTCTCAGGCGGCGGATCGATTTTTATCGCGGACGGGTCGGAACGTTCGACATCCGACTTTCGGGCATCGGCTACTTATTGGCGTTCAGTGATGCGCGGCAGACGACGGCGGTCTACGGTCGGCTTCTGGAAAGCATGAGCCGAGCGGAAACTGTGGTGCGTTGTTGCACCGCGGAGACCCTTCAGGACGTTGCAAACGGGAGCCTATATATAGGCTACAATATGATCGGGTCATACGCCTACGCGGCGGCCAGGGGCAATTCCGACTTGAGGGTCGTTGTCCCGCGGGACTATGCGCTGATACTCAGTCGTGGCGCGCTCATTCCGAAGACGGCGCCGAATATGGACGTTGCCAAACGATTTCTCGACTACCTTCTGTCGGCCCGGGGACAGAAGGTTGCCAGGGATAGCGCCTTCTTCTTTGCCGAGAACGGGCAATTGCCTGAGGGAGCGGACGGCCCGGAAAAACTTGGGGAGTCTGGTATCGCGCGCGCCATACGCATCGGCCCTGCGTTACTTGCCGTACAAGACGAGGCGTTGCGCCGCCGCTTCATCGAGGATTGGAGCAAGTCCATGATCGATGCGCAGGGCCAGCGACCGTGACGCGTAGGATGCCGCCCCAAGATTTCAGCAATCCCGCAATACGTCGATGTGGCCGATCCCGCTGTCATCGACAATCTGATCACGACCCATCGGGCCTAGTCGGCTGAGCAAACCTCGACATCGCCGTGACAGGTTGGTGACAGGTCAGGATGATACTCGCCTTTTGTGCCTGGAGGAGGTACGATTTAGGCGAACTTGGAGGAGACCCTAATGAAAAATCGTCTTGCGACGATGATGGCCGCGTTTTCGCTGTCAGCCGCTTTCGCGACGCTTGCCGCCGCTGCCGAGATCCCCGCCGGGTATCCGGACAACTACAAGGATCTGGTGGCCGCCGCCACCGCGGAAGGACACCTCAGCATCTATTCGACGACCGACGCGGCGCTGGTCCAGCCCTTGCTCAAGGACTTCGAAGCAGCATTCCCCGGCATCGCCGTCGAATATTCCGACCTCAATTCCACCGAACTCTACAATCGCGTCATTGCCGAAACCGCTTCGGGCCAAGGCACGGCAGATGTCGCATGGTCTTCGGCTCCGGATCTGCAGATCAAACTTGCCTCAGACGGCTATGCGCAGGAATACAAATCCGTGGAGGCGGCCCACCTTCCGGCCTGGGCGTCCTACAAGGACATGGTCTATGGTACCACCGCCGACCCGGTGACTTTCGTCTACAACAAGCGTCTCGTGCCTGAAGGCGATGTTCCCGCAACCCACGCCGATCTTCTCAAGCTGATGACCGGGAAGACCGCAGAATATGATGGCAAGATCGCGTCCTACGATCCGGAAAAATCCGGTGTCGGCTTCTATTTCTACAACCAGGACGCCAAGAACTGGACCGATTCCTGGGCGCTTAACAAGGCTTTTGGCAAGGCCCATATCAAGCTCTACAGCTCCGCCGGCTCGATGATCGAGAAGGTCACGTCTGGCGAACATTCCATCGCCTATGGCATCTTCGGCTCATATGGCCTCGCCAAGCAGGCCAAGGACGAGAACCTCGGTGTGATAATCCCGAAGGACTATGTCCTGGTGACCACCCGCGCCACCGTCATTCCGGCGGAAGCCCAGGATCCCAATGCTGCGAAGCTATTCGTAGACTATCTGCTGTCGGCGCGCGCGCAGAAGCTGATCGCCGACGACATCAAGCTCTATGCCGTTCGTGATGACGTTGAAGGGGCAACCACGCTGGCGTCCATAAAGGCCGCCGCCGGTGAAAACGTTCACCCGATCGCGCTCGACGACAAGCTGCTCGAAGGTCTCGACGAGACGACACGGCTGGCGTTCCTCAACGAGTGGCAGAAAGCCATGAAGGGCGAGTAATCGCTTGATCGGGAGTGCCTGCACAGTCGGCTCTCTCACCCTTCTTGCTATTAAGAATCATCGGAACGGCGCGCTTGCGCTCTTGCTAGCGGACGGCCCCCGGCTTTGTTCGAGGCGATCATGCCCTTCCGTGTCTTTCGTGTCAGCACCAACCTCCTCGCCATCCTGGTGGTGCTGGCACCGGTCACCCTGATCATTTATCAGAGTTTTCTGTCCGCGCCTTTCTTCCAGAAAACCGCGCATCTGTCGCTGAACGCCTACAGCTTCATCCTCGCGGACGCGGATTTCTGGCTAGCGCTGACGACTTCGCTCAAGCTCGCGGTGGGCATGACGGTGATCGCAGTTCCGGTGGGAATCCTGCTGGCGTTCATCATCGTGCGCACCGACGTGCCGGGCAAGCGCTGGCTGGAGCCGATCATCCTGATCCCGGTTTTCATGTCGGCGGTGGTGCTGGCCTTCGGCTATGTGATGACACTGGGACCAGTCGGCTTCGTCTCGCTGGCGGTCAAGTCGATGATCGGCTACGTGCCCTGGAATGTCTATTCGGTGACATCGATCGCGATCATTGCCGGGCTCACCCATGTCCCACATGTCTATCTCTATGCATCGGCGGCGCTCCGCAACGTTGGCGCCGACCTCGAAGAGGCGGCACGCACCGCCGGCGCTGGCCCTTGGCGCGTCGCCGCCAGTGTGTCGCTGCCCATGGTGATGCCGGTGGTGCTCTATGCGGCGGTTCTGGTGTTCTTCCTCGGTTTCGAACTTTTCGGCCTGCCGCTGGTGCTTGGCGATCCGGAAGGCGTGCTGGTTCTCGCCACCTATCTCTACAAGCTCACCAACAAGCTCGGTGTTCCTTCCTACCAGTTGATGGCCGTAGTGGTGGTGGCGATCATCATGATCGCGCTGCCGCTGGTGGTGCTGCAGCGCTACATGCTGCGCAACGCCAGCCGCTATGTGTCTGTCAAAGGCAAGGGCAGTCGGCACAACCCCATCCGGCTGGGCGCTCTTCGCTGGCCGGCCTTCGCGCTTGTGGTGGCCTGGTTCGCGGCCACCGTGATCATACCGGTGGGCGGCGTCGCAATTCGTTCACTGGTGACAAGCTGGGGCGTCGGGGTGAATATCTTCCAGGTGCTGACGTTGGATCACTATCGCGATCTCGCTGACTATCCGAATGTCATCAGCGCCATTCTCAACACGGTCGGCGTCGCGGTGGTCGGCGGCGCGGCTTCGATCGCGGCCTATACTGCCGTGGCACTCGCCGGTCACCGCTCGAACGCACCCCTGACCAAAGTCGTCGATTACGTGGCCATGATACCGCGGGCGATGCCGGGCATTGTGGCTGGCCTTGCCATGCTGTGGATATTTCTCTTCTTCAAGCCGATCGCACCCCTGCGTGCCACGATGATCTCGGTATGGCTCGCCTATACCATTGTGTGGTTCGCCTATGGCATGCGGCTGATTTCCGGAACGCTCCTGCAGATCGGCAAGGAGCTCGAGGAAGCCGGCCGGTCAGTTGGCGCCAGCGAGGGCCGGGTCGCCAGGGACATCACGCTGCCGCTCATCCGCGGCGGCATGTTCTCAGCCTGGCTGTTGATCTTCCTGATCTTCGCCCGTGAATATTCGACGGGCGTCTATCTGCTCGGACCGGGAACCGAAGTGATCGGCTCGCTCATGGTTTCCCTTTGGGGCACCGGCGCGATCGATCTGGTTTCCGCTCTCGCCGTCATCAACACCGTCATCATCGTGACCGGTCTTGCCCTCGCAATGCGCTTTGGAGTCCGCCTCAATGACTGATATCATCATAGACGGCCTGCGCCTCAGTTACGGCACCCTCGAGATCCTGAAAGGTGTGTCCTTTTCGGTCGAACCGGGTCAGATCGTCGCCTTGCTCGGCGCGTCCGGGTCCGGCAAGACGACGCTCTTGCGAGCGGTCGCCGGTCTGGAGACACCCAACAGCGGCAAGATACTGCTCGGTGACAAGCCGCTTTTCGATGCCGGGCAGAACATCAATCTGGCGCCGGAAACGCGCGGTCTCGGGCTGGTATTCCAGTCCTATGCGCTGTGGCCGCATCGGACGGTGTCCGAGAATGTGGGTTATCCCCTGAAGCTGCGCAAAGTGTCCCAGGCAGATGTTGCGAGCCGCGTCCAGAAGGCTTTGGACAGCATCGGCCTCGGCAAACTGGGCGAGCGCTATCCGCATCAGCTCTCCGGCGGACAGCAGCAGCGCGTGGCGCTGGCCCGTGCGCTGGTCTATGAGCCGAACGTGATTCTGCTCGATGAGCCGCTGTCAAATCTGGACGCCAAGCTACGCGAAGAAGCGCGGATCTGGCTGCGCCGCCTTATCACCAATCTCGGGCTATCGGCGCTGTGCGTCACCCATGATCAGGTGGAAGCGATGGCGCTCGCCGACCGCATCCTGCTGCTCAACGGCGGCCAGATCGAACAGGACGGAACGCCCAAGCAAATCTACAACAAGCCGAAGAGCCTGTTTGCAGCAGAGTTCATGGGTGCCAGCAATCGCCTTGACGGCGTGGTCACCGCCATCAACGGCAACCGTGCGGAAATTGTCGCCAACGGCATCCATCTTGTGGGCAGCGCCCAGCAGGAGCTGACCGTCGGCGCCAAAGTCACCGCACTCGTCCGGCTTGAGCGGGTGACGTGGTCCGGGGAGGACGGGCCTGGACGTATCGCCATGACCTGCGTCGAGAGCCTTTTCCTTGGCGATCGGCATGAAGTCATTTTCGAAAGCAATGACCTGACAATCCGGACCTATTCCCGGGACGCCCTTCCGTCCGGCCAATACTATGTCGAGTTCCCCTTCGAGGATCTGATGGTCTTCGCGGCGGAATGAACTTCGGCTTCACTACGAAGAGGATCATTCTTGCCAACCGGCATAAACATCCTCGAGCGGCTGACCTGCCATCGGTAATTTCCTCCATCTGAGATTAAAGTCCGGCCTCGATTTAAGGGCGGACTGATGAAGAGAATGCGGTTTACGCAAGAGCTGATCATCGCGGTCCTGCGTGAGCATGAGGCGGGGCAAAAGCGGGCGACCTGGCGCGCAAGCATGGGATCTGCGAGGCGGTTAGCCTTACACACGTGTCGAAGGCGTGTTCGCTTGCGCATCACCGGGTATCAAAGCTAATGAAACCCGGAGAGGACTTGGCTGCTTCTGCAGGTGAAAAGTGCTGACTTTCTCATGGTTCTATCTCGCGTCGTGCCTGCTTGCGCTTATAGCGCTCGTCGCCGTTCTCGAACTCGGACTGCTTCCGGCACTGCTTTCGGGCCTTCTCGTGTTCAACATCGTTCATTTCGCCGCACCGATGCTCCATCGAATCGGCGTCTCCAACAGCCTGACGAAAAGCCTTGCGCTGACCTTGGTGGCATTGATCTTCACGCTCCTGGTAGCCGCCGCTATCTTTAGCGGCATGTCGCAATTGACTGGCGGTTCGGAGAACGTCGTGACGCTCCTCAAGAAGATGGCCGAGATCATCGATACCGCGCGCGTCCATCTCCCATCCTGGGCGATGGCCTATTTTCCATCAAACATCGAGGAACTGGAAGTCTTCGCGGCCCGGTGGCTCCGCGAACATGCCGGCCAGCTTCAACTCGTTGGGCGGGATGTTGGCGTCCTGGTGGTCCACATTGTCGTCGGCATGGTGATCGGCGGCTTGATCGCGGTGAGCTCGGCGGCGCCATCGCGCGAGCCCGGCCCACTGGCGGTCGCGCTCGCGGATCGTGTCAACATTCTGAGCAAGGCCTTTCGCAACATCGTGTTCTCGCAAATCCGGATTTCGGCGTTGAATACGTTTCTGACGGCGATCTATCTCGTCGCTGTTCTGCCGTCCTTCGGCATCGATCTGCCATTCATCAGGACAATGATAGCGCTGACTTTCGTCGCTGGCCTTCTGCCGGTCATCGGCAATCTGATCTCCAACACGGTGATCGTGGTTGTCAGCCTCAGCATCTCCTTCCTTGCAGCGCTCGGCTCGCTTGCTTTTCTCATCATCATTCACAAGCTCGAATACTTCGTAAACGCCAAGATCATCGGTTCGCGGATCAATGCGCGTGCCTGGGAGCTTCTTCTGGCGATGGTTTTCATGGAAGCTTGGTTCGGTATGCCGGGTCTTGTCGCCGCGCCGATCTATTATGCCTATCTGAAGGCTGAACTGACGATGCGCGGGCTAATCTAGCGTTAGGGCAGGTGGCGATTTGACGACGCAAGCAAGGTTGCTGGGAAACCGCGCAAATTTGGCCACTCGCTGAACAGCACCATCTGGTTAGTGAACCCTCAAGAGTTTCGTGACCGATTTGAAGGCCCCCGTTTAATAGCACGCCCACTGCAAAGACATTAGAAGGCGCGCTAAAACATAAATTGTCCGGAGGCATGTAATCTGCTACTGTTTGATCACCGACAAACGGCTCTGGAAAGCCGTGCGTCGGACATCATGCACAAGATCAACTCAAACCGGAGAACGGCCATGAAACGGCTTCTGACGGTCGCTGCCCTTTTGGCGGCAGGCAGTTTGGTTACGATGCAAGGCGCAGCCGCCGACGACGCTGCGATGATCAAGAGCGCTGAATCTGCTGCACCCCCTGCCGTGGCAAGCGGCGCTGCGGTCTACGCCGCGGATGAAAAGGGCGCCATGCGCACCCTGCGCGAGGGCAAGAACGGCTTCTGGTGCATGCCGGACAGCCCGTCCACGCCCGGCCCGGACCCAATGTGCGGCGATGCCAACGCGATGGAATGGGCGATGGCATGGATGGAAAAGAAGGAACCGCCCAAGGGCAAGGTCGGCTTCATGTACATGCTGTCCGGCGGTACCGATGGCAGCAACACCGATCCCTATGCGACGAAGCCCGAGGAAGGCAACAATTGGATAGAGACCGGCCCGCATGTGATGATCGTCAACGCAATGGACATGATGCAGGGCTATCCGACGGACCCCAAGCCTGACACATCCAAGCCCTATGTGATGTGGCCGGGCACTCCATACGCACATCTCATGATCCCGGTTAAGTAGCTGAAATGGAGTCACGCGGGCGCCAACGCTTGTTTCGCCCGCGCTTGTCCTGATAATTACAAACGCTTGCGGCGTCCGTGACCTTCAATCGAGAGTCTCGGCGGTCGGTAGCGGGTTGGCCTGATCTCTCATCACTTTTCCGGCAAATGGAAAGTTTCGTGACAGCTCGAACAGTGGCGGCCCTGCAATACCAAATATTCGTATATTCGTCAGGAAGTGCATAGTCTTTGATGACCGTCGTCGCGGGAGGAGTTCGCGTTGAACCGGACTATCCGAATGATCGCCACACTTGCGCTGTGGAGCGTGCCATTATCCGGCCAGGCGCTTGCGCATGCTCGATTGGTCGAGGCTACTCCAGAGATCAATAGCACCATTGCCGCTCCGCCCACTGAGATTCGACTGCGCTTTAGCGAACCCATTGAGGCTCGATTCTCGGGCATCGATCTTTCGGGGCCGGATGGTGCGAAGATCACCACGGAGATCGCGGTGCGCGATAAGGACATGGTGGCACCTGTATCAAGGTCCCTTGCGCCGGGTGTTTATCAAGTTGATTGGCACGCGCTGTCAGCAGACGGGCACAAGGTGAAGGGCAATTTCAAATTTGAAGTCAGACCGTAGAAATGGACGTTGATGGCACTCTGGCCTTCGCCCGGTGGGTCTACTTCCTCTCAGTGATGATTCTATTCGGGTCGGCACTCTTCCCTTTCTATGCGCTAGGCAGAACCGCGGCTCCCGCGCTTGCGCCTCTACCCCGTAACATCAATCCTGCCCTCGCACTTGCGGCCGCAATCTTCGCGGCAATTTGGCTGCTGTGCTTTACGGCCGGGCTCTCCGGACGCGAGGGTATGGTTGACACCTTGCGCGGCGTCCTCATGGAAAGCGACTTCGGAACTGTTTGGTTTGTTCGCCTTTCGCTCGTTCTCCTGCTCCTGGTGATCAGTTTCTCGGGGCGGCCCGAATTGATCGTCGGGCCGGCTTTCTTGCTACTGACCTGCGAGGGTTGGCAGGGCCACGCGGCGGCGTTGGGCCTTCTAGGCTCACTGACTCAAGCTCTCCATGTTGCAAGTGCCGGGGCGTGGATAGGTGGCCTCCTGCCCCTCGGCCTGCTTGTCGCGGCAGCACAGCGGCATCCATCCGAAGTCGCAGGCGTGGAAACCGTCCTGTGGCGCTTCTCCCGCTTTGGTATGGTGGCGGTTGCGCTCATTTTTTTGACGGGCGCCATGAACACTTGGCTCGTGCTTGGCTCGTTCCCCGATCCGCGCAACAGCTACGGTCGAATTCTCCTGTTCAAGATCAGCCTATTCGTCGCGATGGTCAGTTTGGCGGTCTACAACCGATACGCCCTGGTCAGCCGCATGAAGTCCGAACCGGCCAAAAGCTTGGGCACATTATCTCGCAACGTTGCGCTGGAGCAGATCATCGGGTTTGGGGTGCTTATGGATGTAAGCGCGCTGGGGCTTATGGATCCGTACGCGTGACGCGCTGACTTTGCAATTATCCGCTGGCAACGTTTCTGCAATTCGCGATCGACACTCACCTCTATCCGCCTGGCGCACAGAGTGGCTGGCCGGTCTGGCTGCCGATCTCAACCAACGTCGGGACGTGTGGAGCGCGGATATATGCCTGCCACCTAGACACGATTCCATGCGTAAACGAGTAACTGCCAGCACCAGCCGGCCAGCGTTCATCGCTCCTTTGATCCCCACCCTGGTGGAGAAGCCTCCCGAGGGCCGAGGGATGGACGCACAAGTTCGACGGCTACCGCGGGTCTTCAATGCGGACCGCGTCGGAGAATAACTGGCGAATGATACTACGGGGCGACGGCGCAGCCGCCGACAGTCGGATGGAGGTCGATCTCGTCGCAGCCGCTGGGCCCGCTAAATGGCACTCTTGACTAACGTGCCAGAGGGTCCATTTTTTGACCCTGCGGTGTGCTGATATCGAAGCCCCTCTTTATCCCGGCGCTCGCTGCTATATGCCTGAGATCGCCGCTGGTGCGTGCCGATAATGTCGATCTGGCGTTGGAAGCTTTTCACGGTATTTGTCTTGCCCATGGACCTGACTTCGAACGAACCGTCGCTGCGGCCAGGAGACGCGGATGGACTCCGTTGTCCGGCGACGCAGCACTTGCCCCCGTCGATGACGTAGACGCCTTCCAGGGCTGCGAGGCGACCGGTGACGACGTACAAACTTGCTCCATAAAGCTATTCGATGTCGACCGCGCCCCATTCAAGGAGCGTTTCTTCGCCCGGACGGATGCCGAAACAATCGGCGAGGACAGAAACGGAATGCAAGTTTCCAAACTCTACATATTGACAGCCGGCAATCGCAAGCAGCTTGTCCATTTGACGTTCCCGAGGTCCCGGATCACATCGAACACGGTCATTGCAAGCTCGATCGCCGACGACTAGGGCGGATCAGCTGGTGTTATCTGCACGGGACGCGGGGCTTTTTGCGTTTGCAAGGAACTCGCGATAGGAATGCTCTGAATCGATCTGGAGCAGCAAATTGAGCGATCGGCAAAAGATCATCTGGATGATAGTGGTGGCAATCCTTGCTGGTATCGCGGTGATCATGCTCAAACATTGGCTGAAGGGCGACCTTGGGTAGCTGCCTCCTTAAATGAAGCAACACAGCCCTGATCGATCAAGGTTGGGCTTTGGCCCGTCCCATTTCGGCCTGCTTGCAATGGCAGGTGTCCTGTCTGATGCGGAATCGACGAGCGAAATGTGAGCGAAAAATGCAACTGACAGGCATGGTATCAGGCGCGGCGCTGTTGCTCGCTTCCGCCGCGGCAGCGAACGCCCATCCGCATGTGTTTGCCGAAGCGACGCTGGACCTGACCGTCGGTCCAGACAGAACGCTCAAGTCGCTTCGGCATCTCTGGCGTTTCGACGACCTCTTTTCCAGCACTGTGCTGATGGAATTCGACAAGAATTCCGACCTTGTCCTTGATGCCAAGGAACTCGATGAAGTCGCTCTCACCGTCCATGCGTCGTTGGCCGAGTACAACTACTTTCAGATGGTGACCTTGAACGGCAAGGACGTGACGATGGCGCCACCGCCGAAGTTCAGCGTCAGCTATGAAAACGATCAACTCGTCGTCCAGTTCGAAACGCAGCCGAAGGACCCGTTGGCCCTTGCTGGAAAAGTCAGTATCGGTGTCTACGATCCGACCTTCTACACGGCAATCGATTTTACCGACGACGACAAGATTGCGGTGGCCGGTCTGCCGCAAGGCTGCTCACGTTCCGTCGTCCGTCCAGATCCGGACACGGCCATCGCGCAGAACCAGAAGAGCCTGACAGACGCGTTCTTCAGTGATCCGACGGGGACCGATCTCGGCAAGATTTTCGCGACGCGCCTCGAATTGACGTGCGGCTGACCCGGAGCCGGTTCGATGGCCATGTTCCAGACGCTGGTCGAGTTCCAACGCACGATCTACCTGGCGCTGGCCGAGCAGATCAAACTGCTTGCGGCCGGCGGCGGTTGGCTGGCGTTCACGGCCTTTCTGCCCATGGGCATTCTGTTCGGTGCGGCGCATGCGCTGACGCCGGGCCATAGCAAGGCTGTCCTGGCCACCTATCTGGCAGGATCGGACGCCAGCGTCCGGCGTGGGCTTCTGGTGTCGCTGACACTCTCCTTCACGCATGTAACGATTGCCGTGCTGATCGCGGCGCTCTCGTTGCCGTTGGTATCGATTGCCCTGGGCAGTGTTGGCCGCGCCCCGCTGCTGGAAGACGTCAGTCGGGGCCTGCTTGGCCTGATCGGCATTTGGATGCTCTGGCGCGCATTGAGCCACGGCCATCACCACAAGCATGAGGGCGAGGCCGTCGGCGTCATGGCCGGCCTGATCCCATGCCCGCTGACGCTTTTCGTGATGACCTTTGCGATATCCAGAGGCGTTCCGGTCGCCGGCATTCTTTTCGCAATCACCATGATGGCCGGCGTGGCGCTGACGCTGTCTTGCGTTGCGGTGCTGTCGATCCTGTTTCGTGAACGTCTGGTGCATTTTTTCGATAGCCGGCCACGCCTGTTCGATGCCATTTCCCGAGCCATTGAGGGCGCTGCCGGCTTGGCGCTTGCCGGCGTAGCCGTTTGGCAGATCACGTCGGGCTGAAATGCCGTGAACCAGATCGAGCGGTGGATCAAGACCCGTTTACCTGAAGGTCAGCCGTGTCTTCCTCGCGGCGCAAAGCTTCGACGTGCATCTGCGCTCGTCGGTGGAACAGACGGATAGGTGACGCCCGACGCTCGAAGTGGCGCCGGGCGACCCTGTATGCGCTAGATCATACGCTTGATGTCGATGTAGTCGCCTTCAGTCTGGATCGTCAGGGTCACGTCGCTGCCACCGCGGTTGCGCCAGAACCAACCGTGATTTCCATCGAAGGCGGCTTCAATGGCACCTTCGTCAGCTGGAACGCTGCGACCCTTTTCATAGCTGACGGACTGACCGCCGCCATCGCCGTGCGTCTCGAAGTTCACCACGCCACCGTCAGCTGTCCAGGAAAAGTTTGCCTTGGCGCCCTGCCGCATCACGAGCTTGACTTCGGCACCCTGGCCTGGCGCCAACGTGAAGGATAGCTCGTCTTGCCTTCCATCTGGCTGGATCGGGGCTTCCGAGGTTGCTTCGGTGGCAGGCGTTGTAGCAATGGCCGGAGCCTCGGCAGGAGCGATCTCTCCAACTGTCACATTGTCTTGGGATACCGCCTCCCCAGTTGGCGACGGCTGCAAAGCAGGCCGTTCGGCGGTCAGAGCGACGAGGAGGTTTTCAATTCGGTCCATGCGCGCCATCAATTCGGCCGGAGGGACCATTTGCGTCATCCGCTCGGTTGGTGCCTTCGCGCTGGCCATTTCGTCGGCTGCCGCCTCGGCTGCCAGCTGTGTCTTGATTTCGCCCATTCTGGTGAGGCCGAGCAATCTGCCTGCTCCAGTCGGGTCGATCGCATACTCGGACGGCATGACGACCGTGATGAGCAAGGCGAACGCCGTCAGCGCGGCAATGAAGGTGGAGCGCTTGAGCTGCGCTGACGTCGGCAAATCGGCGCGGCTGGGAAGGTCGGTGTTGTACATGATTCGGTTCCTTATGCGGCGACGAACAGGCCGGTGAGCTGATATCCGATCAGCAGGAAACCAGCCGTCATCATGATGACGTTTGCGGTATAGGCGTGGCGCCAGAAGCTTCGTGTCCGGCGCCAGTAGCCCATCACGATCAGGATGGCGCCAAGAGCCAAGAGCTGCCCGATCTCGACGCCGACATTGAAGGCCAAAAGGTTGGGCACCAGGCCGTCCGGCGAGATGTTGTATTCGATGATCTTCGTCGACAGGCCGAAACCATGGAAGAAGCCGAAGACCAGCGTCGCGATCTTGGTGTTCGGCTGGAAGCCGAGCCATCGCTGGAAAGAGCCCATATTGTCGAGCGCCTTGTAGACCACGGAAAGGCCGATGATCGCGTCGATGATGTAGCTGTTGATGCCGACGTTGAAGTAGACGCCAAGCAGCATGGTCGTGGAGTGGCCGAGCGCAAACAGGCTGACATAGATGCCGATATGCTTCATCCGGTAGAGGAAGAAGATTACCCCGAACAGGAACAGGATGTGGTCGTATCCGGTCACCATGTGCTTGGCGCCGAGATAGATGAAGGGCAACACGTTGATGCCCGAGATTTCCTGGATGTAGCCCTTGTCGCCGGCGGCGACGGCATGGGCAAAGGCTGCCCCGGCGAGCAGCGGCAGGGTCAGCAGAGCGATAAGCAGGGGCAGGGCGGGTCGCCAGTGGCCCCGGTCGAAGGGTTCTTGCATAAAATTTCCAATCTTCGTCGTTGAGGGTGGCCGCGCGAGCGGCCGCGATCATGCGGCGAGGAATGGTCTCGGCGGTCGCTCGAGCCGGAATGTCGTGCCCGGATCGACGGAAGTCGGCGGGTAATTCAGCCAGCCCCGTTCGACCTGTGGAACGGTCGGTGCGAAGTCGGCTGGCGTGCTCGCCGTCTCGTGCGAGTGGTCGGCCGCATTGTGCCCGTGAAAATGGCCAGCGCTCTGCTCGTCGGCAACGCCGTCATCGTGTGCGTGGTCATGATCTTCGATCTGCGCGGCGGCTCCGCCGTGACGTTCAACCGCGGTGGCAATCGCGATCGGATCGTGTGAGGTCGAATAGCCGAAAGGACGCAGCACGCCGAACATCATCGCTAAAGCGATGACCAGACAAAAAACTGTGCTGTGGATCCGATTCGGCATGAACGGCGATTATTCTCCAAAATCCTAACGAATGGTTGTTGACTGCACCGGAATCGAGGCCTCTTTGAGGCTTGTTGTATCCCCTCCAAGAGGATAGTATCAAGAGATGAGCAAGCAGCCTCATACCCACGAAACCCATCCCGATATCGTCAAGCGCCTGAAGCGGGCTGGCGGACATCTCAAGGGCGTCATCGAAATGATCGAAGCGGGCCGGCCCTGCCTCGATCTTGCCCAGCAGCTCCATGCTGTCGAGAGGGCCATCGCGCAAGCCAAGAAGACCCTGATCCAGGATCATCTCAACCATTGCCTTGAAGACGTCGTCGGGCCGCTGGCGCGCGAGCAGCGCCGCTCGATCGACGAGTTCAAGGATATCACCAAGTACCTGTGAGAGAACACCATAATGGATAAGATACGCGACTGGTTCGGCTTCGGTCCGATGACGCAGGGCTTCGGCGGCCATGGACATGATCATGGTGATGGTGATGGCGGCCATGGCCACACCCACGGCGTCATCGATCCGACGATCGCCACGACGACGCGCGGCATCTGGGCAATCAAATGGTCATTCGTCGTTCTGGCCGTCACGGCAGCGCTCCAGCTTGTGGTCGTGTTCCTCTCCGGCAGCGTGGCGCTGCTGGCCGACACCATCCACAATATCGGCGACGCGGTCACCGCCGTCCCGCTGTGGATCGCCTTCATGCTGGTCCGCCGCAAACCGAGCAAGGCGTTCACCTACGGCCTGGGCCGCGTCGAGGATCTGGCCGGGATCGTCATCGTTCTCATCATTCTTTTCAGCGCCATCGTCGCAGGCTATGAGGCGATCGACAGGCTGATCAATCCGCGTCCCATCGCATTTCTTGGCTGGGTCGCCATCGCCGGCCTCATAGGCTTCATCGGCAATGAAGCGGTCGCCGTATTTCGCATCCGCGTCGGACGAGAGATCAACAGCGCGGCGCTGATCGCGGACGGCTACCATGCCCGCACCGACGGCTTTACCAGCCTGGCGGTCGTGCTGGGCGCTATCGGCGTCTGGCTGGGCTTTCCGCTTGCCGATCCGATCATCGGACTGCTGATCACCGCGGCGATCTTCGCCATCGTCTGGCAGTCGTCGAAAGCCGTGTTGACGCGCATGCTCGATGGTGTGGAGCCCGGCATCATCGACGAAATCCATCATGCCGCCGAACATGTGTCCGGCATCGAGCGCCTTGGAAGTGTGCAGGCGCGCTGGATCGGCCATCGCCTACATGCCGACGTCGCCATCAGTGTTCCGGATGCGGCGACGGCCAAAGACGTACTGGGCGTCAGCGAAGCCCTTAAGGAGGAACTGTTCGCCCACTTGCCGGCGTTGGCGGAGGCGAATGTCCGCCTCGAAAGCTCAGCCGGTTCGACCGCCAAGCGGGGGGAAACCTCTCATGCTCATCATCATGCACCGGAGCCGTTCAAGGTCGTATGCGAGCTGGCTGCAGGGACATTGGAAATCGTCGACACACCGGCCGGCGAGCGGATGCGGCTGACCATCGATCGGCATGCCGACGATCTGGCAGCGACGGTGATCATAGACCGCCCCGGCGGGCCGGAGACGCTTCGCCTCGAACCTGTCGGCGACAACCATCACCGCCTTGAGAGCACCGTCGCCCCTGCCGAGCCGCATGAGTTCCAGGCGAGGTTGATCCTGGCCGCGAAGGGTCGCGAGCAGGTGCTGCCGTTCAAGATGGTCGAGCCGGAAGGTCACCATCACTGAGACAGGCAGGCCGTTCGCGCCAGTTCTCGACGAACCGTCATCCGCTGCAAGAAGACAAATATGCTTCAGGTCCTGGCCAATCGCACTTACCGTCATCTCTTCCTGGCCCAGGTCATCGCCCTGATCGGCACTGGCCTTGCCACCGTAGCACTCGGGCTGCTGGCCTATGATCTTGCCGGCGCCGATGCAGGCGCGGTGCTCGGCACGGCGCTCGCTATCAAGATGATCGCCTATGTCGGCGTGGCGCCTGTCGCCGCTGCGTTCGCAGAGCGCCTGCCACGCCGCACCATGTTGGTTTCGCTCGACCTCATCCGGGCAGCAGTCGCGGTGTTCCTGCCCTTCGTCACCGAAGTCTGGCAGGTATATCTTCTCATCTTCGTCCTGCAGTCGGCGTCGGCAGGCTTCACTCCGGCCTTCCAGGCCTCTATTCCTGACGTGCTGCCCGAGGAGAAGGACTACACGCGAGCCCTGTCGCTGTCGCGACTGGCCTACGACCTGGAAAGCGTCGTCAGTCCCATGCTGGCGGCGGCGCTGCTTTCCGTCATCAGCTTCCACAGCCTGTTCGCCGGTACGGTTGTCGGCTTCCTGGCGTCCGCGGCGCTGGTCGTCTCCGTGGTGCTGCCCAGCCCGCAAGCCTCGGAGCCGCGCGGCATCTATAAACGCACGACGCGCGGAATCCGCATCTATCTGGCGACGCCGCGATTGCGCGGGCTGCTGGCCCTTAACGTTGCCGTCGCGGCGGCAAGCGCGATGGTGATCGTCAACACGGTCGTCCTGGTGCAGGCGCAGTTCGGCCTCTCACAAAGCGACACGGCGCTGGCGCTCGCAGCGTTCGGCGGCGGATCGATGATTGCAGCGCTTGCCCTGCCGCGGCTGCTGGAGAACGTCCCGGACCGGGTTGCGATGCTCTCGGGCGCCGCGATCCTGGTCGCGGGCGTGCTGGTGGGACCGCTCGCCGGCAGCTACTATCTGCTGCTGCCGCTCTGGTTCGTGCTCGGGCTCGGCTATTCGCTGGCGCAGACGCCTTCGGGCCGATTGATCAGGCGTTCTGCCGATGCCGTCGACCGGCCCGCTCTGTTTGCGGCCCAATTCGCGCTTTCGCATGCCTGCTGGCTGATCACCTATCCCATTGCCGGCCGCGTCGGTGCCGCGATGGGATTGCCCTTCACCTTCATTCTGCTCGGCGTCATAGGCGCCGCGGCCCTGCTTGCCGCGATCTGGCTATGGCCGAAACACGATCCCGACGTGCTTGTACATACGCATGTCGATCTGCCTGAGGACGACCGGCACATCGGCGACGCAGTATGGTCGGAAGCGGGCTATGAGCATTCGCATGGCTACGTCGTCGACGATCGGCACCCGAAATGGCCCAAGGCAAGCTGAGAGCTCGAAATGCCTGGCGAGCTCGCCATCTATGGCGGTCTTTTCCTGACCGCGTTTGCCGCGGCGACCATTCTGCCGATGCAATCGGAAGCAGCCCTTGCGGGACTGCTCCTGACAGGAAGCCATGCTCCGGCTCTGCTCATCGCTTTCGCAGGCGCAGGCAATGTGCTCGGCTCGATCGTCAACTGGTGGCTCGGCCGGGGGATCGATCGCTTTCGCAACCGCAAATGGTTCCCGGTAAAGCCCTCCGCGTTGACACGCGCGACGCGATGGTATCAGCGCTATGGACGATGGTCGCTGCTGTTGAGCTGGCTGCCTCTCGTCGGCGATCCGCTGACGGTCGTGGCGGGGGCGCTGCGGGAGCCATTCTGGAGCTTCCTTGCGATCGTCACGATCGCGAAGGTCGGCCGCTACCTCGCGCTGACGGCGATGACGCTGAGCTGGACTTAGCGCTTGTCGAGACCCGCGCCGGCACCGCGACATTACGCAGGATGGCGCTTTCCTTTGCCAAGCGCAGCGCTGTGCGCCAACTTGGATTGGCGCCGAATATGTCTATACAAATGGGAATGCATGTGTACAATCGCTACCAATCAATCAAAAATGGGGAACTGAAATGATCACTCTCGACCGCCGCAATTTCCTTGTTTCCACCGCCGGCCTTGCCTTCGCCGCTGCGCTGCCACGCACCGCCTTTTCCGAAACCAACGACACGCTGAAGATTGCCATCGCCGCGGAGACCGGCGATCTCGACCTGCTGCAGAATGTTTCAACGCTGAGCACCTACACCATCGTCTTCGATGCGCTGATCCACTACGGCCAGAACGGCGCGCTTGAGCCGGGACTTGCCACCAAATGGACCATTGCCGACGATCAGCTTTCGATCGCTTTCGATCTGCGTGAAGGCGTGACCTTCAGCGACGGCACGCCGTTCGATTCCACCGCAGCCGAATGGAACCTCAAGCGATGGATGGGGGTGAGCGACTTCTCCTGGATTGGCGTCTCCGATGCGTACGACAGCATCGTCACCGATGGGCCGAACAAGCTGACGGTCAAGCTGAAGCGACCGGTGCCGGCCGCACTCCTCGAACTCACCATCGTCCGCCCAGTTCGTTTCCTGTCGCCCAAGGCAGTCGACAAGGATGGCAAGCAGACGGCGCCGATCGGAACCGGTCCATGGATCGTCGAAAAATACGATTCGAGCGGCACCAGCCTCGTTCGCAACGACAAATACTGGGGCGAAAAGCCGCTTTTCAGCCGCATGGAATTGAAGGTGGTTCCCGATGAACTCGCTCGTGCCAACGGCCTCCGCTCAGGCGACCTCGATGTCATCGGTGGCGACTGGGTGGCGACGCTATCGCCGCGCCGCGCCCGTGCGCTGGAAAGCGACGGCATGAAGGTTGTTGCCGAGCCGGGCACCGCGACAATGCTGCTCGGCTATTCGCCGAAGTCGAAGATCATCGCCGACAAGGCCGTTCGCGATGCCGTCTATGCATCGGTCGACCGGGCGGCGATCGCCAAGGTCCTGTTCGAGGGCTTTGCCGACCCGGCCGCCGATCTGTTCCCGGCGAACGTGCCGTCGTCGGGCAAGCGGCATGACGTGCCGGTGCATGACGTGGCGGCGGCCAAGAAGATACTTGCCGACGGGGGCTGGGCAGAGAGCGGCGGCGCCTGGACCAAGGCTGGCTCTCCTCTGACCATCGACTTTCTGGTTTCCGAAGAGTCCCTGCCGGGATCGCGGCGCATCGCCGAAATGATCCAGGGTCAATTGTCCGAGGTCGGTTTCCAGGTCCAAGTCTCCTCGGTCGACAATGCCACCATGCATGAACGGCGCCCCGCCTTCGACTATGATCTCGCTTTCTTCACCACCTATGGCGCTCCCTATGACCCTCACGGGACCCTTGGCAATGCCTTCGTCTCGACGGCAGACAGCGGGCCTGACGGCAAGATTTATGTCTCGGACGCGCTCGATGGCGTGGTCAAGGCTGCGCTTGACGCGAGTGGCGCCGAACGCGACCTGAAGATGCAGGCCCTCTACGATTGGCTGCACGACAACACCGCCATCTGTCCGCTTGTCGTCAGCCAGCGGCTGTGGGCTCACAATCCGCGCGCAGAGAACTTCTCGCTTCCGGCGACCGACTACGACTTGCCGTTCAAGGCGATCACCCTAAAGGCTTGAAGACTTCGAGTCCGAGTGAGGCCTGACGATGAAACGCACGATCCTGCGACGGATGCTGCTTGCCTGCCTTTTGATCCTGGCGGCATCCGCGCTGACATTCGCCCTGGTTGCGGCGGCTCCGGGCAATGTTGCGGCGCTGATTGCCGAGCGCGCGGCAGGTCCCGGCGCGGACGCCCAAATGATCGCCAAGATCGGCAACGAGCTCGGGCTCTACGACCCGTTGCCGATCCGCTACGGACGCTGGCTTTCCGGCGCGTTGGCCGGCGATTTCGGCATCTCACTACGAACGGGAAAGCCGATCTCGTCGGAGTTTGCCGCCCGCATCCCGATGACGGCGGCTCTGCTTGCCGGCGGCGGCGTTCTCGCCTTCATTTTGTCGATCACGCTTGGCATTGCCGGGGCCGTCAGCAATGGCGGCTTCATGGACAGGTTTCTGCACGCATTTTCGCTGATCGGCGCATCGACCCCCAACTTCTTCGTGGCGGCGCTGCTGGTGATCGTGTTTTCGGTCATGCTCGGCTGGGTGCCCACCTTCGGCACGAGCGGCTTCACCTCATGGCTTCTGCCATGGGTGACGATCGCGCTGTTCCCAGCCTCCGTTCTCAGCCGTGTCGTTCGGGTCAACCTCCAGGAAGCGATGTCGCGGCCGTTTGCGACCACTGGCTTCGCAAAAGGCTATACCAGAACGCAGGTGCTGCTGCGCGAGGCGCTGCCCAACATCGCCGTTCCGTTCCTGACGACATTCGGGGCGCAATTCACGCTGATGATCATCGGATCGATCGTGGTCGAGACGGTATTTGCATTGCGCGGCGTCGGTGCCTTTTTCATCGAGGCGATACGCTTTCGCGACTTCATCGGCATGCAGTCGGTGCTGCTGCTGTTTGTCGTCTTCTTCGTCATGGTCAATTTCATCGTCGACATGATCTGCATCGTCGCGGATCCGCGAATGCGCCGGGCGCGGGGAGCATGAGGCAATGAACATTTCTGCTATCAGGGACATCAAGGACTGGCCGTGGCTGGTGCTGCTCCCCGTAATCGGCTTTGTGCTGATCGGCATCTTCGCTCCTGCGGTCATGCCTTACGATCCGAGTGCGCAGGACTATTCGGCGACACTGGAGGGCATGAGCTGGAGCCACTGGCTCGGCACCGACTATCTCGGCCGAGACGTCTTCAGCCGCATCGTTGGTGGCGCCCGCATTTCCCTGGTGGCGATGGTCATCGTGCTTGTCGCCGCTCTGGCGATCGGCGTGACGATCGGCTCCTTCGCCGGCTATGTCGGCGGCCGTGTCGAACTCGTGCTGATCAGCATCATCGACATCGCGCTGGCGCTTCCGAGCCTGGTGATCGCGCTGGCGCTGATCGGCATTCTGGGCACCGGCTACTGGTCGATGATCACGGCGCTCACCCTGGCGTGGTGGGCGAACTATGCCCGCATGAGCCGCGCCGTCGTCACCGCCGAGCTGCAGCAGCCCTATATCGAGGCGGCCCGCGTGATGGGCGCCGGTCATCTCTGGATTTTTGCCCGCCATATCCTGCCGCATGTGCTTGCTCTCGTCGTCGTCTACGCAAGCGCCGACGCCGGCGCGCTTGTGCTGGCCATCGCGACGCTCAGCTTTCTCGGACTTGGCGTCGCGCCGCCGACACCGGAATGGGGCCAGATGCTGGTCGACGGCATGAGCTACATCGAGGAGGTGCCGCGCCTCGTCGTGCTGCCCGGCCTGGCACTGACGCTGGTCGTGGTCAGCTTCAACCTTCTGGGCGAAGCCTTCGCATTGCAAAAGGTGCCGCGGCCGGTTCGCGGCGCGACATTGCGCAAGCGCCGTAACGCGCGTGCTCGCGAAGAAGCGGAGCGCAACGCCGTCGAAACGGGAACGACTTCAGCATGAGCGACGGTCAGCCGATCTATTCGATCGAAGATTTGGTCATCGACCTCTACGCCACCACCGTTTCGGTGCGGGCGGTGGACGGGGTGTCGTTCAACGTCCGTCCCGGAGAAACGGTCGCGGTCGTCGGCGAAAGCGGTTCGGGAAAGACCGTAATGACGCTCGGTCCGCTCGGCCTGCTGCCCGAGGGCGTGACCGTGGACATGAAGGGATCGGCGCGAGCCGACGGAAGCGAACTGCTCAGCATCGGTTCCCGGCAATTGTCGGACCTGCGCGGGCGCTATTTCGGCGTGATTTTCCAGGACCCGATGAGCGCGTTGAACCCGATGCTGAAAATCGGCCCGCAGCTGGCCCGCCAGGCGCGCCGCTTCGCCGGCCTGTCGCATGAGGCCGCGCGCAAGGAAGCGGTCTCGCTTCTGGCACGCTCCGGCATTCCGGACCCTGAGGATCGCTACAACCGCTATCCGCACGAAATGTCGGGCGGCATGCTGCAGCGGGCGATGATCGCGCTGGCGCTGGCGGCCCGGCCGCGCGTGCTGATCGCAGACGAGCCGACCACGGCGCTGGACGCCACCGTCCAGGCGCAAATCCTGGAGCTCATCCGTCAGATCCAGCGCGAGGATGGCATCGCGGTCGTGCTGATCACGCACGATATCGGCGTGGTCGCTTCCGTCGCCGACCGCGTCATCGTGCTTTACGCCGGCCAAGTGGCGGAGGAGGGGACGGCGATGGATGTGCTGACCCGGCCGGTCCATCCCTATACGCGCGGGCTGCTCGCATCGGTGCCGGATTTTCGCGCCGACGAACGCGCGGCGACCCGCGAGATACCGGGCCTGCCGCCAAACCAGATCCGGCTGGAACCGGGTTGCCGGTTTGCCGAGCGCTGCGAACTGGTCGAAGCCGGTTGCCGGCAGCACCGGCCGCCGTTGCAGACGATATCCGCGTCGACGAGCCCGCACCGTGTGGCTTGCCCGGTCGTGCTGAAACGAGAGGGGATCGCCGTCCATGTCTGATGTCGCGG
This sequence comes from Mesorhizobium sp. M0678, assembly GCF_040320505.1. Classification (NCBI taxonomy): domain Bacteria; kingdom Pseudomonadati; phylum Pseudomonadota; class Alphaproteobacteria; order Hyphomicrobiales; family Phyllobacteriaceae; genus Mesorhizobium; species Mesorhizobium sp. M0678. The sequence goes on along the minus strand of NZ_JAMYPT010000019.1, from coordinate 70,693 downwards.
CGATCGAGGTCAGGGGACTAAAGGTCCATTTCGCCAACCGTTCGGGTGTCGGCGCGGTGCGGGCGGTCGATGGCATAAACCTGACGGTCGCGCGCGGCGCGTTCCACGGCATCGTCGGCGAGTCCGGCTGCGGCAAGACTACGCTGGCGCGCACCATCGTCGGTTTGCAGAAGGAGAGCGAAGGCACCGTCCTGATTGGGGGAAGGGATCGCACCGAATGGCTGAAATCGGACAGGAAGTCGTTCAGCCGCGAAGTCCAGTTCGTCTTCCAGGATCCGTTGGGGTCGATGAGCCGCCGCCAGTCCGTCTACCAGACACTGGAGGAGCCGCTGCAGATTCATCGCTTCGGTTCATCAGTCGAGCGCCGGCGCCGCATCGCCGAGCTTCTGGACCTGGTTGCGCTGCCTGAGACGGTGCTCGATCGGCTTCCACGCTCGCTTTCCGGCGGCCAGCGCCAGCGCGTTTCGATTGCGCGCGCGCTCGCGCTGAAGCCGTCCATACTGGTCTGCGATGAGCCACTTAGCGCGCTCGACGTTTCGATCCGGGCGCAGATCGTCAACCTGTTCACGTCGTTGCAGAAACAGCTTGGCCTGACCATTGTCATTGTCGCGCATGATCTGGCGATCGTGCGCGAGGTCTGCTCGAACGTGACGGTGATGTATCTCGGCCGCATCTCGGAAGCCGGCCTGACCCGCCCGCTGTTTCGCGAGCCGGCCCATCCCTACAGCCAAGCGCTGCTGTCGGCTGTTCCTTCTCCCGATCCTCGCATCGAAGCCGGGCGCCGCCGGATCATTCTCGCCGGCGATCCGCCAAGTCCCAGCGCGCCGCCTCCGGGGTGCCGGTTCAACACGCGCTGTCCGGTGGCGATCGATGTCTGCCGGGTCGAGGAACCGATGCTGCGATCGGTGCCGCATGGCGGCGTGGCAGCCTGTCATCTGGCCGATAGCGGCCGCCGCCCGGTTATCTGAAAGATGGCGTTTCTGCCCCCAACGCGTTTCGCGAGGCTGACTGTCATTGCCGGTGTCCTGCGCGAGCTTTTTTTGCTGGTCACTGCCGCCAAGGTCGGCCGTTATCTTGTTCTTGCCGCTGTGACGCTGAGCGTGATCTGACCTCGCGAACCTTTTCGAAGCTGAGCTGGTTAGATCGGCTGGTTCGAAGGAACCAGCCGAAGAGGCCCGTCCGATATAGACGTTTGGGAAGCCTAGCTCTTTTTGACGGCGACCTTGTCGAGGGCTGCGCGCAGGCCTTTTGCCAGCCTCTGCGCGTCGCGGGACCGGCCAACCAAGCTACGGTACAGCGCGCGAAGGGCTCCAGCCAACATCGACATTGTTAAGACATTCCTGTGGCCGCGCGCCAGGCCTGCACAACCAAGCTGTGCTGGTTCCAGATCATCAGCGCTCCACTGACAGCCATGAGCGCGACCACAAGGCCGCGGAACTGTCTTCCACTCAGGCGTTCGAGCCAGGGCTTGGCCAGCAGATTGGCAAGCGCGGCGCCCAAACCCGCGGCTGCGCCGTATATGGCCGCCTGACCACCGAGCGTCCCGAGTCCGGTGAATACCGCGACCTTGACGACATCGGTCACAAACGAGTTCACGGATTTCGTGGCGACCAACGTCTCCTTCTCCGAACCGTAGTTCAGATAGAGCGAATTCAGGACGGGTCCCACCGTGCCCATCAGCGCCGACAACAGCGCGACGATCAGGCCGGCCGGGAGGAACCACCAGCGGCGGGCTCGGTAGCTCCGCTCGCGCGCGCCGCCGCGAAATTCCCAGACTGCACTGATCAGATAGATCCCTATGAATATCTGGAGCCATTCCGCCCGACTGTTGGCGAAGAGCCAGGAGCCCGCAGCGGCACCGGCGATGGCGCCGGGCAGGTACCAACGGACCAGGCTCCAATCGATGTCGCGCCGGAAGGCCAGGGCGCGGATGGGATTGCCGATGAGCTCGGTCAAGGTGATGACCGGCGCAACCGCCGCGCTCGCTGTGATGAAAGTCACGGCGGGGATCAGCAATAGACCTCCGCCTCCGGCCGAGAGGGTGTTCAGTGTCCAGGTGAGGAACCCCGCCAACGCCAGGAGGCCTAGTCTAATCCAGTCCATCCGATTAGAACGAAGCGGACCTTTGATCGTTCCGAACGCGTCGGTTCGCAAAAGCCCGGCCCGCCCCTTCTCGTGTGCGATGGAAATAATCACCCGTTACCGGGCCAAACGCGGGCGCCCGGAAGACCGGACTCCGGCGCACCGTACTAGCTTTGAAAGCTGGTTGAAAGCGTACCGCCTAACCAGCCGGAGTTACGGTGAAGTCATCAAAATACACGTGACTGTCGGCCTTCGACCACAAGCCAACACGCCCGGTCACCGGCTCAGGCAGCGTGTCCTGCAGGTAGAGCTTGCCGTCGACATAGCCTTCGACCTTGGTGCCGGCGATGCGCACCTTCAGGTCGTGCCATTCATGGGTTGAGGTTGGGGTGTTCTTGACCCAGGTCACCGACGAGCGTTTCCCCTTTTCGAACTTCCACAACACAAGGTTGTTCTCCAGAGGGTTGGCGCGAATCGTGAGATAGTCGCCATTGGGCTTAAGGTTGAACAATATCCCTGCACCCTGGTCGATGCGGCCGCTGATGCCCTCGAAACGGACGGCGATCTCTCCATCGCGGAAATCCGGCACGCCCTCAAGAACAGCATAGGGGAAGTATGCATAGGCCTGGACGCGGTCGAGGAACTCGGCGTACCGCTCCCCATAGAGGGCCCGCGCCTTGTCTGCGAGACCAGCGGAAGTCTGTCCCTCCTTCCATTGGCGCCCGTCGACGGCCAACACCTTGTTGTCGCCTTCCGTTTCGATCCGCCAAATGCCTACCACGCCGGGCATCGCCTTCGAATCTGTGCCAACTTCCTCGTCCGAAAAATTGACGATGTCCGGCGAGCCCGCCGAAGCGGGCAGCAGCAAGGCCACCAAGCCGACACCTGCCGCGGCAATTGTCTTGAGGCTATGTAAGATGTTCACGGCTGATCTCCTTCTGGCTTGAAGTGTATTTGATGGCCGGTGCGCGGCGGCTCCGCCACCAAGCAACCCAGACGAGCAGCGGCAGGCCGCCGACGAACCAGGGAAGCGCGATCCACGGAGCCGCGACGAGCGGATAGCCGGGATAATCGCCGGCCCCGGTCGCCGGCACGGGCAGGGGTACATTTGCGAGCCCATAAAGGAGCGGCAGTACCTCCTCGGTGCCGGTCGATCGACTGACGGCCGACCGGCCGCCATAGCTGTACTCGACTTCGCCATACGACTCATCGCTTGCGCTGCCGACAACACTCTGCTGGTCGCCTGCAAAACGGATGACAATCCGTGGAATGACCCGCTCGAGCTTCGATAGGACGCTTGTTCGCAAATCGGCGTACCGGGGGTCTTCGGGCGCCAGGTGAACGGTGACGGTCAACTGATCGCTGAGTTGCGCCAGGGCCTGTTGGTCGGCAAGCGAGAAAGAGTTCCGTCGGTCCTCGGTCGCATCGGCCGACCATCTGATCTGGGTAGCCGCGACCATCACAAGACAGGTCGCCACGAGGCAGATGAGCGAACGGACAAGCTTGATGCGCACGGTAGCACCCATGGGAAGCCAGATGGCAGCGAGTGCGGCAAATCCAAGAATCGCCGCAAGCACCCCGACGACCAGACTGAGCGACAACAATCCGAGCTCAAAGGTGTGCAGCGTTTGCGTGAGCGACAGCCGCGACGACCAGCCAAGGAGGTCGGGTTGGCTGGCCGCCGCGAAGTCGATGACCCACGATCCGAGTGTGAAGCCGAGTGTGACAATCGCCGCGGTTGCCGCGCTCTCGGTAAGCGCAGCCGCGAATAACGCGATGGCGCCGACCAACAGGCCGTAGAGGAGATGTCCGAGAACAAGATTCAGGGTCTCGGCGACGAACAGATGTCCGCCCATGAACTCCCAAATCTCGAGCGCAGAGAGCGCAGGGATACTGGCAATGAGCCAAGCTGCGAAGACGGCGACCAGCTTGGCGCCAATCAAAGTCGGCGGTCGATAGGGCAGCTGGATCAGGAGCCGCAAGGCGCCGGACTCCTTTTCGTTGCCGAGCACGCGTATGGCAACAAAGGGAAACAGCAGCGTAACGGCGACGTAGAAGCCGCCGAACGTCGGAACCAGTACGCCGTCCAGCGGGGATAGTGCGCTCGCGAGCCCAGGCGAGGTGAGGGCAGTAGCGCTCGTTTCGCCGTAGAGCGACACGGCCTGAAAGAAGCTGAAGCCGACGAGAGGGCAGAGCATCAGCAGCATTGTCCAGAGCGGCCGGCCGCTCGCCATTTCCCGCAGCTCCTTGGCCAGCAAGGGGCCGAAGGGAGCGTCGAGCGGTACCGCTGCCTCAGGTGAGCGCAAGGAAAACCTCCTCCAACCCACCGGAGAGGATCCCCGCACGCTCCCGCAAGTCGCCCAAGGTCCCGACGCCGCGCACGTGGCCTTCTGCGAGCAAGACGAAACGGTCGCATATGCGGTCGGCATCGAGCAGCTGGTGTATGGCGAGGACGAGGCTGCGCCCCTGCGCCGCAACCTTGCGCAGCACGTCCATGATCTCGCGGGTCTGTCGCAAGTCGAAGCCGTCGAAGGGCTCGTCCATCAGCAGCAGTGGATGCGGCGTAATCAGGGCAAGCGCCAACATCAGTCGACGGGCATACCCTTTGGACAATGCAAGCACCCGCTTGTTCAGCACCGGTGCAAGTCCGACCGCCCTAACTGTGTCCGCGACGTCGAGGTCCGATGTCCGGTAAACACCGGCGAAGAACGCGAGCACCCGTTCGACATACTGGTCGCGCCACGGCCGGAGGCCGTCGGGGAGGTAGAAGATCGATCTCCGGCGCAATGCGGGTGGCAGAGGGGCGCCGTGCCAGAAAATCGTCCCCGAGTCGGCGGGAAGAACGCCGGCAACTGCTTCGAGCAACGTGGTTTTGCCGGCTCCGTTCGGTCCGATGAGACCGAGAACTTCGCCGGCTTCGACCGTGAAGGCAACGTCCGCCAACGCTGTTTGCGGGCCGTAGCGCTTTGTCAAGGCGTCGACCCGAAGGGCGACTCCGCTCGCTGGCGGTGTTGCGATTTGCGCCTTGTCAGGCATCCGGCTTCGCATCAACATCGGCTGATTCCCTCCCGGCGTGCGATTGGGCATTGCCCGGCCGAACTCCGCCGTTGGACGCGCGCGCGGACGCCCAATCTAGCTCTTTTTGACGGCGACCTTGTCGAGGGCTGCGCGCAGGCCTTTCGCCAGCTTCTGCACATCGTCGTTCGCCCAGAAATGCATGAAGAAGAGCCGCGGCTGCTCATCGAGCATGTGGCTATGCAATGCCGTGATATCGATGCCGTTGCCTTGCAACGCCCTGATAACCGGATTGACCTCCTTGGCAGTCAGCACAAAGTCACCTGTGATCGCCGTTTTGCCGCCGCCAGTCGACTGGAAGTTGATCGCTATGGCGGAGCCCAGGGCGGCCGGCACATCCATGCCATTTTCTTCGACCGGTTCTGCGCGCGGTATAGTGAACTGGTAGACCGCGCCGTTGGCCTTGCCTTTGTAGCCAATAGCTTGGTCGACACCCGCCGTGTCGAACTCGATCTTCGAAGCGGCCGCCGCCTGCGAACCGGCGGATGCAGCCATCGGCGTCTTCGTCAGAGCCAAGCCGGCATGAAGCGCTGTGGCGAGTGCTACGGGATCACCTTGGCCGAAGAGGTGCATGTAGAGCGTCATCGGCTGCGCGCGCAGCAGGTGGTTGTGCACCGCGGTGATCTCGATGCCGCCTTCTTCAAGCTTCTTCATGACCGGGTTCACCTCGTCCTGCGTCAGAACGATGTCGCCCATGACCATTGCCTGATTTCCCATGGGATCGAAGGCGATCCAGCCTCCGAGCGCAAAGCCTGGCTTCAGGGATATGCCGTCGAGCGATACCTTCAGGTCGGTTCGTGGCAAGCCAACTCTATAAACGCCGCCAGGCATTTCCGATCCGGATTTGCCAAGTGTCTGCGCGACAGTTTGCCAATCGGGTGCCGCTGACGCCGGTTGGAGAAGCGCCGACATCGCTATCAGCATTGCGCCGGTGATGAGTTTTGCACGCATGGATTTCTCCTTGTGGTCTGCCCCAATATGCCCAATGACTTTCAATCCGAGACGCTAGTCGCGTGCAGAGGGCTTCTGCAGCACGCCCTCCAGGAAGAACGTCCCATCCGGGTCACGAAGCTGTACTGCGGTATCTGAGATCCATACCTGATAGCAGGTCTCTTCGCCTTCAACGGAAATGCAGAGCTGCCCCTTCTCGACGCGCCACTTGCCGGCGTTCTTCTTGCCCATGTCGTAGCGCACGATCCGTCCGTCGCGGCCGAACGCATCCGCCCAATGAACGTCGTCCGTGAAATCCATGCCGGCGAACTTGGCCTTGATCTCCTTGCCCTTGAGGTGCCGGAACGTGTCCGCCGCGTCCGCGGCATTCACAGCAATCAGGCTGAAGCCAAAGGCGATGGCGGCCATCAGCCGCCGACCAACCGTAGCAGTTCCCGGGCTGTTTCTTTCGAGGGTAATCATCTTTCAGGCCGCCGCCGTAGGCTTCATGGCCGGCGGCCAGCTGTGCGTCTCCGCTTTGCGGCGCGAGGCCCAGGCATAAAGGGCATCGTAGATGACGAAGCCGTGCCTCAGCACCTCATGGTCGTCCGGCGTGACGTCCCGGAGCCCCATGGAGATCGCAAGCAGTCCCGCCGACTGTGGCATGAGATCGTGCCGATCGGTGTCGGCGCCGCGCACGATCGAGGCGATCGTCACGATCGCCGGATCGCGCTCGAGGCCGTATTTCGAGACGAAGGTATCGAAGCTGCAGCCGTCACCCACATGCGTGAACTCGACACCGGGCACGTCATAGGGTGTAGCGCCCGTCTCCTGGGCAACTGGGATCACCCGATCCGGCGGCACGAACAGGAATTCTGGCTCCGTGTCGATGAAGCGGGCGATCAGCCAGGGACAAGCAATACGGTCGATCACCGGACGTTCGCGGGTAACCCATTTCATGGCCTTGTCTCCCTTTTGGTTGGCGCCACTCAGCGCGGCCTACTGCTGCGAGACCGCCAACGCTACGCCTGGTTAAAGAATGATACAAGTGTTACATTTATCTTACCCGTGATACGGTTCACTTATGAGTGAATGGAACAGCCTTGGCTGCTCCTTATCCATCAGCTGCCGAGCAAGCCGGCCTCTCCGGGTGAAGATCTGATGGCGCGCACCGAAATCTTGCGGGCCAAGACGGGACACGTTCTGGACATCGGCGCAGCGCTGGCGGTTATCCTGCTCGGCGTTTGGCCGCTGATCCGGAGATAGGTTTTCGATCTTGGCCCACCCCGCCGCACATCCATGTTTGGGGTCCGCCGTGACATCGACCTGGATCGATGCCAACGGCTGTCCCGAAGAGATGTGCCGTTCGGCCCTGCCAGCATCGACGAATATGGCAACTTCGACGGAACCGCCACCCAGGCCGACCTTCCCACCGCCGTCGCGCCGCCAACCCGAGCGCGCTGCGCCGAAGTTCTTGGCTTTCGATACATTTCCGCTGCCATTATATCGCGAGCGCGCGGCGGTCGCATGACTCCTGTGGCGACAGCGACAGACTATTGCTGCGTGTTGAGCGCCCGCCTCAAGCTCTGCGCCAACGCCTGAGCATTGCCGATGCCCCAGTAGTGCAAGAAGATGATCCGCGGGTCTTCAAAGAACATGTGATTGTGCACCGCCATTACTCCAATCGCTCCAGCTTGCAGTTCACGGATGACCGAACGGACTTCATTTTCCAGCATCGCAAAGTCGCCGCAGACCGCGGCGCGCTCGTCCGTGCCCTGAAAGGCTGCCCATGTGTTGTAGCCCATTGCGGCATCAATATTGAGCTCACCACAGCGTGTGCAGACGACGGGCACGGATGGGCGCGCCAGGACAAACTTGAGCACGCCGTCCTTGCTCTCGCCCTTGTGCTCGACAATCGCCTCAAGCGGCGGCGCGTCCAAGCTACTATTCACTTTCTTGATGGCGGGTTCGACAGGATGCTTCTGGCGCACGATCTTTATTGCTTCAAAAATCCTATGCGCTCCTGTCGCCAACGCAGTTTCATCAGCCGTACCCTCGACATGCATAAACATCACGCGCGGCTGCTCGCGGACGAAATGATTGTGTAGGGCTGTTACGTAAAGGTTCGCCTGGATCGCTGCGGCCATCGCGTCCTGGATTTCATCTTCGAGCACGACGATGTCACCCATCAGCGTGGCATGATGCGCCCCCTGTTTAAAACTAACCCAGGAGGTGAGGCCCATAAACGGAATGATCTCAAAGCCGTCCAGGGTCATTCTCACTTCACTGCGCGGGACCGATAACTTGAGCACGTCACCCGTGGTCTGTCCCTTCAGTCCGGTAAGGGATTCAATAGCTTGGGTATCGAGCATCTTAGACCTCCTCGTTTCATCGAGCACTAACCGAACCAGATTTCCGTTGGCGCCACACAATGAATCGAGTGCCGAACGCCAACGCCAGCGTCACCATTCCAATTATAGGTGCAGGGGTGGTATGAAAAAGAGCAGTACGAAGCAGCCAGCCCACCTGGGATCATTGCCAGCAGAAGGGCGGGACCGGCCCGCTCGGCGGTCGCACCAAGGGCACCGAAAATACCCGTTCCGATGATCATGCCGGCAGTCATGAGCGTAGCTGCGGTGCGTCCGACGGCCCGAGTCGCGGATGATCCTGACTGGCTAGCCCCACCCGAGGCTGTCATTTCGGCACCTCCTGTCAGGCATCAGCGAGACAGTCTGCGAGACGTCAACGCTACGCCTGAATATAATATGATACAAGTGTTGCATTTGCCTTTCTCGGTGATACGGTGTGCTGATGAGCGAAGGGGAACTTGGGACCGAGCAGCGCTGGCTGCTCTTGATCCATCAGCTGCCGACCAAACCAGCCTATTTCCGGGTAAAGATCTGGCGGCGGCTGCAGGGTATCGGCGCAGTTGCGGTCAAAAGCACAGTCTATGCGCTGCCCGCCGATGCAGAAACGCAGGAGGATTTCGAATGGCTCCTGAAGGAAATTATCGACGGTGGCGGTGAGGCGATGGTGTGTGAGGCGCGTCTGATCGACGGCCTGACGGACGCACAGGTTCGGGCGCTGTTCGATGCCGCGCGGGACATCGACTATGCAGAGGTCGCCAAGGCAGCGCGCGATCTAACGGCGGCTATCGACTCCGACAAGACCGAGGATCGGCGCGCGGATGCCCGCGCGCAACTCGGTCGAATGCGCAAGCGGCTTGCCGAAGTCGTGGCGATCGACTTCTTCGGCGCCAGCGGGCGGCTCGCCGCCGAGGGACTGATCGCCGAGCTCGAGGCTCAGCTTATAGAGGACAAGGCCATGACCAAGGAACCGAAGAAGACGGCCGAGCTGGGTGAGGTCAAGGGCCGGACCTGGGTCACGCGGCGGGACGTGCATGTCGACCGCATCGCCTGCAGCTGGCTGATCCATCGCTTCATCGATGCCGATGCAACGATCCGCTTCGTGGCGGGCAAGGGACACGTGCCAAAGGAGGGCGAATTGCGCTTCGACATGTTCGAAGGCGAAATCACCCATGAAGGGGACTGCTGCAGCTTCGAGGTACTGCTCAATCGTAGTGGCATAGTCGACCCGGCGCTGCAGGCCATCGCCGAGATTGTCCACGACATCGACCTCAAGGACGGCAAGTTCAGTCGCGAGGAAACCACCGGCATCGCCAGCCTGATCGCTGGGATCGCCATGGCCAATGCGGGAGACGAGCAACGGATCGCCGAGGGTGCTTCGGTGTTCGACAACCTCTATCGATATTTCCGCCAGAAGCGCGGGTGAGGGGAACCAATGACCAGCGTTCGTGCCGTCCATCCGAATGCGCTCGGTGATAACCCTTCGCATGGCATCCCCTTCGGCGAAGCAGTGCGGGTCTGGGCGCGTGTGGCGGCGTTGAGTTTTGGTGGCCCGGCCGGCCAGATCGCGGTAATGCATCGCATCCTCGTTGAGGAGAAGCGCTGGATCGGCGAGACGCGGTTCCTGCATGCGCTGAACTACTGCATGCTGTTGCCAGGACCGGAGGCCCAGCAGCTCGCCGTCTACATCGGGTGGCTCCTGCATAAAACCCGAGGCGGGCTCGTGGCCGGCACGCTGTTCGTATTGCCGGGCGTGATCGCCATCATGGCGCTGAGCTGGATCTATGCAATCTTTGGCAATGTCGGCGCGGTGCAGGCGCTTTTCTTCGGTCTGAAGGCCGCCGTCCTCGCCATCGTGCTCGAGGCGGTTATCCGGGTCGGCAAGCGGGCGCTCAAGAACAAAGTCATGATAGGCCTCGCCGCCGCCGCCTTCATCGGGCTCTTCCTGTTCCATGTCCCATTCCCGCTCATTGTCCTGACGGCCGGAGTGATCGGGTACGTCGGCGGGCGGGCCGGGCTGGCAGCGTTCATGGCGGGCAACGGCCATGGCAAGGTCGGCGGCAAGCAGGTCGCCGACGCGGAATCGGCGCTCGGCGAAGGCATTCCTGCCCATGCTCGCCCGCCGGTCAGCTGGTCGTTGAAGATCGGAGGCGTGTTTCTGGTGCTATGGCTGGCACCTGTCCTCGGCCTTTTCGTGCTGTTCGGGTCCGGCAATGTCTTCGCCGATATCGCGGTCTTTTTCTCGAAGATGGCGGTCGTGACCTTCGGAGGCGCCTACGCCGTCCTCGCTTACGTGGCGCAGCAGGCTGTCGATACATATTGCTGGCTGAAGCCAGGCGAGATGCTGGACGGCCTCGGCATGGCGGAGACGACGCCTGGCCCCTTGATCATGGTGACCCAGTTCGTCGGGTTCATGGGCGCGTATCGAGCGCCGGGATCGCTTAATCCGCTGCTCGCTGGAACGTTGGGCGGCCTGCTCACCACCTGGGTCACCTTCACACCTTGCTTCCTCTGGATATTTGTCGGTGCGCCGTTCGTGGAAACGTTGCGCAGCAACAAGGCCTTGTCCGCCGCGCTGGCGACCATAACGGCAGCCGTGGTGGGCGTGATCCTGAACCTGGCGGTGTGGTTCGCGCTTCACGTTCTGTTTGGAGCACTGCGCGAGGTCAAAGGGTTCGGCATGACGGTCGATGTGCCCGCATTCAGCTCCGTCAACGTCCCGTCCCTCGTCCTGACATTGGGTGCGCTGCTAGCGGTGTTTCGCTTCAAGATCGGCATGCTCCCGGTGCTCCTCGGCTGTTCGATCCTCGGGCTGCTCTACGGGATGGCAACGGGAGCGATCTAACCCGTGCAGCCAGCGCCGCTTACCAGTGGTGAGGAGGCATCGTTGACGTTACAGTGGCTCGCGCACGGTTTGCGCAAAGCTATTTCGAAGCGGCGCTTCAGGCTGCTTCCTGCCGGTGCTGAGCCGACTGCTGCGAACCTGCTGATATCAAGGGGACTGCGGGCGTTCGGTGACGGTCTGGTCAGCATCCTGCTTCCCGCCTATCTGGCCACGCTCGGCTTCGACGCCTTCGAGATCGGAACCCTGTCGACGGCGACGCTCGCGGGCTCAGCCGTCCTCACCCTGGCTGTTGGGATCGTCGCGCATCGCTTCTCCCGTCGAGCGCTGCTGACCGCAGCGGCTGTCCTCATGATAGCCACGGGGATCGTCTTCGCTGTGGTTCACGACTTCTGGCCGCTGCTTCTCATCGCGTTCGTCGGCACGCTGAACCCATCTTCAGGGGACGTCAGCGTGTTTCTACCGCTCGAACATGCGCAGCTTGCGCAGAGCGTCACCGACCGCGACCGCACGGCGCTCTTTGCGCGCTACAGCCTCATCGGCTCTCTCGCCGGCGCCGTCGGAGCGCTGGCCGCAGGAGCGCCCGACTTTCTCCGCGACGCCATCGGCCTGGAAATGAAGCAGGCCCTCCAGGCAGCTTTTCTATTTTATGCCTCACTTGGGTTGGCGGCACTGCTCCTCTATCGGCGGCTGCCGAGTGACGCGCCTGATGCAGGCAAAGTGTCGGCACAGCCATTGCGCAGGTCTCGCTCCATCGTTCTGTCACTCGCAGCGCTCTTCAGCCTCGACGCTTTCGCAGGCGGCTTCGTCGTCCAATCGTTGTTGGCCCTCTGGCTCTTTCAACGGTTCGGCCTGTCGCTCGCCGCGACCGGCGCAATCTTCTTCTGGACGGGTGTCCTTTCGGCTGCGTCCTATTTGGTCGCTGTGCGAATTTCCCAGCAGATCGGACTCATAAAACACGATGGTGTTTACGCACCTTCCGTCGAGCCTCTGTCTGGTGCTCATCCCGTTCATGCCGAGCGTCGCTCCGGCTATCGCTCTTCTGCTGATTAGAAGCGCGCTGTCGCAGATGGACGTGCCGACCCGCACATCGTACGTCATGGCCGTGGTGACGCCCGAAGAGCGGGCTGCCGCGGCGAGCATCACCGCCGTCCCCCGCAGCCTCGCGGCGGCCGCCAGTCCAGTCCTCGCAGGGGCTCTCCTTGCCGTCTCCAGCTTCGGCTGGCCCCTGATCATCGCCGGTGGGCTGAAAATTATCTACGACCTTCTGCTGCTCGCGACATTTCGCAGTGTTCGCCCTCCAGAGGAGCACGGGGGCGGGAGGAATGACATGTCAGTCGGCCATGATCGAACTGGCAACGACGCGCGGGTTTCCTGGTGGCGTTGAAGGCAGGACCACCAGCCGGACAAATTGCTTACGTCCGCCGGCAACGAGGATGTAGAGACGCGAGAACTCCTCCGTATCGCGATCTTCGGCAATCTTCTCGGCATCCGTACGGGTGAAGAAACTCTTCCGAAATGCCTCTTGATCGACATCGGGAAATGCCAGCGTACACGTCTGCACCGGTTTGCCGCTCATCGTTGCCTTGGTGGTGCCGATGATGGTTCCTGCTGGCAATCCTTCCTCCGCTTCGGCCACGAGCCATGCCTCCACTGAGGTTGGATTAGCGATTGGCGCGAGTTCGGCGAAGCCTGCTTCGGCAATAAGTGTCCACCTGCGTTCGTGCGCGGTCTCTATCATGCGCTCGAAATTGGGACCCTCGGCCAGACAGGTACGGTGAAATTGTTCGACGGCCTGATCCGCATCACTGGCGGCCTGCGCCGGCGACATCGTCAGACCCAAGATGGTCCCTGCCAACGTTAGAAATCGGAACATGTCTATCTCGCGTAGCTGATTGTGGACGAACCACTTATCCTGAACGGGCTACGACACTCGTTGTTCCGGACTGTCGGCGCCTGCATGGCCGGTATCTTGATGGAGGCGCGAAGCGCCTGCGCAGTTGATGCAATGTTCAGGCATCTGGCAACTGATGGAACCATGCCGCACTGGGTTTCGATGACGGACCCTGCTACAGACCCACTCACACCGCCGGGCGGGACCATTCGATCTCGTGCTGAGTTCCTGGAGAGATCTCCCGGCGCTCGCCGAGGAACCTGCATGTCGTGCTCGCCGGCAACCAGCCCCGGCGGTTTTTCGGGCACTTGGCCTATGTCCCAGTCCACTGTGGAAACTTGTTAAAATCCCTTACGGCAAAGGTTTTCGAGCTCCGCTTTTGCCATTCCCTCGAAGCCCAACGCGGGAAGAATATCATTATCTCCCTTAAGATCGCGACCGTAAGCCGCCGAGAATATGGCAATTCCAGATTCATGGAGAATCGCTGAATTTCCGCTGATCTTCCCCAACAAAACGGTCGGCAGCAGCCCGAACGGAACGTCCTCGAGAATATAGCGGCTTTCGATGGTTGACGGGCCGAAGCCGCCGCGGCCTTGGCGATCCATCTCCTGGTTCATTTCCGAAACGGTGGCCATGGGGACGTGAAACGACAATGAAAAATGCTCTTCAACTGTGCGCACGGCAATTCCAAAACGGGCGGCGATCGCCAATCGTTCCGCGTCCAGAGCCTCGATAAAACGGCCGACAGCCGGGGTGACGCTTCCGGCCTGGCTCCACTGTTCTCCCTTCTCCATGCGTGTGAGATTAAGAAGAGCGATCCCGAGATGGTTCTGCGGATTGAGGTTGCTGAGCGCGATAGCAAGCATGCCGTCGCGCTTGACGAAACGATCGCCGAACAAGCTCGTGCAAAGCTCGAACCCTTGGTCCTGAGCACTGAAAGGCAGCGTCGCGACATCCAGTTTCTGGCGAACGGTTGCAACATCGATTTCGGCTGGCCCGCGCTGTTGCCCGGTCACGAGCGTGGTACCCCAGACGACGATCGGCAGGCTAACCTTCCGGTCCGCAAGCCGCTTGGAGAGATACAGTGCCCCAAAGGAACTGTGCGAGCTGATGATAACCGGCGTTCCGTCCCTTAGATAAGGAGTGGCAGCGTCCATCACCATCTTGTGCCCGTAAGCCGGCAACGCGATTATGACGACGTCGGCATCGGCAATGGCGTCTTCGCAATCCTTGGCGATGCGCACCTTAGTCGTTGCCTTGATAGCTCCGGTAGCCTTCAGCAATCCACCGGCGGCCAGCGCCTTGGTGCGTTCTCCGGAAGGCGACCAAAGCATAGGGTCATGTCCCGCTTCGGCCAGATAGGCGGCAAGGCCGTAAGCAATCGCTCCGGCGCCAAGAATGCTTACGCGCATAAATTCCCTCCTGTTGCGGGCATTGCAGCCTCCATTTCTCACTAGGAGGTTCCACAAATCGGAGCCGCATCTGCCATCGTCGGCTTCTGGCGATGGGATTCCGGCCTGAGCCCGCGATTGCAACATGCCTCAGCGAATATTCGTTTCCGCTTGACATATATCAAAAATGAATGAGACGATGTCAATCATACGGATTGCGCATGTAGAGAGAACATGGAAACCCGCGACCTTCAGAGCTTCCTTGCGGTTGCTGCCAGCGGCAGCATCACCAAGGCTGCCGAGATGCTCGGGTGTTCCCAGCCTTCGGTGACACGCACCATTCAGGACCTCGAGGCGGAGCTCGGCTTCGAATTGCTGCACCGTGTCGGTCGCCGGGTGCAGTTATCCGAGGAGGGTGTGGCCTTCGAGGAGGAGGCGCGGCGCTTGCTGATGTCCTTCACCGAGCTAGCGGCGCGGGCCAAGATGATTGCCGCCGGCCGAGGTCGGATTCTGCAGATTGTTACGACCTCGGCGATCGGAACTGGCTTGATCCCGACGGCCATGGCCGAGCTCAAAGGTGTCGAACTTCCGCACGAGACGCATCTGGGGCAGTTTCTGCCCTCGATCGTCGCCCAGGAGGTGCGGAGCGGACGTGCCGAGATCGGGTTTTCAAGCCTGCCGCTCGATACGCCTGGGCTGGATGTCCTGCGGCTCTATTCGGCACCTGATGTTGCTGCCGTGCGGGAGGACGATCCGCTGGCTGAACTTGACGTCATACCGCTTTCCGCTTTTGCCGGTCGCCGCGTCGCCACATTGCTCAACCCCCTACGTTTCCAGTTGCATGTCTCCAAGGCCTTGGCGGCCAGGGGCATCGACACCGGGCCAGTGATCCGGACCAATACTGCATATGGCGCGTTGCAGATCGTCCGGCGGACTGGCGTTGCCGCTGTCATTGATCCCCTCACCGCCTATGGCGTGGCCCTGCCTGGTGTCGTCATTCGCCCGATCGACGTGACCGTTCTCTTTTATTGGGGCGTTGTGGCTGCCGAGAAACGCCCCCTTCGTCCAGTTGCGCAGGCGTTGATGGATGCGGTCGAGGCGGTGGCTGAACGGTCGATCGTCGGCTTCAAGAAACTAGATCCGGCCCTCGCTGGCCAATTGGTGAACGATCCTGCATCCGGCACAAATCACGGAACGGGAATATGAAGCATACCCCCGCCGCGCCAACGCCGACAGGTCTTGCTGCGCTCGAAGCACAGCTTGCACAGGATCTCGACTTTCTCGAACTGCCCGCCAAGCCATGGGTTCCCGCGCGTTCGCACGATGGCGTGCCGGTCCGTGATGTCGTGGTGATCGGCGCCGGTATGTGCGGACTTGCTGCCACGGCAAAGCTGGTGCTGACCGGGATAACCAATGTCGTGGCCTATGATGCGGCTCCGGCCGGGCTCGAGGGACCATGGGTCACGTTTGCCCGCATGCAAACGCTTCGGTCGCCAAAAACCCTGCACGGTCCGTCGCTCGGCCTGCCGCAATTGACGTTCCGCGCCTGGTTCACGGCGCAATGGGGCGTTGAGGCCTGGCGGTCGCTGGACAAAATCCCCAAGGGCCAGTGGATGGACTACCTGGTCTGGTACCGCAAGGTTCTTGGCCTGCCGGTGCGCAACAGCGTGCGCATGACCGGACTGGCAGCCGTTGGAGATCTGATTGCGATCGATATCGAAGGCGCGGAAACCGGCCGGGTTCTCACCCGTCGTCTCGTTCTGGCCACTGGTCGGTCCGGGTTGGGCGGTTTTGCCGTGCCCGATTTCCTCAGCGGCATTGATCGGGCCTATTGGGCCCATTCTGCCGACGACATCGACTTCGACACGCTGAAAGGCAAGCGTGTCGCTGTCATCGGTGCTGGCGCCTCTTCCATGGATAATGCCGCAACGGCACTCGAGGCGGGCGCCGGCTCTGTTGACATGTTGATCCGGCGCAAGGAAATGCCGCGCATCAACAAGCTGACCGGCATTGGCAGCCCGGGTGTTGTACTCGGCATGCATCACTTGCCCGACGCCTGGAAGTGGAAATTCTTCGATTATACCGCCTCGACCCAGACACCGCCGCCGCGTTCATCGACACTCCGCGTGTCTCGCCACTCGAATGCTCGGTTCCTTCTCGACTGCGGCATACTTGCGGTAAAGGAAGATGCCGGGGGCCTGCTGATCGAAACAACGCAGGGGCCGATTCACTACGACTTCCTGATCGCTGCAACCGGCTTTTCAAACGACTTCAGCGACCGCCCGGAATTTGCCGCGCTCGCCCCGCATATCCGCACCTGGTCGGATGGTCGATATTCACCGGAAATGGGACCGCCGCGTGCAGGCATGTCCGATGCACCGGATCTCGGTCCTGCCTTCGAGTTTCGTGAACGCATTCCCGGTTCCTGCCCGATGCTGGGACATATCCACTGCTTCAACGACGCCGCCATGCTGACGCACGGCAAGGTCTCTGGCGATATCCCGGCCGTCAGCGCCGGTGCCGACCGTCTTGTGCGCGGCATCGCATCTTCACTTTTTGCCGAAGATGTCGAAACCCACTTCGCAAATCTGATGGCTTACGACACGCCGGAACTTCTGGGCGACGAATGGGTCGATTCAACTCCCTTGCTGCAGAAGGAGGCCGCGTTGTGATCGACGCGATGGACAAGGCTGCCGGCCTTTCACCGGATGATACCCTTTTCGCCGCAAGGCGGTTTCGGCCCGAATTCGTGCGAGGGGCAGAAGAATGTCGCCTCTCGGTGCTGCACCCGGCAACCGATCAGGGGCTGGCGCCGAATTTGCGTGTTGCTCTTGCCCGTCGCATGGCCGCCCTGAACGCCGATCCGGTCCTGGTGGCCGAATATGATGTGCAGCTGGCTCAGCTTGGTCCGACCGAGCAGCTTCTGGCCTTGGCCCAGGGGGAAACGGATTTGAATGAACCCCTGGCGACCATCGTTCGTCATGTTGACCTGGTCACCCTGACGCCGAAAAAGGCGGAAGCGAGCCATATCGCTCTCCTGGAGAAGGCTGGATTGAACAATCCTCAGATCGTCGCGCTCTCCGAGCTAATCGCTTTTGTCAACTTCCAGACACGGGTGGCGACCGGCTTGCGCCTGATGAGGTCGACATGATCTCCTCGGTTCGTCTGAAGCCATTGAACTGGCATCCATATATCGCGCCGGTCGAGCTGTCCGGGGCCACGCCGGAACAGCTCGATGCGATGAAGGTTACGCCATCAGCCAAGAAAGTTTCGGAATATGTACGGACCCTTGTGCATGATCCGGAAAGCTATCTTGCCCGCACCATCTTGTTCAACGCGATCATGTATGTCGAGGGCGGGCTCGCCCGTCCCGATCGCGAACTTGGCGCCTTGGGCGCCTCGATCGTCAATGGCTGCAAATTCTGTGCCGTTGTTCACGCCCGCAGGCATGCGGAGCTGACCAAGAGCGACCAAGTGGTCTCCGCGCTGTATCTCGACAAACCTGAAGCGCTCGGCCCACGCGATGCTGCAATCTACAGCTTTGCCCGCCGCCTGTCGGGGGCACCGTCGGAAGCGACGACAGACGATATCGCCGCGCTTCGATCAGTCGGCATGGATGACCGCGAGATCATCGACCTGATCCACGCCATATCTATCTTCGGCTGGGCAAACCGGCTGATGCACGTTCTCGGCCATGCGGAGAGCGGGTGATGATATCGCATGCGGTCAAGGCACTCCTTCCCACACTCTGAAGGGCACCAACCAGAATGCTTGAACTCAAAGACATAAAGCTGTCCTACGGAAGCACGCAGGTCCTGAACGGCGTCAATCTCTCGGTAAAGCGAGGTGACGTTGTGTCAATCATCGGCCCAAGCGGCACGGGCAAGACCACCCTGCTGAAATGCATCAACTACCTGGTTAAGCCTGCATCTGGAACCATCGCGTTCGACCAGATTCTGATGGATTACCAGCGCGCCGACAAGGCAGCCATCCAAGCGATCCGGCTCCGGACAGCGATGGTCTTTCAGCAATTCAACGTCTTCAAGAACATGACCGTCCTCCAGAACGTGATGGATCCGCTGGTCGTAGTGCAGCGCAAGTCCACGGACGAGGCGCGCGAAATCGCGCTGCGAGAGCTCGAAAGGGTCGGCCTCTCAGCGAAGCGGGACAGCTATCCGTCCCAGCTCTCAGGTGGCCAACTCCAGCGTACAGGCATCGCACGTGCGCTGGCGGTTCGGCCGGATGTGATGCTCTTCGACGAACCGACATCATCGCTGGACCCCGAACTGGTCGGTGAAGTCCTGAAGGTGATCAAGGACGTCACGTCGTCCGGCATCACCTCGCTGCTTGTGACCCACGAGATGCAATTCGCAAAGAACATCTCGAACCGGATCGTCTTCATGGATCGTGGCGTGGTTGCCGCCGACGGCAGTCCGGCTGAGATCTTCGATGCGCCTTCCAGCCCACGACTTGCTCAATTCCTGCAGTCTGAACTCGCTTTTCAATAATCCAACAAGAAGGGAACCCAAGAAATGTCTGCAATCAAATCCAGTTTTTCGCGTCGTTATGCCCTGGCCGTCGCCGGCGGCATCGCAATTGCCCTTGCGACAGCAGGGATCAGTTACGGTCAGACCGTTCGGACAATCAAGATCGCGACCTCTGCCGAATCCAAGCCATTGGCTTGGGGCGCGCTCGGCGTCGAGCCGCAAGGGTATGAACCCGATCTGCTGAGGGCGATCAACGCAAAGCTGCCGCAATACAAGTTCGAAATGGAAGGTGTCTCCGACATCGCGCAGGAAACCGGCCTGGCCACAGGCAAATACGACATCGCGGTCGGCGGTTACTACAAGTCACCCGAGCGCGCCAAGCAGTTCTTCATTCCGGAAAACCCCATGGGCGCCAGCCTGATGAAGATCTACAGCAAAAAGGGCAGCGGCATCAAAGAAATGAAAGATCTGGTCGGCAAGAGGATCGTTCCGACCACGGCTGGCGGCGGAACCTATAAGTTCATCATGAACTGGCAAAAAGAAAATCCGCAATACAAGCTTGACGTGACGGCGTCGAGCGCCGGAATCCCGTATCCAAACCGTTTGGATGAGGTTCAGAACGGCAAGTTCGACGCGCTGGTCCTGCCTTCAAATCTTGGTGAGCAGACCGTCATCGATGAAAAGAAGCTCGACATCGTGGCGTCCGAACCAGTCTTCAGCAACAACACCTATATGCTTATTCACAGGTCAGATGAAAACAAGGTTCTGGTCGATGAAGTGAACAAAGTTCTCAAGGAGTTGAAAGACGACGGCACGATCGAAAAGCTATCGCAGAAGTGGTTTGGCGAAGGCATCGTCAAGTATATGAAATGATGTGATCTGAGTAGATATCGTCAGCGGCAAGGCTGAATTGCAAGAAGGAGCGTTTCAAAGTGGATGTTTCTGCTATGATTCCCGAGTTGCTCTCGGCATTGCCGCTGACGCTCGCTATCACGTTTACCGCCATGTTGGTCGGCTTTTGCTTGGCGCTCGTTGCGACAACATTGCGGATTCGCAGGATACCAGTGGTCAGCCACCTCACCGACCTCTACGTGTCCTATGCCCGCAGCGTTCCCGTCGTCCTCCAGTTGTTCGTCGCGTTCTACGGGCTCCCCCTATTGGTGGCCCTGTTCGGCTCCGCAGATTTCTTCTCGCCGACGATCGCTGCGATGGTCGGACTGAGCTTTTACCATGGCGGCTATCTGTCGGAAGTCCTTCGGCCCGCATACCTGGCCGTCGATCGCGGCCAGCATGATGCAGCCGACAGTCTCGGATATACCTTTCGCCAGAAGATCACCCGCATCGTGGGCCCGCAAGCGGTGCACTTCGCATTGCCGGGCTATGGAAACTCCATCATTTACCTGATCCACAACGTTGCGCTCGTCATGTACATCGGGGCGGCGGACGTGATGGCGACCGCGCATTTGATCATGGAGCGCGACTATAACCAGTACCAGTTCGAAACATACCTCGTCCTGGCGGTCATCTATGCGCTTATGTGCCTGATTGCCTGGTTCATCGTGCACTTGTTCGAGCTTCGCTCGCCGATGCAGGCACCTGAGGCCACGACAACAGCTCAGATCAAGAACGCGGCCATCGCCAGCGTCTGACCTAAAGGGTATTAAACCATGTTCGATACCGAAATTTTGCTCCAGGACACCCAGGAAATTCTGGGCGCCGTACCTGTAACGCTTGGAATGGCGCTGACGATTTTCGTCTTGTCGACGCTAGTCGGCAGCATTTTTGCACTCGTCGAATATAGACGAGTCCCGGTGCTGCGAGAGCTCATCATGGCTTACAAGATCGTCTTCAAGGGCGTTCCGATGGTGATCGTGATTTTCCTCGCCTATTTCGGTCTGCCCCCGGCGTTCCAGTTCCTGCTCTCGTTGCTCGGGGTCAACTTCAACGCCCATGAAACACCCAACTCGGTCATCCTTGTTATTGCGGTGACAGGCTGTATCGCTGCGTTCCAATCCGAGATTATCAAGGGAGCCTTGAACGCCTTCGACACCGGTCAGTCAGACGCCGCCCATTCGCTTGGCTATACGAACGGCCAATTGTTCCGACGGATTCTGTTCCCCCAGGTGGCCCTCACGGCAATTCCCGACCTGACAACCTCGATGATGGTCATCATGAAGGCGCTTTCTCTCGGATTCGCCATCGAGGTTGTCGATATCTTCGCCCAGTCCCAGCTGACCGCCGCGCTGAACTACTACTACCTCGAAGCCTTCGTGATTGCCGTCGTGATCTACATGGTGATTGCCTATATCGTCACCCAGATTGCCGACAGGCTGGAGCAAGCCCTTAGGGTGCGGACCTGAGCGAAGCGTCGCCAGGACCCGCGCATCAAGGCCGGAGGAGCTCAAGGCTCAGTTGAGGCCTGCAAACAGCTGATGGGCGAACGCTCTGCCAGACCTGCGGGCTCTTGTAAAAAACCGACACCTCACCCTGGTGAGCCACGGCCGAAGGCTTGGCGACGATGAAGGCGAAGCGCCCTACAGCGGGCGCCGCCTCATCGCAGATTGGTCAGATCCACTGGACGATTGTTGATGATCGCTTCCATGGAAAAGAAGCCTGTCACCGTAGCCAGATCGAAGTTCGTGATCAGTTTCTGGTAGAACGCATCGTAGCCGGACATGCCTTGTGTCACGACCTTGATCAGATAGTCCCAGTCCCCTCCGATCCGATAGAAATCGATCACCTCCGGCAACCGTTCAACATGGGCACGGAACGCCTCACTCCACTCCTTGGAATGGTGGCGAGTGCGGACCATTACGAAAACCGTCAGGTCGAGCCCCAGCGCTCGCAGATCGATATTGCTGTGCGACCCGCGGATAAGACCTAGCGACTGCAGGCGCTGGATCCGCCGCCAGCACGCGTTCTGAGACAGGCCGACCCTCTCCGCCAAATCTCGCTGCGAAAGGCTTGCATCGATCTGCATGGCCGTCAAAATCTTCATATCAAATGCATCGATTTTCGCCAGATTTTCGATCATATGACACGCTCTTTGCAAGAAATTGCAGAAAATAGGTGAATTTTTCGAGCCTGGAGCAGGCTACAATCCGAGTCAATATCCGAGCCGGGAGACTGACCGTGCAAGCAGTTCGCCCAACGACGAGGCAGACCGAGACCCCTCTGTCAAAGTTCCGCCAGGGGTTGAAAAAGGCTGACGTGACCGCCGACCTCCGGGATGGGCTTGTGGGATCGACGGCGAAAATCGAGGGTCCCTACGGGCCAAAGGACCTGGTGTACGCCGACTATGTCGCGTCAGGCCGCGCACTCCGTCAGATCGAGCGCTTTGTGCTTGACGAGGTCCTGCCGTACTACGCCAACAGCCACACGGAAGCCTCGTATTGCGGAGGCTTCATGACCCGCATGCGTCGGGAAGCGCGCGCCCTGATCGGTCAATTCTGCGGGGTCACCGAACGGCATGCTGTGATCTTCACCGGCTCCGGCGCTACGTCGGGGATCAACCGCCTCGTCAAGCTATTCGGCGTCGCTGAAGCCGTGGCAGCGGGCAAGCGCGCTCGGATCATTATCGGTCCCTATGAGCATCACTCCAACATTCTGCCCTGGCGCGAGAGCGGGGCAGAAATCGTGGAAATCGCTGAGCATCCGTCTGGCGGGCCGGACCTGTCTCAGCTCAAGGACGCGGTTGGCGGGGGGTCGTCAGATCTAACGATATGCTCGATGTCCGCGGCCTCGAACGTCACGGGCATCACCAGCGATGTCGCGGCCATCACCGTGATCGTGAAGGCCGCCGGCGCAAAGATGATCTGGGACTATGCGGGCGCAGGTCCTTACCTGCCGATTTCCATGTCGCCCGCCCCAGATGCCGAGATCGACGCAATAGTTGTTTCGCCTCACAAGTTCCTCGGAGGCCCCGGCGCTTCCGGCATCTTGATCGTTCGACGCGACGTATCTTCGACGAAAACGCCGTCGTGGCCAGGTGGCGGGACGGTGAAGTTTGTCTCCCCGAAGACACACGATTACAGCGACAGCCTGGAATCCCGCGAGGAAGCCGGCACGCCGAACGTGATCGGCGACATACGAGCCGCGCTGGCCTTCACCGTCAAAGATGCGATCGGACTCGACGCGATGACAGCGCGCAATCGCGAGCTGGCGCGTCGTGCTTTTCGCGCATGGAAAGCCCTGCCGCGGCTGGAGCTCCTCGGTCTATCGGATCCTGAGCGGCTTCCGATCTTTTCCTTCCGGATCAAAAACGGAAAGGGTGGCTACGTCCACCAGCAGCTGATCACGCGCATGCTAAGCGACCGGTTCGGGATCCAGGCGCGCGGTGGCTGCGCCTGCGCCGGCCCGTATGTTCACAGACTGCTGTCGATCGACGACGAACAGTCCGAGGAAATCAGGCAAGCCATTCTCTCCGGCGACGAAACGAAAAAGCCTGGGTTCACCCGCCTGAATTTCAGCGTTCTGCTGCCGGACGTGAAGGTGCAGTTCATACTCGATGCCGTGGCGCAGATTGCGTCCGACGCAACGGACTTCGAGCGTGACTACGACCTCGATCCTGGCCGGGCGATCTTTTTCCCGCGAGCCGCAGTCGAGGGCATCGCCCATGCAGCAGCCTGAAGTCGTCGGCTTCTACGATGCACGGACGGGCAGCATCCAATATGTCGTTGCATGCCCGAATTCGCGAAGATGCGCCATCATCGACCCCGTACTCGATTTCGACGAAAAGTCTGGCTCGACGGCAACGACAAATGCGGACGCGATCCTCGACTACATCAACAGCCACAATTTGAAGCTCGAGTGGATCCTGGACACCCATCCGCATGCGGATCACTTTTCGGCCGCGGGTTATCTCAAGGCAAAAACCGGCGTGCCGATAGCGATCGGCGAGCGCGTGAAGCAAGTGCAGCAGATCTGGCACGAGATCTATGATTGGCCGGATCTCGCATGCGACGGCTCACAATGGGATCGGCTGTTTGGCGACGGCGAGATCTTCAAGATTGGCGAGCTGGAAGCCCGCGTCATGCACTCGCCAGGGCACACCTTGGCGTCGATCACGTATGTCATCGGCGACGCGGCGTTCATTCACGACACGCTTTTCATGCCCGATAGCGGCTCCGCCCGCGCCGATTTTCCAGGTGGCAGCGCAGCTGATCTGTGGCAGTCCATCCAGGACATTTTGAGCTTACCCGGCGAGACCCGTCTCTTTACCGGTCACGACTACAAGCCGGGAGGGCGCCAGGCTCTGTGGGAGAGTTCGGTGGCGGAGCAGAAAGAGAAAAACCAGCACGCCGCCGGTCAATCTCGGAGTGCGTTCATCAGGCTTCGAGAGGCGCGAGACAGGGCATTGCCGATGCCAAGGCTCATGTTGCATGCCCTCCAGGTTAATATTCGCGGAGGAGAGCTGCCTCAGGTCGAGGAAAATGGCCTGCGTTATCTGAAAATCCCGCTCAACGCGCTGCCAGGATCGGTCTGGGGTCAGTGACGAGTTGGAAGGGCTCCCTCCAGCAGCTTCAGCTCACGATCGGTTCAGGATTGCGCCGGATACACGCTCGTCCGAATTGGCGCAGGCGGGTCGATCCTCGCCACGTACGTCGTCGGGATGAGCAATCCTCGGAGCGCTCTCGGAGGTGATCGCGGTAAGCAATTGCGGTGGCGCGCCTGCAACACTATTATCGATCATGTTCTGAGGAGGTATCTCGGATGTGGAATAAGATCGCCAAGCTTCGGTTATCGAGCCGCACCTGGGAGGCAATTCTTTTGGGGATGAAAAGCTTGAGGCGGACCTCAAATAGCCGATGTATGTACTGGTGATTTGACGCGATTCCATAGACAGCATCGTTGGCACCACGAGATTTTCGCGTACAGCTTCGGGATTGCGCCCGGCCGCGGGCCATCACGCACCACTTCACGGCACGTCGTTCAGATTTGTGTAGTGCTTCAGTTTAACGAAATCGAAGTTCCATAAGATAGATTATGCGACTTTCACCAGTTATAATTAATATTTCCCAGTTATGCAAAGTACGCATTGTGCGCGCCTCAAATCTTTGTCAGTCACATAGAGGAGCAAGATGAAGTGTCGTTGCAGTTACTCCTGCTCTACATCTCGATACGACAGATCGATATTACTTACCATCACCTCACCGCTCGATAAAATCGGACGGAAGACTCTGAACACTTCTTAAACGCCGGGGTCGGCGCCGGGGTCGGCGCCCCGGTCAGACCACATCGCCCTTGCTCGCCTGTCCTCTCGGCGCACTCACTTGTGCGGCATGCAATAGACTCCCTCGGATTCCATCAGTACCGCGCCACCCTTCAGCTCGCTTAGTGCGCCGACCCACGCTTCCGAATACGTGCGGCTGGCATCCACGGCCGTCAGCCATAGAACGCGGTTGTCGGCCAGTTCGACTTTGACTTCCTGCTGCAAAGGGCTTGCCTGCACGGTCTGTTGATAGTGACGTTTGATCCTGACATTGCTGGCCGGGAACTCAGCCTCGTTGCTGCCGTAGTTCAGCACAAATCCCGTGTGGTCCTCAGCCACCGAGCAACTGCCACCACGCTCACACACGATTTTGGCAGCGGTCCTGCAGTCCCATTTCAGTGAAGCGGGCCACATAGGATTGTCCACACTTGATCGCGGCTTGTCGCTCTGACCAGCCGCCGTCAACACTGCGCCTGTGTTCATAATCATTGTGGATAGCAGAAGCGCCTTGAACACTACAAACCTCCCTGAATTGTGGCCCTCATAGTCCTCGTCCTACGTGATGGCCTGGCTTATGGCATGTTGAGATTGAACCAGCTTTTCTGGCGCACGCCGTTCGCGTCATCATACTCGATGAACCAGGGCTTTCCGCGCATCGGTCGAGGGATGGTGTAGTAGGTCGGGCCATTACCAATGGAATGCCCTCGATCGTTCCCCGCGGTCTGGATTGTTGCCGCAACCGCCTTGCCGTCGATTTCGATTTGGACCTGACGTGATCCGTCTCCATGATGCCCGCCGAGGGCGTTTTTGAAAACGACGGGCAAGGAGAGCCTATCAGCCGCGAGGCGGCAGATGTTCCGTTCTTGACCTAAGCCCGCCCGATCGGATTCGGAGCTGCCAACTGCTTGCCAGCCAGACGGACAATCCTCATACTTCTCAAATCTCGCCGCGCTCGAGTTGGCTTGCGGACAGGTCGGCCAATTGAAACCCGGGGCTTCCATCGCCGCAATCAACTTGTAAGTTGGCGGGTGGCACGAGGGGGTGCCTTGCCAGTCGCCGGAAAGACATAGGAGGACCTGACAGCCCCATTCCGACGCTTTTGATTGGGATGGAAGAGCTGCGGCGCCCGCGATGGCGACGGCACCCCCCAGTAGAAATTTGAGTATGGTCATAGCCTTTTCCTCGCTGCAGATTTGACAGTTTACTATGGATGATCCGCGCGAAAAAGGACAGGTCGAAAAGGCAGGTTTGTGCGACTACATCGATTTATGAAACGAGACGACGGAGGCGTGGTCAACAACCCGTTGCGCGCCAACATTGCCCTGACGCTTGAGCGGGAGAGAGCCAGACGCGGCCTATCCCATATGCACATGGCCGAACTGTTTCGGACCGCCGAGGGCGAAAAACTGGCCTATCGAACCTACATTCAGACTGTGCGTCAGAAAAATAATGTCACATTGACGACGCTGCAGATCATGGCAAAGGGCTTGCAAGTGTCTTTTGCAGGACTGCTCGCCGGCGGTAAGAAAGTTCCGGAATGGGCGCATCGGTTGGACGACAATGCGATCCGCAAGCGGCTGGCGCACATCATCGATTTTGAGCGACAACGACGTACTTTGCACCGCTATGAGATGGCTGAACTCATCGGTGTGGCGGAGGCGACATTCACGAAACTGGAACGCGCGAGCGGCAACATCAGCGTGGACACGATTGCGGCGATCGCCAAGGCGTTGAAACTTGATCCAGCGACCTTCCTCTTTTCCGAAAAGATCCCGCCAACAGCTGATCCACCTGTTTCCGATCGGCTGGAAAGGTAGGCTTCCATTCGAGAGCCGATCCAGCATCATTATCCTGCCAGCGGAGAGCGGAATGAGCTGGCAAGCTCCGACGGAGGTCGCGCAGACCGTGTAATTCAGGCCAAGATAGAGCAGAACTGACACCTAGCCGCCCTGCGAGTGTTCCTTCGTTCGCCCGTATTTGCGAAACGATTGCCAAAAACTAGCTGCGGCGGAGGCCAGCGGCGGAATTCTGATCTGCACGGTTGTGCCGATACCTTGAGCGCTTTTGATGATGAGCTTTCCGTTCAGCGTCGAGACCATCTGAGAACATGCGGTCAGGCCAAGCCCGGTATGATTCCCGGCTCGCGTTGAAAAGAAAGGGGTAGTCGCTTTTGCAGCGATCGTAGGCGGCATGCCTGAACCCTTGTCGGCCACCTCAAGCACTAGATAGGTGCGGGGGAGGAATGGCTGTCGCTTGACTGTCGCGGAGACAAGAACTTGGGCGTTATTGACGTCCGACGAAGCGGCAAGAGCGTTTTCGATCAGCTCGTTCACGACCAACCGGAATGGCGCCGAGGGTACGGGGTGCAAGCGCGCTTTGGAGTCGATACGGACTTGCACCAAACCGCTACGCTCTGCCGTTATATCTTCTAGCAGTTGGCCGAGCGGCACAGTGCTGGAATCTTGTGGCGCATAGGCGATCTGGAGCACACTGTTGGTGATCGATTCCAGTTCGCTCGCGGCATTGCGCGCAGCCTCAAGCATCTCGCTGCTTGGCTGCGTATCTGGCTGTGAATGCTCAAGGAACAGTCTGAGGGCTGTAACACGCGATCGAGTCGTATGCGCAAAGAGCGACGCGAACGAGCGCATGTGCTGGTCACGGCGGTTGGCCGAGGAATAGCGCTGATGGATAACGAGATAGAAGGTGGCACCGAGGCCAAGCGCGATGGCGAAGATGAACCAGTTGCGCGAAGCAGCAATGTCGATGCCGGCGGTCTGCTGTAAAGTGGCGCTGTGATCAACGGTGGAGCTTGAGACTTCGTAAATTGACTGTTCCAGCTTGGCCATGTCGGCAATGGCTTGAGTGTAGTTTTTGCGGGCCGACACAAGCGGGGCGATTTTCTCTTCGAGGGTCTGGCGAATCCCGCCCAGGAGTGCGGCGTCATGATCCGGAAAAAAGCGGTTCAGATAGGGCAGGTTTTCCAACTGCGCGACGTTGACGCTCACCAGAGCCATTTGTCGGTCGATGTCGGCATCAAGCTTACCCGTCTCATCGGCAATGCGAAGATAGCCATAAACCCGTATAAGGCGCTCGCGAATCTGTGCCGCGCGCCACTGAATTTCGAAGGTCTGATTGAGGATGGCATCCGTCTCCTGACGGTAGCGATCCGATTGGATGAATGTCCACGCACTCAGGCCAAGCGCTGCCGCCATACCGAGATATGGCAGAACAGTGAGCAAACGGCCGTTGAAGAACTTCATTGCGTGGCGCGCAGGATGACCGGGAAAAACACCCAGATCGAGTTTCTTGCGGGAACATATGAAGTGGGCAACTGGTCGAAGGGCCAAACAATGAAGATGGGGCCTTTCTCTACCATGCTGATCGGGCGGAAATCCTGGCCCAGCGGGCAAAGCGAGCGGGCCTTGTCGTTCTCGTTGCAACGACGCTCGACCGCCAGGATCGGATTATAAGACCGGATTTCGTCCATACGAATATCGGAAACGAAGTTGTCGTAGGCGACAACTTTCACCTCCTGCGCGGCGGTGATTCCAGCCTTGGCAAGCACGTTTGCAAGCAGCGGCCCACGATATTCGATTTTCTCGCTGTCGCTCGTCCAGGGTGTACGCGTGTCATAGGTCTGTTGCGGAAACTCTGCCCGCAGCTGCTTCACCGAAAAAACGGCGATGGTCTTGCCGCCGGCGTCTTGAACCGACACTTCGTTGGGATCGAGCGGGATTTCCTCGGCCGTACTAGCGAGCGGAAGAGCCATGGCAAATATGACGGCGAGAGCACTACGCAACATCTTCCACATCCTCGTATTGGCGGGGTCCATCGTTCTTGGCGAAGAGCACGCAAGGTCCTCGGGAGCCACGCGGATCGTAGGCAAATCCCTTTTCCGCCAAGGCAAGCGTGATGTTGCGGATGCCGTCAAGGCCATAGAGATGGTCGTGCAGCTCAAGAAAGATGCGCTCGATGCCGGGCAGTTCGGCATCTCGCAATAGTTCTTTCTCAGCCCCTTCAATGTCCATGACGAGGGCGTTTATTCGATGATCGGTGATAAAACGATCGACGTCGGCCGAGACGATCGAAAATTCACGCTCGTAGGGTCCTTGGTCTTTGTCCGTGGAAGACATCCAAAGGTCGCGGCGAACGTAGAAGGTGAAGGACCGCGGCGGGCCAGCTGTGAGTATACCCTGGGAATATGTGACATTGTCGAGATCGTTGGCCGCTATCACGCGCTTGGCTAGTTCCGCTGTTGCGGGATTTGCTTCAAAAGCCCACACCTGAACGCCGGGGATTTTTGCGATCAGTGCGGTGATGATGCCTAAGCCAGAGCCGAGCTCCAGTACGCGATCGCGCGCCTTGACCGCTCTGAAGATCCACTTCGCTTCCTTCGCCTCATAGCTCTGGCTCTGAAGCGCTCGCCAGATTACCGGCGAAACATCCTGCGGTTCGACGGGAACCTTGATTCCATGGACAGTTAGAGAGGCCATCGCGATCATAGCCCATGTGGTAGCGGGTGACCTTGCCTCATGAGCTTGGCGCGAGCCTGCTTGTAGTATTTCTCGGCCGAGTTGGCATCAATGGCGAGCCGATCGGCCATGAGCGAAAATATCTCCTTGCGTTTCACGCCGGGTGCGCGGTGCGCCATCATGTCGATGGCCTTCTGCTCGCGCGGTGTAAGAACTGAAAATCGGTAATCGGGTTTGGTCATGACAACCCGCGAAAGGCGCAAGGAGAACCCCTTGGTGGAAATATCGTCCAGCACGTCGCTGAAAACGCCGGGCGCAAGACCGGTCTTGCCGAGATAGGCGGCAGCGCCAATTTGCCGAAAGCCATCTGCCTCGGAACGGTTGTCGGAACCGGTGATGACAATATGAATTGCACTGGGTGAAGCCTCGATGATCTTGTCGACGACTGCGACGCGATCCTCCTGTGAGGTGGGATCAAAGCCGGGCAAGCCAGGATCGATGACGACCAGATCAAAATGATTGTTTTGAAGCTCGGCAGTGGCGATCGTCAGCGTCTCAGCACCCAGGACGACGCATTTTTCGAAGCTCGCTTGCACTTCGTTCATCAGTGCCAGACGCATTAGTGTCTGGTCTTCGACCACCAGGGCACGAAACATCGGAAGCCAGTTCCTCTACGCAGGCGCCCCCCGCCCCCTATCTCGCAGAATTGGTCGCTTCAAAAAAGGGATGCTATCACCCCTTTTTTTCCTCATATCGAGAGGTACCAGTATGTGACCGAAGAACGCCAGGGCGATGACGATGCCTCTTCAACAGGTCTGTAGCGATGGAAAGATGGAAGCGGCTGAAGGCGTCGCCAAACTGATTGCGGAACATCGTCAGAGCGTCGCCACGCTTGAACGTATCGGCAAGCGATGGATGGGGGCCGAAGGGCCGGACGCGATCGTGCTGGGTGAGAGACTGGACGCGGTGATGGCGGAGGAGGCCGCGGTGCGAAGGCGTGCTGCCACTGCTCCAGTAGCCACTATCGCGGAGATCAAAATGAAGGCTGCTTACTTTCAACGGCTGACGGGTCATGACTGGTGCGAGCTTGATGTCGACGATTTTCGCGCGTTGCTCGGTTCTTTCGCGAAACTGCAGTCCTAGGAGAAGAGGGCTGAAATCCATGAGGCCACGGTATTCCAGGCCGCATAGAATCCCGCCGGCACCAAGATGATCGCGATGATTGCGACAGCATCGCCGATGGCGCCTTCAGTGCGTCCTTCCACGGGATAGTAATATTTGTGCGCCTCATCGTCGTGCTTCATTGTTGTGTCTCCGAGCGCTTATTTAGCAGCAACTGCACAGGATGCTGAAACGTCGTGCCCCACAATCCTGCACGTTTCATCTTAGCGTTGATTTCCGCGACGAGGTAGTTCTCAGTGACGGCTTTGCCCTTTGCTGTCGTTGCGGCAAACGCATATCCGGTCGCTATCAGCGCGGTGCCGACGTCGATTGTTTCGCCATTCAGCTGCGCACCGCATACGACAAAAACCGCCTTGTCGAAGGCGTAGCTGATTGGCTGGCATGTAACCGCCGCGCTATCGAACAGCGCAGCAAGGTGCGCCAGCGAGGTGTTCCCGCAATCGATTTTGTTCCCATTTGGCTCTTCGGCTGACGTACCTCGAAGGCATGACTGGACGCCATAGAGGCGGAAAAGGTGATCTCCGTCACGCCAGGTATCTCCGGTCAGCAGTTGAGCCGATTTCGACACCGCGAAGGGCGTTGGCACGGCAGACTCGGATGCATCCTGGGCCTGTGCCGATGCGCACAAACCAAATGCGGCCAGTACTGCAAAGCTCGCCTGTTTCATTCCTGGAACTGTCCACCGAGGTCGGCGGAATGCTCGAGATCGGGGCGCAGCGACTTGCCGTCCTTGTTACGTCCGATCGCCGCCATGTCAAAAAAAACCATTTCGTCATCGTCGTAGGCGACGTTGTACGGGTCGTTTGCGTTGCCCGCACCCACGAGCGAGAAGCACGACACAGCGTCGGGTTCACCCTTCCTGCTTTGCAGCACAAGTGTTTTGCAAAGCACGACAGACGCACGATCGTTGTAGATTACCTCTTCATAGTCCTGCGCGGCCTTCGTGCAGTCCCATTGCTGCGTCTTGTACGCAATCTTCGGTTTGGGGCAGGCTGCAAGGCCGCGCAGCCGGTACGTCACGCCGTTGATGACGCGCTCGGTCGCCGACGGCACCTTGACCGGCGAGATGAGGGTCGCCGCATCCCGCTTAAAGAGCGCGCCTTTTGCATCGTAGCGTTCATAGACGAACACCTTCTCGCCCGGCTTGGCAAACTGGAGCAGGTAGTGCTCCGAGGGTTGCGCGAAGGCGCTCGGGGCGTCGGCGCCGGCAGCATAAGCGACGGTGCCCTGGAGTAGCAAGACCGTACAAAGGGCAGTCTGTTTCATCGAAATCCGTCCTGGCGATCGATATCGTGTTGACACTTTACTAGGGCTGCGTGTAGCCATAGTAAAGTGTTAAATTTTGGCGATACTATGAACACTCGATTCGCTCTTCTGCTCACCCTCTTTGGCGCCACGTGGCCGTTGCAAGCGCATGGCCGGGACCCGGCATCAGACCGCGTGGCAATCGCCTTTGCAACGCCGGCGGAAGCCCTTGCCGCGGTCGGGGCGCAAAGGCCGGGAGCGTGTAAGACCGCAAATCGTGCTGAGGTCTCCCAACTTGTGCGTTCAATCGCGCAACAGGAAGGGTTCGACGCCGATCTGGCCGAGGCAATTGCATGGGCCGAAAGCGATCTCGGCGCCAGCCAGGGTCCCTCGAAGGCCGGAGCCCTGGGGATCATGCAGCTGATGCCGGGCACGGCGGCCGATCTCGGCGTAAGCGACCGTTGCGATACAGAGGCAAATGTCCGGGCTGGCCTCCGCTATCTGAAGTCACTCTATGACGAGTTCCAAGATCCGCTGCTGATGCTGGCGGCTTACAACGCCGGGCCCAACAGCGTCTACAAGGCGCAGGGCATTCCGGTGAATCCGGAGACGGCGGAATACATCGCGAAAATACTGAACCGCTGGAAGTTCGGCGGTGTCGTGAAGAAGTCCGCCCTGACCAAATCCGAAATGTTCGCGGCCGCTCCGCCAGCAAGCGAGGACGCTTGGCAGGATGGTCATGTCATGGATTTCGGCAACTGAAAGGAGCCAAGGGTGGAATACAGGAAAGCGGGCAAATTTGCCCTGAAACTGGCCTTGGCCTCAGCGGTCGGAATAGCTCTCGCGCCAGCCGCTGCGTATGCCCAGTCGGCGGCGCCAGTCGAAAATGTGCTGGAGTGGTTCGTCGGAGTTCTGCAGGGCAACATAGCGCGCTCATTCGCCATCATCGCGGTCTGTTTTCTTGGCTTCCTCGCCATGACGGGCCGACTGGCGTGGATGATGGCCTTTTCCATCATCATTGGCATCGCTCTGATCTTCGGCGCTGCCCAGCTGGTGGATGCGGTTCGCGCGACCGCGGGAGGCAGCTGAGGCATGGATGACGAGGAAGTCTATGTCGAGCCGGTCAGCCTGCCACTGACGCGCCCCCCGATGAAATGGGGTGTGCGCTATGAGGTTTTTGCCCTGAACGGCATCCTGGCGGTGATCGGCTTTATCGCCACGAGCAGCTTCATGCTCGGCCTTGGCGTGTTCGGCGTAGTGCATCTGGTCAGCGCATATCTGTGCCAGCGCGACCCCTACATGTTTCATATTTTCGAGCGGCGCATCTCCAAACGCGGAGCGGTGGCAAACCTTACTTTTTGGGGCGCAAGGAGCTATTCGCCATGAGCCTCGATGCCGACCTGAAATTTGGCCGTGAGCGGCGGCGTGAAAAGCCCGCGGCGATGCACATCCCTTACCTTCGCCATGCCGATGACAATCTGATCGTGACGAAGAGCGGCTTTCTGGTGGGCGTCATCCAGCTTAGTGGCCTGCCGTTCCAGACGATGGACCAGGCCGAGCTGAACAGCCGAATGTTCAACCGCAACACGACGTTCCGCAATCTCTCAACCTCTCGCTTTGCGGTCTACACAACGATCATCCGCCGCCACGTGACGCCGGAGATCGAAGGCGACTTTGACAATCCTTTCGTGGCGGAGCTCGACGCCCGCTACATGGATGAGCTTGGCGCAAAAAACCTTTTCGTCAACGAGGCATATCTGACGGTCATACGCCGCCCGATGGTCGGCCGCGTCGGCTGGGTGGACAAGGCGCTCAATGCGTTCCGCATCAGCACCGCAGGCGAAGAAACCCGCGAAGAGGCGATGGCCGAAGTGCATGACGTTCTCGACGGCGTCATCAAGGATTTTACCGCTTACGGGGCGCGTCTTCTCGGTGTCGTGAAGCGCCGCGACAGCTTCTTTTCCGAGCCCGCGGAATTTTTGGCGAAGATCCTCGCCGGCGGCGGCGACGTGGAAATGCCTTTGCCGCGCATGAGCCTTGGCGATGTGCTGGCGACACGACAATTGTTTTTCGGCAAATCCGCGCTGGAACTTCGCGGATCGGACGCTGGCAAGCTCGGCGCCATGGTGTCGATCAAGGAATACCCACCGTTCACCGCGCCGGGCTCATTGGACGGTCTCTTGCGCCTGCCGCATGAGTTTGTCCTGACGCAGAGTTTTGCGATCGAAGATCGTGTCACGGCGATGCGCAGGATCAACACCATCGCGAACCAGGTTGAGGGCTCCGACGAGGCGGGCACGACGGTTGAGGAGTCCGTCCACGACGGCGCCGACAAGCTGGCCGGCGGCGAAGTGGTCTTCGGACAACATCACATGAGCGTCATGGCCTTGGCACCGGATATGGGGGGTCTCAACCGTGCGCTATCCGACATCACGGCGGAGCTTTCGCGTATGTCGATCGTGCCGGTTCGCGAGACACTGAACACGGAACTGGCCTTTTGGGCGCAGTTGCCGGGAAATTTCAGCTACATCGCGCGACGTGCGTTGATCTCGTCGCTTAACTTCGCCGGCCTTTTCTCCGGACACAATTTCCCCTCCGGCCAACGTGAGCGGCTGCACTGGAAACGGCCCATCGCTTTGCTCGAAACGACCAGCCAGACGGCATACTATTTCAATTTCCACGTTCATGATGTCGGGCACTTCACGGTGTTCGGTCCGACTGGCTCGGGCAAGACCGTGGTGCTGTCATTCCTGATGGCGCAGGCCATGCGCATCATGCCGCGGCCACGATGTGTTTATTTCGATTATATGCGCGGCGCTGAAATTTTCGTTCGGGCGCTCGGCGGTCGCTATGAGGTGATGGAGCCTTCCCAGCCGACCGGGTTCGCGCCATTGCAGCTTGAGGACACGGCAGAAAACCGGTCCTTCCTGGAAGATTTGCTCATCTACATTCTGACGCCGGAAGGCGGCGCGCTGGATGTAGCGGAGATGCGCGTCATCAACGCCGCCGTCGACATGATCTACAAGATCCCGCGCGAACAGCGTACCTTCGACCTGCTGCCGGAAGTGCTGCGGGGGTCGTTCATGCCTGGCATGAACGATCTGGCCGCGCGGATACAGCCTTGGCTCGACCCGAAGGACAAGGGCTGGCTTTTCAACAATCCCGTCGATCTGGTCGATTTTTCGAAGCCGGTTGTCGGGTTCGATATGACCAAGATCCTGGGCGATCGAAAGCTGCGTTCGGCGGCGTTGCTCTACATTTTCCATCGGCTTGAGGACGTCATCGACGGCTCGCCGATCATGCTCTTCCTCGATGAAGGCTGGAAGCTGTTGGACGACGAGGTTTTCGCCGCTTTCATCAATGAGACGCTGAAGACCATTCGTCGCCGCAACGGCGTCGTCGGCTTTGGCACGCAGACGGCGGAAGACGTCGTCAATTCCTCCATCTCGTCGTCGCTGATCGAGCAAACGAAGACCAACATTTTCTTCCCCAACCCGAAGGCGGGCAAGGAGTCCTACATGGAGCGCTTCTCGCTGACAGCGAAGGAATTCGAGTTCGTGCGCCGCACTGCCAAGGAAACACGCACCTTCCTCGTCAAGCACGACAGCGACTCGATCGTAGCCAAGCTTGATTTGTCGGCGATGCCCGACCTTATCAAGGTCTTGTCCTCGAACGAAGCCAACAGCAAGGAATGCGCACGGCTCCGGGAGACCTTCGGCGACGAGCCGGAAATGTGGCTGCCATACTTCTGCGGATGGGAGAACGAGCATGACGAAGCGGCTTAGCAGCGCTTGTCTGGCCGTGGCTCTCGCGACGGCGGAAAGCATGAGCGTGGCTATCGCTCAAATCGCGGTAATCGACGGGCCGAACCTCGACAAGCGGCAAGAGGACGAGCAGCACAGCACGAAGTCGGAAGAAGCGAAGAAGGACGAAACCGACAAGAAGAAAAGCGTCGTCTGCACCTATTCGAACAAATACCGCTCACAGATGTTTCGCAGATCGCCGGCCGAAGCGTTGCAGCGCGACGCGGGCAACGTGAAGATGATCCGCTACTATGCGCAAAAGTACGGCGTTCCCGAAGGCCTGGCGCTTTCCGTTGCCTATCAGGAATCGCGCTTCGACACATGCGCCGGGAGCCACACCGGCGTCAAAGGCGTCATGCAGCTGACCAAGGGCACCGGCAAGTCCATGGGACTGGACCGCGACGTGAACGAGCAGAATGTCGAAGGCGGTGTCAAATACCTCGGAATTGGCGTGAAGCAATGCGGGGCGACGAATTACAGCTGTCTCGCCTCCTTCTACAACGGATCGAACGCAGGCGAGCAAAACCAATGGGCCGGCGGTGTCGGCCGCTGGAACAGCTACTTCAACGACTATGTGTCGAGCGGCAAGGCTCCGGCCGCCGCGCCGCCACCGTTCTCAATCGTAACGGCCGACGGCGCAGGCGGCGCGGCTCAGGACGCGGCCATCGGCACAGTGAGGAAGGCGGCTGGCGGCCTTGATGCAAGCTCATCGCAGGTCGGCGCCAACAATGCGGCGATCGACGCGCTGGCGGGCAACGTTGGCCAGGTGACCGAATACAAGGACGCATGGGAGCTGAACTCGTCGGCTCGTGGGATCAACGCTGATGTCACCAACCAGTACCTCGCCCAGGCGGGGGACTTCACGGCATTGCTGGCCCAACTTCTATCGTTGCAGAATGTTCAGGCATCGCAGTCGTCCAAGCTGGTGCAACAGCCGAAGAGCGGCTCTCCAAACCCGTTCTCTTGTGATCCCGCGGAATTGGAGCGGTTGAGGATCGATCGCGGCCGGTGGCTACCATGCGCACTTGAGAACGCGAGGGCAAGCTCGGCGACAGTCGCTCGATGATCATCACCAGTGATCCTGCCGGCCCTGCCAGCGTCATTAATTCTCTACAGCGATAGGAGGCTGACATGAACAAATTCGCGATTGCTGCCAGTCTGGCGCTTTGGGCAAGCACGGCCCACGCACAGATTGCCGTCATTGATGGCGCCAATCTCGATGTCGCCCGCAAGAATGCGGACAACACCAACTCCATTATGGATTCGAACAAGGATATCCTGAAAAAGAGCGAAGAGATCCTGCAGGCTCTCAGTGGCAGTCGTGACGGTTCGCTCGGCATCGGACAAATGGGTCTGGGCGGCAACATGTCAATTGCCCAGGCTCCGTCGTTCGGATCGATCCTGAACGGCGGTGCGCTTTCGTTTGGTGGCCTGTCGCCCGAAATTCAGAAAATCGCCGGCGACGTCATCAACGGGCTGCAGCTGGTGAAGCAGCTCCAGCAGATTGCCGGCAAGGAGACCAGCGCCGTCAACACCGCCTATGGCGGCAGCGTCAACGTGGCTTCGCTGCTAAGCGCATTGACCTCGCAGGCTTCGCAGGGCGTTACCCAGCGCCAACAGTCTTTGCAGTCCGCAAGTGGGCAGATCGGGCAGTCGCAGGACGTCAAGGGTTCGGTGGACCAGAACACACGAATGCAGCTGGAAAACGCGCGCGCGGTCAACGAATTGATCGGCGTCCAGAACGGTGCGGTCGCGGCCCTGAATGAGAAGCTGAAGGGAGATCTTCTTCGCCAGAGCCAGGTGCAGAAGATGATGACACCGCGCACCGTCAATCCGTTCGCGGACTTTGGCAAGAGCGGGGGTTAGCCATTTGTTGAGGCGGGTGTTGCGCACATGCCTTGTGATTGGGCTCAGCGCGGGGCTTTTCGGTTGCGCAAATCGCGAACTGAAAGCGCCGTGCGGGCCTTTGACATATGCCCACGCCGACGAATGCGGCGCGCTGAAGCCGGTCAATTCAACGCCGTTCGCCAGCATCATTGATGAGGATCCATGAACGGTCTCGCCGCAAGCATCCTCGGTGGCATTGACAACATCGGCGAGGACTTCGTCCGCACCGTCTATATGCAGTTGGGCAATGCGATGGGCAACGTCTTCACCCTGATGCTGACCGTCTATATCGCGTGGTGGGGCTATTCGATCTTGAGCGGGCGAGAGTCGATTTCGCCAATCGAAGCGGCTTATCGCCTCGGCCGCGCCGTCATCATCTATCTGCTGCTGACCGGATGGGGCACATTTTCGGCGACGATCTATCAGCTCGTGCAAAGCATTCCAGACGAGGTCGGTAAGGTGATCGTCGGCGCCGTGTCGCGGGCCACCGGCAATCAGCTCAGCGACCAGACGGCAATTCCAGCGCTGATCGACAATCTCTACCAAGGGGCGCAGGACGTCGCCAATCAGGTCTACAGCGGATCCTTCTATGACATTTTTGGCGCGCTCTTGTCGCTGCTCGTTCTGCTATCAGCCATCATCTTCGCAGCGCTTGCCATTGCCGCGATCATCGCCGCCAAGGTGATGTTGTTCATCACGCTGGCCTTGGCGCCGATATGGATCATCCTTTGGCTTTACCGATGGTCCTCGCGCATGAGCGAAGGCTTTCTTTCGCTGACCACCTTCCTGATGATCCAGCAAATCCTGATCTACGGCTTTCTCGGTTTCTATTTCTCGCTCGTCAACGCGGCGCTGAACACCGCCACATCCGGCGGAGCGACCATGGACAGCAAAATGTCGCTGGTGCTGCCGTTGGTGCTGGTGACGATCATCGGCATCTACGTTCTCATGCAGATACCCTCGATTGCTTCGATCCTGAATGGCGGCGGGTATCTCAGCACCGTGGGCGCTCGCTACTCATATGGGACGTTCGGCAGGAATGCCGTGCGCTACTCCGGCGCGCGATGGGCCGTAGGCCGCGCCGCTCGGGGCGCCCGGCAGCTCGCGACAAACAGTTTTCGAACTTCGCGAGCAGCCAGGGCGGATGCCGCAACCCGGTCCGCCATCCAACAAGGTGCGCGCGATAACTCCAGGCCTCTGGCCTAAACGAGAGCACAACGATCACCGATCGCGGCTCTGGATCAGGATGCGTCGCGGAAACGAGGCAATAGTAAAGTGTCAACTCCAATGGAAACAGCTGCTAGCAACAGCAGTGAAGTCGTAGACAAGCGCTATTACAGAGCTGCCGCGACTTGGGAAGACGACACGCACAGGTCAATGCGTCGATCGCGCACATTGGCCTGGATCGTCAGCGGCGTTTCCGGACTGGTTGCGGTGCTGTCGCTGCTGGCGCTCGTGCTGATACTGCCGCTCCGGCAGTTCGAACCATATGTTGTCGAGGTCGACAAATCGACGGGCTACCTCGAGATCATGCGCGCGCTGAAGCCTGGAGATTTGTCGCAGAACGAGGCCGTCACGGCCGCCAATCTGGTGCGCTACATCAGGGCCCGCGAAACCTACGACTCCCGTGAACTGAAACAGAATTACGACCTGGCACAGCTCTATTCCACCGATGCCGCGTCCAAGGATTTGACGTGGCTTTATACGCCTGCAAACCCGCAATCGCTGGACAAGATTTTTGGCCGCAATGTCACTGTCTCGGTCGAGATCAAATCGGTTTCCCTGCTCAATCGCAACACAGCCTCGGTGCGCTTTGCCACGACGACGCGGCGGGACAATTCGTCGACCGCCGACAATTGGGTGGCGGTGATAAAGTTCCGCTACACCTCAACGCCGCTCAAGAACGAATGGCGTTTCGACAACCCGCTGGGATTTCAGGTCACGGATTATCGCCGCGACCAGGAATCGGCACCGGCCGCTGGGAGCCTGCAATGAGATGGCGCGTAAGCCTCGCCCTGTCGGCCGCCATTCTGCTCGGCACAATGCACGGCGCGGCCGCACGCGACGGCCGCATCCGATATGTCACCTTCAACAACGACGACGTGACGTCGGTGCGCGCCGCTCTTGGGATTTCCACGATGGTCGAGCTCAGTCCGACCGAAGTCATCGAAACCGTGTCGGCTGGCGACACGAAAGGCTGGTCGATCATCCCCAAACGCGGATCGCGGTTTCTGTTCGTCAAGCCGCTGGAGCGCGATGCTTGGACCAACGTCAACGTGGTCACCAACCGGCGCGTCTATTCCCTACTGCTGCAGGCGACTGACAATGACCGGGACCGGGCATCCTTCCAGGTCCGGTTCAAATACCCGGATGAGGATGTCAACGCGCGCCTGCTCTCACAGGCCAAGGAGAGCGCCGCCGATCCGGATTTGAAGGACCTGAACTATGCCGATCTCAATTACGACTACGCCTACAAGGGCGACGACAGCTTGAAGCCGCGCACCGTATTCGACGACGGCACCAAGCTGTTTCTGGAGTTCAAGGGCGACATTCCGGCGATTTTCGTTGTCGACGACAAGCGCCATGAGTCGCTGGTCAACGTTCGTACTCAGGGCAAATACACAGTCATCGACAAGGTCGCACGGCAATTCACCTTGCGGGCCGATGGCAAGACGCTCTGCCTCTACAACCGGGCGCAACCCAACGCTATCGATCCAGTCGAGCAGGTCTACGGTCCAACGAAACTGACGGGCGGTTCCACCCTGTTCGGATCCAGCGGAGGACGGTAATGACCCAGATCGACTATAACCAGCTGGACGGCAGCCCGACGGTCGCGCGCCGCGGTGCGGGCGTGGGTACCAGGATCGCCCTGGTCGGCCTCGGCGTGGTGCTGGTTGGCGCGCTGATATGGCTGAACTGGCCTCGAGAGCCGGTATCGCGCGATGTTCGCAGCAATGGCGAGGAAAACTTCAACCCGCCCGAGTTCCGCCCGCCGGCGTTGAACGAACCGCCGCAACCTGCCGACAGCACGATCGACCAGATCGTGGTGCCGCCACCGGCCGCCGACCAGGGTGGCACGCAACAGGCTGACAATGTCGATCAGACGGTGCAGGAGGGCTCGGACCTTGACGCGCAGCGGCGCGCGCTGGAGACACAAATGGCTGCCGAGGAGGCTCGCCGCAAGGCCGAGGCGGACGAAGCTCGCCGCAAGGCCGCGGCTGAGGACGAGGCTCGCCGTAAGGCAGAGGCCGCTGAGCATGAAAAAGCGGTGTGGGAACGCCTGCGGTCGAACCAGATGGTGACGAATGATCAAACCGGCTCGACGGATGTCGGCGCCCAGGCGGCACAGGTCGAAATCGCGCCCGATGGTCAGATCATCCCGGTCCCCGGTGC
Source organism: Mesorhizobium sp. M0678 (assembly GCF_040320505.1). NCBI lineage: Bacteria > Pseudomonadati > Pseudomonadota > Alphaproteobacteria > Hyphomicrobiales > Phyllobacteriaceae > Mesorhizobium > Mesorhizobium sp. M0678. The sequence goes on along the minus strand of NZ_JAMYPT010000019.1, from coordinate 29,433 downwards.
CGACAGTGATCCCAACAAGGCATTCCTGGCGCAGTCTGAGGCAAGTTCTTCCGGCATCGTCAAAGCCAGGGTCTTCCGGCGTACCGATGCGTTGATCCCCGACGGAACGATCATTCGCGGCTATTTGGAAACCGCGATCAACACCGACCTTCCCGGCGCCGTGCGCGCAGTCGTGCGTGAGAATGTCTTCTCGCTCGACGGCAGGCGGATCCTCATTCCGAAGGGCTCGCGGCTGACCGGGGAATACCGCTCAGGGCTCGCGCGCGGCCAGAAGCGTGTTTTCATCGTCTGGAGCAGGGTTATCCGCTCGGACGGCATTTCCGTCGATATCAAGTCGCCTGGCGCAGATGCGCTTGGCCGCGGTGGAATGGGCGGCCGTGTCGATACGCACTGGCTTGAACGCTATGGCAACGCCATCATGCTTTCCGTCGTCGTCGGCGTCTCTGAATATCTGTCCTCGCTTGGAGATCGCAGCCAGGATGGACAACAGCGCCAGGTGTCGACGATCGATCCCGTAACCGGCGAGACCACCACCGTAACTTATGGTGGCAATGGCTCGCAACGCGACGCGCGTAGCATCGCCTTCGACAAATCATCGACCGCCCTGCAGCAACTCGCGCAAGAGGCGTTTCGTGATACGCAGAACATTGGCCCGACGGTTTACGTCGACCAGGGCACATCGATCGTCGTGCTGGTGCGGCGAGATCTCGATTTCTCAGATTTGTACGCCGATCCCGTTCAGGAAGAAGTTGCACGCCTGAAGGCAGGCGGGCAGCCGAAGACGGCGATCGATCCGACGCCTCTCTACGGCACGCCGAAGGATCATTTCTATCCCGGCTATGGGAACCCGGTGAAATGAACGCCGTGCATCCCCTCCCCGACCCTTGGGCGAGAGCCCCGGTCCTGCGCGCTCATCTGGAGCCGATATGGTTCTATTTGAACGAAGATGCGGTCTCCGAGATTGCGATCAACAGGCCGGGTGAATTGTTCATCGAACGCCTCGGCGCGAAGGAAATGGAGCGCGTCGTCAAGCGCGAGGTCACGCCCGGCTGGATTAGGCATATCTCGACCGGCGTTGCCTCGGCGACAAATCAGGTCATCAACGAAGAAAAGCCGGTGCTGTCGGCTGCTTTGCCCTCGGGCGAGCGGATCCAATGCATCTTGCCGCCGGCGGCTCCGGAAGGCGGGGCGATTTCGATCCGCAAGCAGGTCATCATGGATATGAGCCTTGCTGCCTACAACGATCTCGGCGCATTCGAGAACACGGCGATGGGCAGCGGCCTGTCGCTTTCAACCGAAGAAAAGCGACTTGTCGAGACGTTGCACGACACGTCGCCGATGGAGTTCCTGCAATATGCGGTGCGCAACCGCGTCTCGATCGTCGTTTCAGGCGGTACGTCGACCGGCAAGACGACGTTTTTGAATGCACTTCTGAAGGAGATCCCGGCCCACGAACGGATCATCACGATCGAAGACACCCGCGAACTGCGGCTGCCGGCTCCCAACAACGTCACCCTGATAGCCTCGAAGGGCGACCAGGGCCTTGCCAAGGTCTCCGCGCAGCAGCTGCTCGAAGCCTCGCTTCGCATGCGGCCCGACCGTCTGCTGTTGGGCGAGTTGCGCGGCGCTGAAACCTTCGCCTTCCTCCAGGCGATCAACACCGGCCACCCGGGTTCGCTCACCACCGTCCATGCCAATTCCGCCCGGTCCGCCTACGAGCGGCTGGCGCTCATGGTCATGCAGGGCAGTACGGGCCTCTCACGAAGCGAAATCCTCGACTACTTGCGCGAGGTCATTCCGGTGGTCGTCCAGATGGTCCGCACTGAAGGCGGACGACGCGGCATCAGCGAGATCAAGTTCACCAAAGCCGAGACGATCTAGCGAGCCACCCATGCAGAAAGTCGCAACAGCAATTTTCATGATGCTTATGGCGCTGGCCCTGGGCGTCCTGCTCTTCACGGTCGCCTATGCCGCGACGGATTGGTACCGGACTGGCTCCCACGTCCTGTTCGATCAGCTGAACGCCAATCCCTTGCTGGTTGTTCGGCTAGCCTGGGCTGACGTGACCGCGAGAAATTTTGACCGGGTGCAATACGCCATTGCGGCGGGAGTTTTTGGGTTTCTCTTGCCACTGGTCGGCCTGTTTCTGATGCGCCCGAGAAAGCGCAATGACTCTCGCTTCATGACGATGAGCGACGTTTCAAAAACCGGGCTGACAAAAATGGGCGGCGTCTTCGTCGGTCGAGTGGGCGGCAGGCTTGCCGAAATTCTGTCGCCGGGCCGCGATCAGCGCTCCGGCAAGATTCGCTTGACGCAGCGCAAGCTGATCGGCGGCAAGAAATTGTGGATTGATGGCGATGATGTCGGCGGCTTCGTCATAGGGCCGCCGCGCTCTGGTAAAGGCACGTCTCTCATCATACCGAACGCCCTGACCTGGCCGCATTCGCTCGTGGTTCTTGATCTGCGGGGCGAGACTTATGCGGCGACTGCCGGTTATCGTTCAACCATGAGCCGCGTGGTACGTTTTGCGCCGGCTGATCCGGACGGCAATACCGCATGCTACAATCCGATGGACTTCATCTCGCTGGATTCGGCGCAGCGCGACATCGACCTTCGCAATATCGCTGCGGCGCTGTTTCCGCGCCCCCCTTCGAACGCGGATCCCTATTGGGTCAACGATGCCCGCCTCCTTTTCACCGGCATCGCGTCCTTCGTCATGGAATCGCCTGCAATCCCGAACGAGAAGAAGACCTTCGCCACAACCCTTGAGATCATGAACGGTGCGGAGCAGCCGCTCCTGGAGTTCATCGGCTCGCTGCGCGAGGAACGCCGCCGCGAATGCTCGCATTTCACGCTGCAAACCTTGTTGCCGTATTTTGAGATGTCAGAGCGGCAATTTTCCGGAATCTACGCTGGCGTTCGCACCGGCATGGCCCCTTTTCTCAACGAGCGCCTGATGCGAGCTACGTCGCGCAGCACGTTCGATATTCGCAAGCTCAAGCGTGATCGGATGTCTCTCTATCTCGACGTGCGGCGTGAGCAGATTACGTCGCTTGGACCTTTGTTCAACGTCCTGATCACGCAGATGATGAACTTCATGTCGGAAAGTCTGCCGCAGCCCGGCGAGCATCCGGTACTTGTGCTGCTCGACGAGTTCCAGAACCTCGGCAAGCTTGAAAACGTCACCGAAATGGCGAGCGTGCTCGGCGGCAACGGCGTTTCCATGTGGTTTTTCGTGCAGTCGCTGAAGGCTGTCGACGAGATTTATCGCCAGGAAGGGCGCAAGACGCTCATCAACGCCGCTCGTGTGCAGATCTTTTTCGGTGCGCAGGACGCCGACGATCTGCGCTACGTTTCCGAGCAGCTCGGCGAAACGTCGGATGTGCAAAAGGACGTGACGCGCACCAAGGCAACGTTGTTCGACACCTATTACACGCGCTCGGTCCACCGCAAGGAAGTGCGACGGCCCTTGATGCGGCCGGATGAAATCCGTACGCTCGACAAGAACAAGGTCATCATATTGCCGCGCGGCGAACTGCCAATCCTCGGCACGCGCAATTTCTATTTCGCCGACGGCCAGCTGGCCAAACGCGCGTTCATGCCCCTGCCCGCCTCTATCGACGCTTCGCGCACGAAAAGCCCCGCGTTGGACTCTTCTGCGGTTCGATCTCCGGCACCCCCGACGATTGTGCCGACAGCACCCGCGTACCGATCAGGCCTTTTGCAGACTCGCCTGCTACGCGGCGCGACATTTGCCGCAAAAGCTGGCCGTTTAGCTCCGCCACCGGGCCGGCGCGCAATCGCAAAAGAACGGCCGAAAGCAACCGACGCTGCAGTCGCACCAGTCTATGCCGCCATAGATTTTTCCGCGTTGGCGGCCAAAGCGGTAACAACACGCATAGCCCCCCAAAAAGAAGCGGCGGTTGCGGCGATGCTGAACAAGGTGCGATCTCTCCGAGCCCACGCATCCGACACCGAGGCTTTCGATCGAAATTTGAGCGTCGTCGAAGATACTTTGCCTGATGTAGTCGATGGGTAGGCTACCATTCCGATGCGGCGGAGAGGTCCTTGTCTATCGTGACCTAGTCGCCGCAATCCTCGACGACACATGCCTCAACAGGTGTTTCAAAAATCCGCGGCGCCGAATTCAATCGCAAATCCCGCCTCGATTGCGCTTCGCGCAACAAGATCGCCAAGTTCCCAATCCGTGAGTTCGCACACCGGAAACATTGTCCTCAAGATCTGCCTAACCTCGGATATCGAAACGCATGGGTTGTCGACATTGTCGATCAGGTGCCGGACAATCGCTTGGCGAACGTCCGACAGGGTGGGCATCTGCGCGAGCGCAGACATATGTGGCCTACGAATGGAGCCGTGGTTTTACACCATCGGCCGTTTTTGCATCGAAAGCGACGGGCACGCCGTGAACGATAGAAGCCGCCGCCAACAGCTCCTCCAACTCACGGTCGGTGGCCCTGCATGTCGGCATGAGCGTCCGGATGGCGCGGATCGCCTGGGCGATGGAGAGGAAGTGGGCCTTGCCTCTGGAGAGAACATAGGCTTCGGCAGCCCTTTCAACCGTGACGGCGTGAAAAGTGTTGGTCATCGAAAATTCCTCCCTGAACCCTGACCAACTCGATTTATGGCACCAATTCGACAGCCTGTGAGGCTCTGTCCGATTCAGGACAATCAGGCGGAGGTTAGGCCGAAGTGACTTTGCTCCTCCTCTCCGTAAGCACCATGTGTGAGCTGGATCATTCCAACGCGGTCGACAATCGTGATCTCGCCGCGCTTGGCGTGAACCAACCCCCGATATTCAAGCATTTGGAGAGCGGTGGTAACGCCAGGGCGCCGGGCGCCAAGCATGGTCGCCAGAAATTCATGCGTCAGGTAAATCTTGTTTCCTTCGGCGCGGTCTTGGACCATCAGCAACCAGCGGGCCAACCGCTCCTCGATTTTCGAATGGCCGTTGACCAGTGCCGTCCGGGACGACTAGACGAGGAACGCGTGGGCATAGCGAAGCAGTGACTCGCGAAGGGACTGGCTTGCCGCAATTGCAGAACGAAGAGCTTCAACCGGGAGGATCCAGCCATTGCCTGCGACCTGGATATAAGTTTCATTGGGAGACCTGTCCTGGCCGAGAATAACGGCAACTCCTGTCATGCCGTCGTGGCCGACGATGCCGACTTCGCTTTGCCGCCCGCCGGTCATCGTGGCGACCACTGAAGCGATGCCCATCTCTGGAAAATACACGCGCTCTATCGGCTGATACGAGACCTCAAGCTGGTCTTTGATGCCCAGTTCGACGTGATGCATTGACGGCTGCAGTAGCGCGAAATCCCCTGGGGAGAGGGTTTTCAATACACGATTGCGAAGAAGGGATTGCGGCATGGCTCTCTCCCTGACGGGCAAGAGCACGTACCTCTTACTGTCGGCTGCGTCCGAAGGATCTGGCGGCCGATGTGGGAAGCATAGGCTTCAAATGCGTGGTTGGCAAAGACTCCGTGCCTGGCGAAAGGCTGGGGAAGGTCGGCTTCCCTCAGTGGACCCCGGTCAGTGATGGGCGCTTCTTATCATGACGCCGGTCACGAATGTCTGAAACGGGGCCGGAAGCGGACATTTAGGCACGCCGCTTTCGTAGTAGTTAACTGACCGAAGCGGTACGGGAGCAGGTCGACTGCCCCACCAAGCCTCAGGCTCCTGTCTCCGGCATCGCAACCAGGACGGAGCCCTCTTCGACCCTTGCAGGATAGGTCCTGAGATTGACACAAGGCGGCAGCCGCTTTGCCGCGCCGGTGCGATAGTCAAAGGCGCCCGCGTGCTTGGGGCATTCGACCTCGTAATCCATGACCAGTCCGTCGGCGATGTGTACCGCTTCGTGCGTGCATAGGCCGTCGGTGCAGAACACTTCATCATCGGGCGAGCGGAAGATGGCGTAGGTACGGCCTTCATGGTCAAAACGGCGGGCACCTTCCTGTTCGATATCGTCGAGGCCGCAGACGGTGATCCAGCTGGACATTTTTTCCTCTATGAGTTGCGGTCGGGCCGCCGGGCGGCGTTGCCGGGCCGGAGGCCCCGGTCCTGGGATCAGTTCTTGTTGAGGTAGTCGGCGGCGTTGGCCAGGGTCACCAGTTCGAACGGCACGTAGACGACGCCGTCGACCTTCTCGCCCTTGGCCAGCGCGAGTGCGGCGTCGACGCCGCCGCCACCCTGGCCCTTGGCGTTCTGGAACACGGTGACCGCGAGATCGCCGGCCTTCATCGCCTGCAAGCCGTCCTGCGTGGCGTCGATGCCGCCGACGACGACGTTCTTCATGTCGACGCCGTTGGCCTTGAGCGCCAGGATGGCACCGATGGCGGATTCGTCATTGTTGGCGATGACGGCATCCGGCGCGCCGCCGGCGGTCAGCCAGTTGGTCATCAGGTTCTGGGCATTGTCGCGCGACCATTCGGACGACTGCTTGTCGACGATCTTGATGAAGTTGCACATGTCGGTGCCGAAGATCTGCTCGACATCCTTGGTCCGCTGCAGGGCCGCCTGGTGGACGAGGCTGCCCATGACGATGTAGGCTTTGGCACCTGCCGACTTGCCCTTGGCGCGCAGCATCTTGCACACCTCGAAGGCTTCCAGCGTGCCGGACTCTACCTCGTTGGAGCCGACATAGACCTGTTTCTCCGGCAGGCTCGCCATGTCTGATGGTTCGAGGTTGACGAAGACCAGTGGGATGCCGGCCTTGGCAGCTTCCTCGCTGAGCGTCCTTGACGCATTGGTGTCGACCAGCGTGACGATGATGGCGTCTACGCCGGTGGCGATGAAGTTCTTCACCTGGTCGAGTTGCTTGGCGACGTCATTCTGCGCGTCCTCGACCTGGATGCCGGCGCCCTTCTCCTTGGCGCGGGCCTGCATGCCGTCCCTCAGCAACGTCTGAAAATTGTTGTCGAAGTTGACGATGCTGACGCCAATTTTTGCAGCCATCGCATTGGTCGACATCAAGGCCGCCAACGCGGTCGAAATGAAAAGCTTCTTCACGGTTTTCCTCCCTTATGGATGGAGTGCCGGTTCACCCCTCCTTTGACTTCCGGCCCTTGCGGGATGGCTTGCGCGGACGCCTCGCGTGGCTGTCTGGTCGGGCTGTCAATGGGCGGCGTTGGCGCGCGCCTTCTTCTTCTCGTAGCGGGCCTGCATGCGGGCCTCGCCTTCCTTGCTGCCGTCGTGGAAAGTGCCCAACCATCGGTCGAACGGGATGAGGCCGTCGCCGTAATTCACCTCGAAATATTTGTGATGGAGGTAATGGATGTAGGCGTGGCTATCGATGCTGGTGGCCTCGCCGAGTTCGACCTTGTCGAAGCCGACATGACCGGGAATGGCGCCGAAGCCGGCATAGTGGAGCTGGTAGAGCGCAAGCAGCGGGTTCGACGGGATGACCAGGTGCCAGAGTGCAACGCCGAGATAGCCGAACTGCTCGACGGGGTGCATCGACAGCGACGACCAGGGCGACGGGTTGACGGAGTTGTGGTGCACCGAATGCACCCATTTGTAGAGCGGCGGCCAGTGGATTGCCCGGTGCAGCAAGAAGAAATGCGTCTCGTGGATGATGGGCACCACCAGCGCCAGGCAAACCAGGTAGACGGGATGCTCGGCGACTGTCAGCCACGGCACGTAGCCGTTGGCATAGGCGTAGAGGATCGCGACCTCGATCGCCGTCCAGATCGGCATGCCGGTGCCGAAGGTACGCAGCATGTTGTCAAGGTTCTGGTCCTCGAAGAAGAAAGCCTTGCTCTTCTGCTCGGAGGGCCATTTGCCGTTGTATTTGAAGCGATTGCCCTGGGCTCTCAAAATGTAGAGCCGGAGCTCGAAGACGCCGAAGAAGACAAGCAGCGCCGCGCAGTTGACGAGGAAGAGCCTGAGGATCCATCCGAGGCTCAGCGTTTTCATGACCTCGACGTCGGGCAGCACGTAGTGCCACCACGCGACCGCCGAGAGCGCGAACAGCAGATTGTAGGGCAGGAAATAGTGCGGCAGCCATTTCAGCAGCGCCAGCGGACGCGGCGGAAAGGCGAACAGCGGCGCGGTGCCTGCCGGCTCGCTCGGAGCCCAGTCGCCTCTTTTGTTGCGCGTGCCGTACTTCAGGTCGTCCATGTCATTCTCACAGGGATTGGGAAAGGGTGAGGAAGCGGTCATAGGCGGCATCGTCCATGTCGACCTGGTGCTTCGCTTCGGGATAGGCGCCAGCTGTCACATCGCGGCTGAAGGCGCGGAAGGCGGCGATGCGCTTCTCCTGCAGTTCGGCCTCCAGTGTGACGAAATCGGCATAGCGTTTGGCGTGGCGCGGATAGTGACCGGTGTGGGTGCCGAGCACGTCCCTGGAAAATAGGTACTGCGTGTCGCAGGCGCTGCCGCAGCCCATGCCCATGGTGATGAGTGAGATCGAGCGCGTGATGTGATCGGCAAGCCGCACCGGCACGACCTCGACCTCGATGCAGGCGGCACCGGCATTCTCAAGGTCCTTGGCCGCGCGCAGCACCTTGAAGGCTTCTTCTGCGGTCTTTCCAACGGCGCGAAAATTCGTCCAGGTGGCGCGGTTCGGCACCAGGCCGACATGGCCGGTAACCGGAATGCCCTCCGCCGCCATCGCCTCGATGAAGCGCGGCGAATGCGAGCAATAGACGGCGTCGGCGCCGCGATTGATCATGTCAAAGCCGAGCCGTACCGCCTCGTCGGGCGAGGCGACCGCGCCATGCGGCATGCCGACCGACAAGAAGGCGAAAGGCGCCGCCTCACGGATCAATTCCAGCTTGTGGTCGGGCTCGCTCGAGAGGATTACGATATCGCAGGCGACAGCCGCGGCGGCCTCAGCCGGCGTGTCGACGTGAAGCTGCAGCCATTTGCGGCTGCCCTTGGCGCTCCTCAGATCGTAGGCCGTCAGCCGTCTCGTCACTAGTCGTCCTCCCCTTCGCGGAGCGCCATTGCATGTGGAAGAATGCCCTCTCACCCGGGTTGCCAACCGATTTCTGGCAATCCGACCTTTCCTCGAGGGGAAAGGGAGATCGTCTGCGCTTGGCGCCAGCCTCTTCTCCCAACGGGGAAGGCGGACGCAAAGCGGCTGGATGAGGAGGCGAACTTCATTTGCGATCGCCGTCCGTTAGGAAGGTAGCACCGTGACGGAGGCGAAGCTCGCTCTACCTTGATCAAATCAGATCAAAGGTTCTCGGCAGTGAAGGTGACGAAGCGGATCGGCGGGTTTTCGACTTGCAGGTCGTGCAGGTTCAATGTCGCCAGCACGAGGTCCATGGCTCGCCTCGCCTGCGCCTCGGGGGCCTGGTCGAGCACGACATCCATCGTACCCTCGCGTAGTGCAGCGGCGCTGCGCTCGGTGAGTTCGTGGCCGACGAAGAAGACCTGGCGTCCGAGCGGATCTCGGCGCAAGACATCGTTGAGCGCCGAATTGGCGCCGCCTGCATTATAGAGACCGGCAAGGTCGGGCCAGCGCTTCAAGGCTTCAAGAAGCTGCTCAGCGTTGCGGTCTCCATCGTCATGACCGAACAGCGCCCCGATCGGTTCGAAATGTTCGGTCGCCGTCTGCATCAGGTAGTCGAAGAAGCCGCGCACGCGGTCGCGGTGCACGCGGTAGATCTGGCTGTGGCAGACCGCCACCACCTTGCCTGGCCGCCTTTGCATGCGCGACAACAACAGCCCTGCCATGCGTCCGGCGGCATAATTGTCGATACCGACATAGGCCCCGCTGGTGCCGGAAATCTCAGTGACGATCTGCACGGTCGGGATGTTTTCGGCCTCGAGTTTCCTCAAGGCGGCGCCAACCAGCGGGTGGTCGGGAACTGCGAGGATGAGGCCGGCGCGGCGCATGTCCGGATCAAGAATGCGCCTGGCGATCGCCGCCGGGTCCGCCTCGTCGAGAAAGGTGCGGTGGACGGCGATGGAGCGATCGAGCGTCGCGGCGATGCGCTCGAAAGCGCGAGACAGTCGGGCAAAGAAGGTGGCGTCCGGACGCACCAGGATGACCTCGATCCTGATCACCCCGTGATGAGCTTCCGGCAAGCGCCGAGGATAGTCGAGCGAGCGAGCGGCCGCGACGACCTTCTCGACAGTGGCAGGCGTGACGCCACCCCTGCCGTTCAGCACGCGCTCAACCGTCGCCGTGCCAACCCCGGCGCGGCGGGCAATGTCAAGAAAGGTGGGCTTTGGAATCTGGTCACCTCCCAGTCACGAAGCCGAGGGCCTAGTCAGCCGAGTCCGCTTTTGAAGCCCGGCCACTCTGCGGGGCGCGACAATCGTCGAAGGAGAACATTGAGGTGAACGAGGACACCGTCAGTCCAAGGCCGCTCGCCGAGATAGGGCGCATTTCTGCCATCTGGTCTGATCATCCCGCGACGAATGCTTCGTTTTGATAACCACCGCGCAAGGACGCTGTCGGCCCTTGCTCAACGCTCGTGGTCGTTATCGTTTGAGCGCTGGGTCTTCCGGTCCTGCTCTTCCGACTGTCGCGCCTTCTGCTTGTTCGCGTCCTTCTGCTTGGCTCTCACCTTCTCCTGCTCGGTGCCGGTGCGCGGCTCTTCCGGCTGGCGGGGATCGTCCCGAGTTGGAAGGTCTCGCCCTCGCGCCTCGCGCTCGGGGATCGGGTCGCCGCTGCCACCACGGCGACGCTGCTGCCGCTCGAATTGCAGCCGCGCCAGACGGTCGTGCATCTTGTCGTTGACCTCTTCACGATACTGTTCGAACTGTCCTTGATGCGCCGCCGGCAGCGTCTCGCGCATGTTGTCCAGAGCCTGATTGACGCGGGCCATCTGACGCCGCATTTCCAAGGGGGTTTGCGCCATGTTCAAATCTCCTATCAGTGCATTCAATTCTCTCATACCGGGATGGGACAGAAAAGACTTCTGCCCCGATTGATCAGCTCCGCGACCCGCGGCAGGACCTGGTTGCCCCTCACCTGTCCGATCGCGACGGAACCGCAGAAAATTGCTGCCGATCGACTCCGCTGCCGTGAGAGCCTGACCGACTATGCCCGCGGTCCGCATCGTCGTCACAGTCTTTTGCCATGCGGCAGCGATTGCATCACCGTTCACGACAAGGGATTGCCCATCCAGACGGCGTTGCCGCTTGGCCTCCACTCGCTCGATCGTCCTGGCGCTGACCTGGTAGCGCGGATCGCTCTGGGCGCGGCTATAGGCTCCGGCATGCTCCTTGGTGAATGGCCGCGTCATCGCATGATCCATGCGCCGCGTCGCCACCATCGCAATGCCGTTCTCGCGTGCTTTTTCCGCAAAGGCCTCGCGCCAGGCGACCAGATCTGGCTTGTAGAATTTCAGACGCTCGCCATCGGCTGACCGTGCCTGCACCATTGCATGAATATGGACGTGCTTGGTGTCGTTGTGATGCGCCAGGACGAACTTGTATCCTGGCGCGCGCTCCTCGAGCACGGCGAGCGCCGCGGCCATGACGGCGTTGGCATCGGTGCCGGCCCTTGCCGAGAAAAGTAGGTGATAGGCATTGCGCCGCTCACGCCCCGAAAACTGCGGGCTCCATTGCTCATAGACCGAAGCCGCAGCCTTGGTGGAATTCTTCACCCCGGGCACAACCTCGCCATTTGCGTGGCGGACTTGGCTGTGGGTGCGGATGAACTTCTGCAGGAAATATTTTGCTTTGGGTTCACGGCTCACGGCCGCCGTTACCTCTGCCTTGGCGACCACCCCCGCCGCGCCCATAGCTTCAGACAAACGCGCCTCGATCTTGTCGAGCGCCTTGCTGCGCGAATTTTCTCGACCACCGGCAAGGACCCTCGCAATAGGTCCTGCCCGCTCATCGGTATGCGCGTAAACCTGCACCGTCTTTTCATCCTGCGTATAGACGAACGGTTTTGCACCGAAGGCCTCGTTCAGCGCCTCGCTCAAGGCGGCATCGGTGACCTCGCCGGCGAGCTCGAAACGAACCTCCAGAAAATTGGTGTTTTCCAAGGGCGGTTCGAACGTCTCGCAAAACGTCTCCAGGAACGCCTTTCGTGCGCCGCCTGTCGCAAGCACCTGCCCGTCCTCGTCGAAAATCTCGATGTCGTGTTTCTCGCCTTTTTCGTCCTCGCGCTTTCCGATGTAATTGAGCAGCCGAGCGGCGGCTTCCCTGGTCGACGGCGGATTGGGCATGACCTTGAACACGCCAGGTTGCGCGCCCGCCGCATAGCCTGCCCGTGCCGCCACGGCCCGCGCCTGATAGCCCGCCCGCACCGCTCGTCCTGTACCGCTCGGACGAACAGCTCCACGGCCACGGCCGCCGCCGCCGCGCCGCTTCCAGTCTTCCTCCTCCTCTTCCGGCCGGAAACCGGCGAGCGTGGCGCCGTAGACCATGATCGGCGCGCTAGCGGCCTTGGGCGAGCTCACAGCAGCAGTGGACTTCGGTGCCCTGTTGGACATGGAGCTCCCCGCCAGTCCTGTCCCTCCCACCGACGAACGAGGGGCATTCCTGCCTCCACCTACCGTCGAGCCGGCTTGTCCTTGCCCGAGGCGTCCGCCGCCACCGGTCCCCTCATAACTCTTCATCGCCTGGAATTCACCGGCCGCGCGTCGGGCGCCCGTCACGGACTTGTCGTCGTCCAGCTCCTCACGCTTCACGCCGGACTCGCCTCGAAGATAGCGTTCGATTTCGGCCGCGTAGCCAGCAAGACGATCGCTCATGGCCTGGCCTCCCTCGCCTTGCGGGGTCCGACGGTCATCGCCTTTAGTTCCTCGCGGAACTGCCGCACGAGGTCACCCACGGCGATCAGCGCCTGCTCAAGATCCTCATCATGGGCAACACGGCCGTCATTCATGGCGCGCACCGCCTGATTGAAATTGATGCCGACGCGCCGCAGCTGATCGGTCATCTCCACGATCGTTGGCCGCAACGCCTCTGACGCGATCGGCAGATGCCCGGTCTCTGCCCGCACGAGACGTCGGACCCCCTCGCTGACCGTTACGCCATCGCGCTCCGCAATGGCTTTGAGGCTGGCCATCTCGTCAGCCGAAAACCGGATGTGGGTCACCTCGCCGTAGCGCCGTGACGCGTTCTTTACCGCTGCTTTCTGGACGTCTGCATCCATCTCTCAAGCCCGCTTGCGGGCGCTAAGGCCCGTCAGGGCCGCGCCGCCTATTTTGTGTGTATCACAAAATAGGCTATCCAGCCATCCAATAGGAAAGAGGTGGAATTGTAGGTACGGGCGGGGTTCTCTCTCCAGCGCAGTTGTCAGCGGCAGCAGCGCGGGCGAAATGTTCCCATCGTGATTTGATGCGATGTGTCTATGATGCATTGGCGACTTGTATCCATGTTATCAAGGAACATCGGCCCCTCTGATGCGCAGCCGGGAAAGCTTAGTCGGAAATGCGCACTCGATGGGCCACCGCTTCTTTCCTGAAGACAGCAGCTGCGCAAAAACTGCACCTTTAGCGAGCCCTTATGGATGCGCGCCTGGGTTGCCAAACCAGCCTTCCCCGTCGACAATGTCACCATGTTTCGACCGCGATATTATTCCATGTGTCCATGATGACATGTATCCATGTTAACATGGATACAAGAAGCCCACGCCGGAAGGAGGCCCCCATGATCATCTCCGCTGCGATCCCCAAGGGCGGCACTGGCAAATCGACGATGCTGCGCACCCTCGCATCCGTCGCGCTGCATCGGGGCTATTCGGTCACTCTTATCGACGGGGACCGGCGGCAGAACATGAATCGCTGGTTCCAGATGCTGGGTGAGGCTGGCAATCGTCCCGACAGGCTCCAGCTTGTGAGCGCGATGACGCCGCAGGAAATCCTTGACGCCGCAGCCATTCACAACGGTGAGCGCTCTGTCGTCTTGATCGATACGGAAGGCACCACAAATGACAACCTCATGGCCGGGATCTTCGCGGCCGATATTGTCGTCGTGCCGGTCTATTTTGCCCTCGACGATGTGACCGCCGCCATCCAGGTCACCGACCACTACATCCCGCTGGCGGTCGAGAGCCGGGGTAAACCGCTGCCTGCGATATTCGTGCTCACCAAGCAGACCATCATCGATGGCAGGGCGCGAGCCCTGAACGAACTGCGCGCCATCATCCAGGCCAACGGCACGCCCATTGCAGAACACGTCCTGCACAATCGTGTTGCGTACCGCGATCTTCAGACCGGGCAGACCCTTTACAGCCCCGCGGTGCCTGATGCGAAGGCGGTTGCCGAGAGCGAAGGGGTCTTCGACGACCTTCTGCAAACCTTCATCGAAGCCACAAGGAACGCGGCATGAGTGACGAAACCGCACCGAAACTGGGTGACGACAAGAAAGCTCGCATGATGAAGGCGATTTTCACGCAGCCGCCGGCACTGCCGAGCATGTTCATCCCACCGAAGGCCGAGCCGTCGGGGATCAAGGAGCAAGCTGCGCCACAGATGAAGGAACCGACAAAGCCGTCCCCGGCAGTCAGGCCCGATTTCCGCAAGCTGCTGCGGCAGGGTCAGAAAAAGGACCCCATTGCCGGAAAGAAGATTCGCGAGGAGGAGATGATCCGCTGCGGGTACTATTTGACGGCAGTGGAGCAGCGCCAGTTCAAGTTGCTGGCGATCAGCAACGGGCACAGCATGACCGAACTGCTGCGAAAGGCCGTGCAGGATTATATCCGCGTTCATAAGCACAAACTGCCAAAGGAATAATCGGCGGTATGGAGTCGCTGTCGCATGCTGTGACGGGTGATGTTTGTGACTCTTTGCGACGCGCAAAAAAAGGGCCCGCGACGGAACACTCCGTCGCGGGCCCTGAGATGTGTTTGCCTACTTGGGTTGGTTGAGGTGTTTCAGCACCTGGCCGAGGATTGTGTCTCGCACCGGACGCCCGCTGGCTGCCGCTTTGTCGTCGACCAGCTTTGCGGCCAGTTTGGGCGACAGCGGGATGAAGTCGTAGCCGTGTGAGATGGCTGCGCGGTGAAGATCCTCAAGCGCTTCGAACGCGCGATCGTGGGTGCCGAGCCAAAGACCCGGCTCGTCGGTTTCTTCGTGTGGGAACGCCTGCAGGAAGTAGGTTCGAAGTGGTGGATCGTAGCCGATGACAGCGTCTGGGTCCGAGCGGCCCTGTCCGGTGACGGTGCCAGTGACAGTGATAGTGTAGCGGCTCATTGCAACCTCCTATTGCCGGTGGGGAGCCGGCCCCTTGCGGGGCCGGCCACTGATGCCTCACTGGGGGTTGTTCCAGAGGATGACCTTCTTGTTTTCCTCGCCACCCGGGGCGGGAGCGAGATTGCCGAAGATGACGCCGATCTCGGGGGCTTCCAACTTGACCGAGAGGTACTCCTCGCCCGAACGCTGGGAGATGCGGTGCCAGCCGGCTCCGATCTCGAAGCCCGTGCGCTTGTTGACGATCCGGTAGTCGGGGGCGTCCTCGCGCGATTTGTTGGGGTTCGGGATGAGGGTGATCGGGGCATTGACCCGGAGCGTGGCGAAGACCCCTTCCATCGAGCCGTCGGCCTTGGTGGTGAGGTTTGCGATCGTGGTGGCCATGTTAGTTCTCCTTCGGTTGCATCGGGACCATTCCCGATGGCGCCAAAGGAGAGGGCCGTCCTGCTGCGGTCATCTCGGCGAAAATTCTGGAAAATTCTATTTGCCGAAAAAGCGGGCAGGCCCTTCGCCTGTCCGCAGACAAAAACAGAAATCGAATTTTCCTGAATATTCGCCGAGTGTACCCCCAACGGGGGTTGACCGCACAAAGCAGGCGGTCGTCTACAAAGGCGACATGAAACGGGAATGGTCCCGGATGCGGCAGATGGACAAGAACTCAGGCCGCCATCGCTTGACCGCCGACGCAACGCTGCCGGATCGCAGGAACAGGCTGCAGCCTCTCGGGTCGTGTCGTCGGCATCGCCAACACATCGAACAGCAGCAATGGCGCGTGAACCGCCTACCGCGTTCGGTGTGGCGGCACAGCGGTTTCGAGATCGGGGCCGGCTGGCAGCGGCCTTCACGCCCCTCTGGGGACGATACCGCGCAGCCAGGTTGGATGACCCGGCAAGCCAGTGTTCGGCACGCTTGCACCCGCTTCAGAGGCGAGACGGGTCAAGATGATCATCCGCACACGCCCCGCGGCTCTGCGCGTGGACCGGTTTCGAAAGGGCCGGCTCCGGCCGTTCATAAAAGTGAGTAGGCGGCGCGGAGCCGGATCAAGCATATCGGAGATCGGACCCACCGGGCTATCCGCGGAACCGCGCGTACATCATCCCGGCAACGCCAGACGCTCGTCCGGCATCATGCGGGCTTCGGCTTGGCGGCGAATGTCCGGACCGGCATGGCGGAGCATGGCGCACCAGTCTTCCACATTGTAGGTCGTCGCCATGCTGCCCCTTGCCAGATCGTAAATGACGCACGGCTTGTTCGCGATGGCGAGCCGAAGCACGTTGACGGTCGTGCCGGGTGATGCGCCATCCCAGACCATCATGCCAAAGTCGGCGCGCCGCGCCATCTCCCGGTCCTTGGCGGCGTGGAACCAGTATCCTTCGGCGCCCTCAGGAGAAGGAACATGGTAGGCGGCCCAGTCGCCCAAATTGTTGCGGGGTTCCTTGCCCGCATGGAAGACCCCGACATGGTCGTAGCCGTAGCCCGCGAGCAGGCCCTGCGCCTCGGCATCGACTCCGGGCGCGTCGCCAACCAGCACGCCGTGCTCGGCAGCAACGATTGCGCCGATGCGAGTGATGGCAGGTTCCGGCAGCTCGAATATCTCGCGTGATCCACCTATGAATATCATCGACATCGTGACTTTCCCTTCTCTCCAGCGTCCCCCGCCCCGCGCCGGCCGCCCTCTCCCTCCGGCCCTGCGCGAGGGATCGTCACCCGAAGGCCGAGACGGCGAAGCCGGAGCGGGGAGAGGCGGGACGCCGCGACGAGAGCCCGGCGGGCCGCAGGCCCGCGCGCCCGGACCCTGCCGCTTCCGGAGGCGCTACGCGGATCTGGCTACTGGCGCTACGCGCTTGGAGCTAGTGGCCTTTGTCGGCCAGCCAGAGGCTCACGTCCTGGATCGAGCGCATGAGCACCGACGGATTGTCCCGCGCGGGAATGAAGCCCCAGCTCTGCCAGTAGCGCTCGGCCTCGGCGTCGATCGCCCGCACCACCACCGCGCGGCCGCCGACGATGTCGGCGCCGGCGACACAGCGATGCAGCGCGTCCTTGACCAGGCCGCTGCCGATGCCTTGTCCGGCGTAGCGATGGTCGACGGCGAGTTGTCCAATCAGCAGACAGGGGATCGGATCGGGCGGCCGTCCGGTGCGTATGGCGCGCGGTGCGCTGTTTGGCTGGATCACGCCCGGCGCGAGGCCGTAATAGCCCACGACTGTTCCCTCGTCGTGAACGACCAGGACGCGGGTAAACCCGCGGGCCTGGTTCGTTCGCGCGAAGCCGGCCAGCCAGGCGTTGAGCGCGGGCTTGCCGCAATCGAAGCTGTCGAGGCGGTGCATGTCGTCGAGGAGTTCGATGCCTGAAAGCGCCACCTAGCGGTCCCAGGGGGGGGACCGACGCAGCCGCTCGGCCGCCTTCGGCGGGGGCGCGGCGGCCGGGGCTGAGATCGCCTGCATGAAGGCGTCATAGGCTTGCGGGGACACGCGGATGACGGTTTCGTTGAGGATGGCCGCCTGCGCCTCGTGGAGTGCTGCGCGCCGCATGAACTCCGTGCGCGACAGGCCGAGCAACTGCGCGCCGCGGTCGATGATGGTGAGATCATCGTCGCGAAACCGCATTGAGACGGGTGTTTCCTTCCTCGTGGCTGTGGTGGCCATGGCGCGCTCCTGTGCTGCGGACGTATATACGTTAGTGTAACGCGGACCGCAATACCACGTTGCGTGGCGGCACGCCCCACGGCGACGATAAGATCTGTGGAGGGGGTGCAGTGCTTCGCGCGCTGGCTTCGGTGCGCTTCGCGCGGTCGGGTTCGATGGTGCGGATGCGAGGAAACCGACGCTCACGCGCCGCCCTCCGCGAACCGCCACACGGGGATGCCGAGCCGACGGGCCTTGTCGGCAAGGTTGTCGGTGATGCCGGAGCCGGGAAAGACGATCAGGCCGTAGGGCACCACGGAGAGAAGCTGGTCGTTGCGGCGGAACGGAGCCGCCTTGGCGTGCCGGTTCCAGTCCGGCTTGAAGGCGATCTGGGTGACCTTCCGGTTCTCGGCCCAGCAGGCGGCGATGCGCTCGGCGCCGCGCGGGCTGCCACCATGGATCAGAACCATGTCGGGATGCTTCTCGCGGGCCTTGTCGAGCGCGTCCCAGATCCGGTCGTGATCGTTGCAGTCGAGGCCGCCGGCGAAGGCAATCTTGGTGCCGGCCGGGATGAGCACCTCGGTTTCGGCGTGGCGGCGGGCGGCGAGGAAGTCGCGGCTGTCGATCACCGCCGCGGTCATCGCCTGGTGGCTGACCTTGGAGCCAGTGCGCGGCCGCCATGCCGATCCGGTCTGCGCCTCGTAGAGGTCGGCGGCCTCATCGCGCATGATTTCGAGCACGTTGCGGCGCTCGATATAGGTGATGCCTTCCGCGGTCAGCCGCTCCAGCTCGACCGACTTCACCTCCGAGCCGTCCTGCTCCTGCTGACTCGAGCGCTGCGCCTCCTCGTTGCGGTCGAGGCTGCGGGCGACACGCTCGGCGGCACGGTGGAAGACGTTTGCGAACGACCAGAGCAGGTCGTCGAGATCGGGTTCGAGCCTGGTGTCGCCAAGCATACCGGCAAAGGTATCGACGATGCCGGCGAGTCCTGCCCGGATCACTTCGTCGTCGGGAAGCGGCCGAGGATCAGGTTCGTCCTGATGCGGGCGATGGCCGTACATCTGCAGTTCGAGGATGACGCGGTCGGTCGGCGAGGAGGCGTGGTAGGGCTCGTAGGCGTCGTCGAAAGCAGGCTCGTAGGTCATGGCGTGTCTCCGTCGGTTATGGCCGCGCCTATCGCGGCCTGACAGCGCATCCCGGCCGCGCCCCGGACGCGGCCGCACCGAAGGCCGGAGCGCGAGCGGAGGACGGCGCAGCCGTTGCGGCCGTGTACGGGGGGTGGCAGGGGTGGCCTCTCGGGCAGGCCGCGGGCGCGGCCTCTCCGGCGGACCGCCGCCATGCCTGCAAGGCTTCCGCTGACGCCACCCCTGCCCGCCCGCCAGCTCGGGCCGTTCATCCGGGCGGCAGGAAGCGACGGGCATCTTCCGGGACGAGCTGATCGCTGAGCCATGCCGCGAGATGGGCGGGGCCGAGATGGCGCAGATCGTCGTTGAAGTCGCCGAGCTGCGGCCGAAACACCAGGGCGAGGATCCCGGCCTCGCCTGCGCGCTGGCTGAGACGCTCGATGCCGTGCCGGCCGGCGGCGTCGGCATCGGCTGCGATGTAGAGGCGGCGGCAGCCGGGGGGCAAGATCAGGCCGGCGAGGTGATTGGCCGAGGTCGCCGCAGCCACCGGCAGCGCCGGCATCACCGTGCGGAGCGAGGCCATCGTCTCGAAACCCTCGCCGGCGGCCATGACCGGAACGGGCGTGTCGGGATCGAGGCCGAGCCAGATGCCATTTCCCAGGAGATGACCGAGCGAGCGTCGAGGATCGGCGATCTGCGCCTTGCCGTTGCCGTCCGGAGCGAGCCAGGTGCGCTGGAGGCCGGTAATGCGCCCGTCGATGCCGGTGACCGAAGCGATCAGCGCGGGCAGGGTCTGCGTCTCGCCGGTCACGAGATCGCGATAGTAGCAGCCGGGGTGGAAGCGCAGGGCGCGTTCGCGGGCGGCAAGCAGAATGCCGCGGCCGGTGAGGTAGCGTTCGGCCAGCGTGCCGGCGATCGGCTGCGACATGGCGAACAGGCGGCGGGCCGCGTCAGGGGAGCCGCGTGCCGCGGCAGGCTGGCGCTGGATATCGGATGGGCGGAACTGGGGTTCTGGCCGTGGCATGGCGAGGAAGCGACGCGCTTCATCGGCGACCTCGCGGAATCCGACCAGGCCGCAGCTCGCCTCGATGACGTCGACCAGGTCGCCATATTCGGCCGTCGCCTCGTCGACCCACTTGCCGGCAGGGCCTTTGGCATTGGCTTTCAGCCGCACATGCATGGAGCGGCCGCGCGCGTTGCGGACATCACCGACGATCCAGTGATTGCCGGAGCGATGGCCGTTGGGGAGATATTCGCGGCACACCGCCTCGGCATGATCGCCAAGGCGGCGTGCCAGCTCGGAGGCCGAGCCGGTCATGATCGCCTCCCCTCAAACCACTGCCGTACGGTCGGTGACGCCAACGAGCGTATGGCGGTCGAGGAGCGCGGCGAGGATGGCAGACCCTTGCGCGGCCGTCGGGATGAACAGCCGGAGCTTCCAGGAAATGATCTCGGAGATCAGCCGCAGCGCCTTCAGCCGGGGGACCATCGCGTCGGTGAAGCCAATCAATTCGACACGGTAGTCGTTCATGACGCGGCTGCGGCGCAGAATCAGGCCGTCGGCAAGTTGCAGTCCGAGCCTGCCTTCCACGAGCCCGGTCCAGGCATCTTCCGGCGCGAGCGTCGGCGGATGATCGAGCCCCAGATTGCGCAACATGGTCGCGACAAGGGTGGGCGCGATGTGGCGGCCGATGATGCGTTCGCCGGCATCGGTCTGGATTCGATAGACTCGACAGTCGTCGTCCGGCAGCCGACGCCAGATCGGCAACAGCAGCCCCGTCACGATGTGAAAGGTGCTGGTGATGAACTCCGGGACGGCGGCGACTTCCGACTCCCACAGCTCGCAGAACAATTTCCGGTCGGCCGGCTGCCAGTGTGTTTCGGCAAGGGCGTCGAGACCGAAGCGCAGCTCGTCGGTCGGCCGCAGCAAGCGCACGCGGTGCTCTATCGCGCCGTCGTCGAGCATCAGGCTCGCCGTCGGCAGCCGGATCGCCGCGCGGCTCGAACGGGCGTTGACCAGCAGAGCCGATTGCGGCTCCGCACGGGCAATGGCCAGCGCATCGACCAGGCCGAGCGGCCGGATACGGTCCTTGCGCGCGACTGTCAGCACATGCGACTGCACGCCCGAGACCGGGTGCGCGTAGACGGTGCGGCGATCGGTGACTACGATGCTCTCCGCCGTGATCGTCTCCAGTCCCTTGTCATAGTTTCCCGCGGCGATGGCGCCTTCTATTCTTCCCGCCATCAGCTGCTCGAACACCTCGAACAGCAGGTTCTGGGTTTCGATGCGCAACGCCAGCAGGCGATTGAGCCAGGTCGTGATTGGCGGCAGCTCGTCCCGCAAACCACCTTCATCCGTCGTCAGCGACAGCCCAGTCACCGTCTCGAAGGTCGTGAGCGAGCAGCCCTCGATCTTGCCCTGGTGCAGCAGATGATAGAACTGCCGCAGCGCCACGCGGGCATAGGCGCTTTCGAGATTGTCTTCGGCACGGAACAACCCTGCCCCGCCGGTCTGGCGCTGACCGCGCGTGATCGCGCCCAGCGTGTCGAGCCGTCGCGCGATCGTCGACAGGAAGCGCTTGCCGGCTTTCACGTTGGCGGCCATGGGCCGGAACAGCGGCGGTTGCGCCTGATTTGTGCGATGGGTCCGTCCGAGACCCTGGATGGCGTTGTCGGCGCGCCAGCCGGCCTCGAGCAGATAGTGCTTGCGCAGCCTCTGGTTCCTGACCCCAAGATCGGCGTGATAGGACCGGCCGGTGCCGCCCGCGTCGGAAAAGATCAGCACGCTCTTGTCGTCGTCCATGAAGCTCTGGGTCTCGGCGAGATTGGCCGAGCCAGGGCGGTTTTCCACGGCCAGCCGGTCGATGCCGTCGCGGCCGGTCTTCTTCACGATGCGCCGCGAGCGGCCGGTCACCTCGGCGACGGTGTCGGTCCCAAAGTGATGGATGATCTGGTCGAGCGCGCTGCCGACCGGCGGAAGCGACGCGAGCCTCTCGATCATCTCGTCGCGCATGCGAACGGCCTCGCGGCATTGAACCGGGTTGCCATCTTCGTCGTGGACAGGCCGCGAAAGGACGTTGCCCTCCGCGTCCGAATATTCCTCGAACAACTGGGTGGGGAAGGAATGCATCAAGTATCCGCCTACATACTCGCGCGGCGTCACATCGACATGCAGGTCCGACCATTCCTCGGTCGGGATCTCGGCAAGCCGCCGTTCCATCAGCGCTTCGCCGGTCGAGACGATCTGCACGACCGCCGAATGACCGTCGGCGAGGTCCTGCTCGATCGCGCCGATCAGCGTCGGCGTCATCATCGAGGTGATGAGATGACTAAAGAAGCGCTGCTTGGTGCTCTCGAAGGCCGAGCGCGCCGCCGACTTGGCGTTGCGGTTCAGCGTACTGGTTTCGCTAGTAATGTTGGCTGCCTCAAGGGCGGCAGTCAGGTTGTTGTGGATGACCTGGAACGCATCCGCATAGGCATTGTAGATGCGGGTCTGTTCGTCGCTCAGCTCATGCTCGAGCAAGTCGTATTCGACCCCTTCATAGGAGAGCGAACGGGCCACATAGAGACCGAGCGACTTGAGATCGCGGGCGAGCACTTCCATCGCCGCGACACCGCCGTCCTCGATCGCGGCGACGAACTCGGCGCGGTTGGCGAATGGAAAATCCTCGCTGCCCCAGATGCCGAGGCGCTGCGCATAGGCGAGGTTCTCGACGGCGGTCGCGCCGGTGGCCGAGACATAGACGACGCGGGCGTCAGGCAGTGCATGCTGGAGCCGCAGGCCTGCCTTGCCTTGTTGCGAGGGCGCGACGTCGCCGCGCTCGCTTTTGCCGCCAGCGGCATTGGCCATGGCATGGGCCTCGTCGAAGACGATGACGCCATCGAAAGATTTTTTCGCCCCCGACGGGTTTCCTCCAATCCCTGTCTGGCTTTCTTTAATCCCCGTCGGGCCTTCGGCCCTTCCCGCGTCTTGTCCAACCCAGTCGAGGATCTGGGCGATCCGGGATTTCTTGCCCTCCCGTTCCTGCGAGCGCAGGGTGGCGTAGGTCGTGAACAGGATGCCCTCGGCAAGGCGGATCGGTGTGCCCTGCCGATAGCGGGACAAAGGTTGGACGAGAAGTTTTTCCTGGCCAAGTGCAGCCCAATCGCGCTGGGCGTCTTCCAGCAATTTGTCCGACTTGGAAATCCAGATCGCGCGTCGGCGACCCTGCAGCCAGTTATCCAGGATGACACCGGCGACCTGCCGCCCCTTGCCGCAACCGGTCCCGTCACCCAGAAACCATCCACGGCGGAAGCGAACCGCGTTTTCGGCGCCTTCATGCGCGGCGGACACAACATCGCAGGTCTCGTCAACCGTCCAGGCGCCGGTGAGATGGCCGCAATGGGCTTCGCCGGCATAGATGACGCTTTCGAGCTGGGCGTCCGATAGCAGGCCCTCGTCGATGATGGCATCAGGAAGAAGCGGTCGATAGGAAGGTTTGGGCGGCGCGACGGCGGCCATTGCGGCCGACTGTACGAGCGGCGTCGGATGCGGTTTGGCGCGGGTAATGTCGATCGACTGGAGCGCGTAGGGTTCGTAGATGGTGTCGGTCAGCCGGCCGCTCTCCTCCGGCATCCAGTCGCGCAGCTCATAGGCGAGAGGGACAGCCGGCGTGCTGTTTGCCATGACCTGGCGGGCGGGCTTCGCCCGCGCAATCGGACGGACCGATTGGATGGCCTTTGGAGCAGCCGTTGAGACAGCGAGGGGTGCGGCTCTCGCCTTCGATCGGGCACCCATATGCATGGCGGCATTGCGCAGCATGCCGCTGGACAATGCACCGATCGAGTCCGGAAAGCCGCCCGGTGTCCGGGGTGGCAGGGCGGAGATCCAGGAGAGCAGAGTCCCGACATCCATGGCCTTGCGCGGCGAGCCGGAGAAGCTGGTTGGGTCGTTAGCAGCAACTTTGTCGATGATGGTCAAGCGGATCTCGGCCGTCGTCCCATGGCGCGCGTAGACACGGCCGTCGATCGCTGCGGTGAAGATGACGGTGCCCTGCTGCTGCAGGCGTTCGAAGGCCGGCCGCCATTTGGGTTTTTCCGGAGACAGCCCGGCGCCGGTGATGGCGACAAGACGACCGCCCGAACGCAGGCGCGCGAATGCGGAGGAGAGGTGTCGCCATGCCGCATCGGCGACATGTCCATCGACATAGGCGCCGACCGTGAAAGGCGGGTTCATCAGCACGACGGATGGCTCCATGGCCGCGTCGAGATGATCGTCGATATGGGCGCCGTCGTGCCGCGAGACCGGGCACCTTGGAAACAGCAGGCCGACGAGATCGGCCCGCGTCGCGGCAAGCTCGTTGAGGGCGATCGAGGCGCGCGCCATCTCGGCATGGACGGCGAGCAGACCGGTGCCGGCCGAGGGTTCGAGAACGAGGTCGCAAGATGCGATCGCCGCGGCGTACGCCGTGACGAAGGCCAGCGGCAAGGGCGTGGAGAGCTGCTGCATGGCCTGGCTCTCGTCGGAGCGTCGCGTATGGGTGGGAAGAAGTTCGGCGATGCGCTTCATCATCGCCAGCGTTGCCTGCGGCGTGGTGGACCGGGACAGGATCGCAGGGCCGAACTGGCGCAGAAACAGCACCTGGGCGACTTCGAGCGCCTCATAGGCGTCCTTCCAGACCCAGAACCCTTGCGCATCGCTGCCGCCAAAACTTGTCGTCATGGCGGTGCGCAGTGCGGCGGTGCTGACAGGCTTGCCCTGCTCGAGGAAAGGCAGAAGCCGCATTGCCGCCTGATAGATCGCCTGGGCGTTGTTGATGGGAGCGGGCGTCGGCGCGCCGAGGGGAGCGGCCGTCCGGGCAACGGCCGATGTGGTCGAAACAATGTTCATGGAAATGTCCTTTGCGAGAGAGGAGTGGCGCCCGCGCCGGCACTCTCTCCGCACCAGCCGGGCCGCACTCCTCCCGGCTCCCCTCTGGCTCTGGCGCCGATGCACCAAACGGGTTGCGCTCTGCGCAAAGTCGTGACTCAATGCGCTGACAGGGATGCGGCGGCGACCTGGAGCTGCGAGGTGATGCGACGGTTCAGAATTGGCAGTGCGGTTTACGAGGAAGGGGCGCCTGACCTGCAGACAGCGCTGGCGAACGCCTATGCTCGCACCGAGCGTCCGCTATGCCTGTGCCGCGAGCCGGGCTGCCCGATGTACATCGCCCGCATCGGCGACCTTCATCTGATCAAGCGCATGCCGCTGAGCGGCGGCGGGCATGACCCGTCCTGCGATTCCTACGAGTCCCCATACGAACTCTCCGGTCTGGGCGCCTTGATGGGCAGCGCCATCCAGCTTGATCCGCAAAGCGGCATGGCGGCTTTGAAACTCGATTTCAGCCTGTCGAAGACGGGGAGCCGGGCAGCGTCGGTGCCCGCTGGCGAGAGCTCCGCCAGTGTAACCGGAGGCCCCAGGAGGATGTCGCTGCGTGGCCTCCTTCATTATCTCTGGCACGAGGCGGAACTGACGGTCTGGACTTCCATATGGGCTGGCAAGCGACATTGGTGGAATGTCCGCTGGCATCTGCTCGAAGCTGCCGCGCAAATGACGGTGAGGAGCGGACCGCTCTCGGATATCCTGTTTGTGCCCGAGCCGTTTCGCGCGGAGAACAGGCAAGCGATCGAACAGCGTCGCAACGCGGTTCTCGCGCCTGCGCTCCCGCCAAAATCCGGCCCCCGAAAGTTGCTGGTCCTGGTCGGCGAGGTGAAGGAAATCATGCCCACCCGATCGGGTCAGAAACTCGTCATCAGGCACCTGCCCGGTTTTCCCTTTATCATCGACGATGCATTGCATCGGCGTTTGCAGGCACGTTTCGAGAAAGAATTGTCGCTGTGGGAAGCGGATTCCAGCTCACATCTCATGGCCATCGCGATCTTCGGACTGAACCCGGCCGGCCTCGCCATTGTCGAGGAGGTCGCGTTGATGGTGGTATCCGAGAACTGGATTCCTTACGAGACGATCCAGGAGAAGAGGCTCGTTGACGCGCTTGCGCGTCTTGGCGAGAAAAGCGTAAAGGGATTGCGCTACGACCTGCAAACCGCCCAGCCGATCGCCAACGCTTTGCTTCAGAACAGGGATGAGCCGGTCGCGCTCTTTGTCGTCCCGCCCCGTGCGGACGAAGCGTTCGAGGCTTCGCTCGACGAAATGATCGCCGCGCGTCCGGAGATCGGCTCCTGGGTGTGGCGGGCCGGCGAAGGCGATATGCCGCCGTTACCGCTCTGAGCGTCGGCGGAATTTCCAACGAGGCTCAGTATGTCTTACGCAAGGCCCAGCTTCTTCTTGAGCTCGGCATTTTCCTTGCGCAGACGGTCAGCAAGCAGGTTCTTAAGGCGCTTGTTTTCTTCTTCGAGCGCGACAAGATCACGGAGATCGCCGCTATCTGAAGAAGGCGCCACAGCCCTCTTCCACTGATAGTAGGTCTGCTCCGAAATGCCGGCTTGGCCGACCGCACTCTTGCTGGTCGCCCCTCCAGCGATCGACTTTTCGATCTGGGCAAGCTTCTGGGCGCGTTCCTTCTCAGAGTAAGTCTTCCGGGCGGTCCGCACTGCCATCGCAGGTTCAGCCGCCTGGGCCCCTGGTCTCGCCCCGTTCTTGCGGGTCGGCTTGGCGAGCTCTGCCTTCGCTTTCTTTGCTCGCGGAGCTTTCTTCTTCGCTTCAGAGGCTTCCACTTTGGCTGGTGCCACTGTTGTCTGCACAGTTTGAGCTTCCTGAGAATCGGCCATGATATGCTCCGCTTGTGGTTTGTCCCGTATTTCAGCATCGATGGGTCTTATACTGGAGTCAATGAGCTCAGAACCTGGCAACTGAGCACCATCAGACAGCTGCGTCATCTCGGTGACAATTTTGGACAGGTCGA
This sequence comes from Mesorhizobium sp. M0678, assembly GCF_040320505.1. Taxonomy (NCBI): domain Bacteria; kingdom Pseudomonadati; phylum Pseudomonadota; class Alphaproteobacteria; order Hyphomicrobiales; family Phyllobacteriaceae; genus Mesorhizobium; species Mesorhizobium sp. M0678. The sequence continues at coordinate 2,680 of NZ_JAMYPT010000019.1, read as the reverse complement.
GACCACCCCAGATCGAATGGCTTGGCTTTTGCTTGCCGCGCTTCTGTTTGACTTCCACGATAAATGGCCGGATCTGGCGCTTCATAGTCCCTTCCTTGATGTGAGGACGACTTGCAAGCCAAGTCGCTGTTTCGCGTCAGCGAGTATTCTGCGCCTAGGCATCTTATCGCTCTTGCCGAGCTTTATCGGAGAAGGCCAGCGACGAGCAAGCGAGGTTTCCCTGATCTCGGGGACTGGCTCGATCAACGGGATGCAAACAGTCTATTGCGAGCCGAGGTCTAATTTAACGAGATCTTCAGAGCCTATCCATGCCCGCCATCCACAGGCGCCACTTCGCTCGATCCACCGGCAGCTGACAAATTTCGACATGCTGACGAGGCTCGCATGCTCCAGGTTCGGTAAAGAACCCCTCCCTGCATCGAGCGCCGCCTACGCCGTCATTCGTTGCCGCCGGGCAAACATACAAGGGACTCACAGCCGTCCGCATCCGATGACTGTGCACAACCGACTGCATCGATTGCAATCCTGATTTTCTTGGGAGCAAATCTTCTCATGGCTGCGGATGAGCTGGACGCGATTGTTTTCGGGATGGCGGTCGAAAGCGTCCGTGCGCTTCCTCTTGGATTCACGGAAAAAGTCGCAGAAATTGCCATCAGAAGCCACGGCGTACTGCTTTTTGATTTGCGCATCGATGGCGACTTGGAAATGCAGCGGATCGCCGCCGTCCGATATCCAAGCAACCAGACAGGCATTCTGGCGCTGGACAAGCAGGGCTCGGCGATCAGCCATTGGATGGTCAATGGCACTTTCTCCTGCTTTATCACTCCCTTGGAAGACTGGAACACTCTGCCGCTACCTATGCAGGCCAGGACGAGTATCGCCGGCCCGGCCAGCCTCTTCATCGGCGCCCTACGCAATGCCGGATACATCCCGCGCGGCAGGTCCTGATCCGAAGTTTTGTTCGGCGACTGGTCGATCATATCGTCGAACCAGTCGGCCACACGGCCTCGCTGTGGGCGATTACCCACGGTGATCAGGTGACCAGGATCATCCGAGTTGAAGTCTGACCCTGATACGTGGCTCGCTGGACTACGAGCACCTGGTCAGTGCTGGCCTCAAATACCGTGAAAATGCGCCGGCCGGCGGCGACGCACTGATCGAGCAATGTCGGTCGCCGTCACGGTATCTTGGAAAGCGATAGGGCTGCGTGCAAGCGATCGTAATGTGCGAGAGCGTCTCGCCCGTCGGCGTCCGATAGAACGCCTCCTCGATAGACATCGCGCCGCATAGCCTATCCGACGCGCCCATTTCAGCGGAGTAGGCGGACCATGCTAATAGGGACGTTTCGCTTCCGAGCGGCAGCTCTCAGGGATAACCTTTATCGTCGCCTCCCTTCTTTGAGTTCCGGCTTGATCGGGCGGAGGACAGGAGTTCGTCAATCTCGAGATCCGACAGATCATCAAGCAGCTTGAAGACAGCATCATGCTTTCCGGCGTTAATGAGAATCGTGCATTTGCCGCGATGTTCGGCCCACCCGGTCCCGGGATTTGCATTGCGGGCGATGCCCCTGAGTTCGACGGGGGGTCATATTCCAGATCGCCTCGAGCTTCTCCGCGCGGGTCATGCTGTCGCTCGCGCCGGTCTCGTGGGCGATGATGGCGGCGCGCATCTTGTCCGGGGATTGCCGATCCGTGAGGTCGCAAAAGCCATGAATACAGCGTTCGCGGCCCCGGATCCGGATCGCGAAGAATACGCTGGTCACGTTGCCGGTCTTGAACTCCGAGATGCCGAACATGCCGGTGCGCATGAAGAGCGGCGGCAGCAAATCGAGCATGAAGTGATATTCTGACGCGGTGATCTGAAACCACTCGCCTGAATAGGGAGTGCCGGAAAGCGGATCGATGCCGGGAGTATCTTTGTGTCGGCTGAACAGTTGGAACATCTGCTCGCGGGTGGCGACGCCGTCGAGCACCTTCCTGAAGGGTGGATGTGCGGTCATGGGGTTCTCCTGAACGCGGGTCGGCCACGCGCGGCATGAACCGCGTCGTCGCAACTGTTTGGTGTTGTGGCTGTCGACTGGCCGAGCCCGCGGCCGGCGCGTGCACCGGCGATGATGGGGTTTGCAGGGTTCAGGCGGCACGTCGCTCGGAGGAACGCGAATCGTCTCGACCAACCCCAGTGATGGCGCGCACGGCGGCGGCGAGCGCCGGGATGTCGTCGAGCATGCCGAGCGCGACGAAGTGGTTGGCCCCGCCGACATAATCCTTGCGGCCCTTGCAGGTGCGGATCAGGATGCCGTGACCTGAGGACAAACCGAACTGGCTGACCTGGATGTAGGCGCAGTCATGGTGCAGAGTATAATTTCACCGGAAACGGCTATGCCCGCCTTGTTTGAGCGCGGGTCAAAGCTTCCGTGCGGCAGGGCAAGTTCGGCGGCGAGTTTCTTCAGCCGTGAACGGGCTGTCGCGTGGAAACGTCTCTTGTGCTGCTCGTCATAGGAGCAGCTTCTGTTCCGGTCGAACATGTCGATCTCCATGGAATGGAGCCCGGGGGGGGGGGGGGGGGGGCCCGGGGGGGGGGGGCGGCTTAGGCGCTGGTACCTAGCCCGTTCTTGAGATTACCTCGTCCGAGCAAATAATTGGTCACGCCAGCGAGCATTTGCCGATATGGAACGCGAACT